>JBJKRX010000058.1:0-20265 GCA_046704425.1 Nitrospirota bacterium
TTCCGCGGATTTCCCGGAACGTGGCGCCGGGAATCCCCGGAGAACCGCGAGCAGCAGGCCTGATCGCTGCCGCGACGACCTCCGATCGCCGAGCACCGTCTCGGATGGAGGATTCATGGCTGCCGAGCACCAGGGGTTTGTCGAGATCGCTTCCGTTCTCGTCAATCCCGAGATCTTCACCCGCCCCTACGCCTGCGATGTCGAGAAGTACGGATGCAACTCCACCTGCTGTTATCGTTCCTGTATCGTTTCGGAAGAAGAGGCCGCTAAAGTCGAGCAGTACCTCGACGGGATCCTGGAGTACCTGGCGCCGGAGAACCGCGATGCCGTCCGGCGGAACGGGGGGATCCTGGCGCAGTGCGACGCCCAGTGCCCGGCGGGCTGTGTGATCCACGAAGACGAGGCCCGGGCGATCAGCCGCCAGTTCGGGGGCAAGCCCTTCCGGTGCGTGCTCCTGTTCAACAACGATTGCGCCCTGCTCTATACCAACCCCCAGGGGGTCCGGTACTGCAGCGTGCACAGCTTCGCCGTGGCGCAGGGGTTCGACTGGCAGGCCTTCAAGTTCACGGATTGCGTCCAGTACCCGCTCTCGTTCTACGTGAACGACGAGGGGAAGCGGGTGCTCTCGATCCAGGATACGCCCTATCTGCGCCACGTGCGCTGCATGACCGAGCCCTCGGGCGAGCCCATGTACAAGAGCCTGCGGAAGACCATCGAGAAGTATCTCGGGAAGGAGTTCTACCAGGAGCTGGCCGCGGTCGCGGAGCGGGTGCTGGTTCCGGTCTCCGGGTAGGGAGTGCGGGGCGGCGCCTTAGAGGCGCCGGATGCCGGCGAAGTGCCGTTTCCAGTAGGGATTCCGCAGGCTGTCCCTGCGGACCCGCTCGCCGGTGCGCGGGGCGTGCACGAAGGAGCCGCGGCCGAGGTAGATGCCCACGTGGGAGTGTCTGCCCGCCTCGTTGAAGAATACCAGGTCGCCCTTCCGCGCTGCCCTGATGCTCACCCATTGGCTGACGTTCCAGAGCGCCCGGGTGCTGTGCGGCAGGTCCAGGCCCGCGGACAGATAGCTGTAGCGCACCAGGCCGCTGCAGTCGAATCCCCGCGGGCTGTCGCCGCGATAGCGGTAGGGCCTGCCGATCATGGCCAGGGCCGTACGGGCGGCCCGGGCGCCCGCCGACGGGGAGTAGGCATAGTCGCCCGCGTGCCTGACGGGAACGCCCGCGCAGCCTGCCGCGACGACGAGCCAGAGGCCGAGCACGATCGGCAGTCGGCGGTGTCGACGTCCGAGGGAGTGCATTGCGCATAGTAGCGGATCAGCCGGGGGATGTCAACCGCGCCGGGCAGGGGCGGGTCGTCAATAGACGGGCGTTAAGTCGTCCTTGTATTGATCGTAGATCTGCTCGAAGGTCTTGCTCGTATCCTTGAAGATCGCGAGCAGTTGCGGGTCGAAATAGCCGGGCTGGATCCGTTCGTTGCCCTCGACCATGATCCGGTAGGCCATGATGTAGTCGAAGGGCGGCTTGTACGGCCGCATGCTCCGCAGGGCGTCATACTGGTCCGCGAAGAACACGATCCTGCCCTCGATCGGGATCTCCTCGCCCCGCCGTCCGGCGGGATACCCCGTCCCGTCCCACCGCTCGTGATGATTGATCGCGATCCGCTCCGCCATCCGCAGATATTCCGAATTGGAGCCGTGCAGGATCTTGCCCCCGATCGTCGTGTGGGTCTTGACCAGTGCGAGCTCTTCTTTCGTCAGGCCCGCTGGTTTTAGCAGGATATCGGACGGGATGCCGATCTTGCCGATGTCGTGCATGGGCGAGGCATACTTGATGATCTCCACCCGCTCCTCGGGCCAGCCGAGCTGCTTTGCGATGTGGGCGCAGCACAGGCCGATCCGCTTCACGTGCGACACGGTGGCCTCGTCCTTGTACTCGGCCACCACGGTCAGGCGATAGATGGTGTCCAGGTAGCTCGCCTTCAGCCGGTTCTGGGAGTTGACGACGCTCTGCAGGGCGGCGTTCAGCTCGGCCGTCTTCTTCGCCGTCTCCGCCTTCAGCTGCTCCGCGTGGGTCTGCAGGAAATCATCGAACTCCTTGATGCGCAAGAGGTTCTTCGTCCGGATGATCACCTCGGTGCCGTCGATCGGCTTGTTCAGAAAGTCGTTCGCCCCGGCCTCGAGCGCCTGGAGCTTGGACGCCTTGTCGTCCAGGGCCGTCACGACGATGATGGGGATCGTGCGGGTGTCCGGATTTTCCTTCAAGAGTCTGCAGACCGCGTACCCGTCCATCTCCGGGAGCATCAGGTCCAGGAAGATCAGATCGGGCTGGAAGGAGACGGTCTTGAGAATGGCCTCTCTGCCGTCCCGGGCGGTCTCGAAGATGCAGGACAGGTCCTTCAGGATGAGGGACAGGAGACGGAAGTTCTTTTCCTCGTCGTCCACGACAAGGATCCGGGGCTGTTTCGTGTCGATCATCGGATCTCCGGGGGTCTGCCGCCTGTTGCGGCGTTCTCCTTTTTATTCTACCAGATTCTCTTCGTCCGGGACGGGAGTCATCCCCGGCCCGCGCCTGCCGGTCCCTGCTGTCCGCCCGCAGGCTGCGGCAGGGTGAAGATGAACCGGGAGCCCTGTCCGGGCGCGCTCTCCACCCAGATCGTGCCGCCGTGCAGTTCGATGATCTTTCTGCTCAGGTGGAGCCCCAGGCCCGTGCCTTCGAATTTCTTGGTGAGCGAGTTGTCGAGCTGCTGAAAGGGCTGGAAGAGCTTCGCGCTGTCCTCCGGCGTCATGCCGATCCCCGTGTCCCAGACCTCGACCTGCACCGCCCCGCCGTCCCGGAACGCCCGCACGCCCACCCGGCCTCCGTCGGGAGTGAATTTCACGGCATTCGCCAGGAGGTTCAAGGCGACCTGCTTGATCCTTGTCGCGTCCGCCGTGACCAGATCCACGTCGTCCGCGATCTCCGCAATGAGCGTAATCCCCTGCCGTTTCGCCCGTTCCCGGAACAGCCCCAGGCTGCCCTCCAGGAGTTCCTTCAGGAAGAAGTCGTCGAGCTCCAGCTCCATCATGCCCGCCTCGATCTTCGAGAGATCGAGGATGTTATTGATGATCCGGAGGAGGTGCTTGCCGCTCTCCCAGATGTCCTGCAGGTAGCCGAGCTGGTCCGAAGAGAGGGGTCCGGCCGAACCGTCCTTCATGGCCTCGGAAAAGCCGATGATCGAATTGAGCGGGGTGCGCAGTTCATGGGAGATGTTCGACAGAAACTCGGACTTCGCCCGGTTCGCCTCCTCGGCCGCGATCTTTGCCTTCTCCAGTTCGCGCGTCCGGTCGTGGACCTTCTGTTCCATCTCCGCGTACAGGACGGCGTTCTCGATCGCGACCGCCGCATTGCCCGCCAACGCGGTCAACAGATTGACGTCGTCCTGCGTAAAGGCGTCCCTGCTCCGCTTCGGAGCGAGGGTGAGCACACCCTGGAACTGGTCCCGCGTGACGAGCGGCACGGCCGCGGCGATTCCCGTATCCCGCAGCGCGGCAACGAGGGGGTCCGCCTCCCGGCCGCGGGCCGCCAGCTCCAGCTCGTCGGTGACGACCACCACGGCATGGCGGGAGCACAGGTGCTGCAGCACCACCTCCGGCAACCAGGCACAGGTATCCGGCTCCGAACGGCCGGCGCTTTGGCGCAGTGCGCAGGAGGCGTCCGCGCTCTTTAAATAGAGATGCACGCCCTCGGTCTCCAGGATCGTCCACAGCCTGGTGACGATGAAGGCCAGGAGCTCGTCGAGATCCAGCATGGTCGTAACGCCGTATACCGTCTCGCTCAGCGCCGTCTCGTAATCGTAGGCGCGCCGGAACAGCCTGCGCCGGATCCATGCCTGCACGGCCCGGCGCGAGCCAATCGCGAACAGCAGCAGGCCGACGCCTGCCAACGCAACGAACAGGGCGGGGATAATGCCGAGTTCGTGCTCCAAAAGCCGAAACAGCAGGAGGATGAGCCCGATGACCAGCACGGCGAGGAGCGACAGCGTGAAGGTCTGCTCGATCATGCGCCGGATGCCGAACAGCCGGTAGCGGGTCGCGGCGTACCACGTGAGCACCACCCAGGGAAGGCTGAAGAAGGCCGCGAGCGCCGGGTCCACGCTCGTGATCCCGACGAGGGGGAGGAGACCCGCCACGGTGCCGCCGCCCACGCCGAAGATCAGCAGGCCGGCGAGAAAGTAGTCGAGCTGCGTTTTGCGCCGACCGAACACCCGCTTCCGGAGTCGCACGACCTCGCTGATCGCCCAGACCACCATGAGCACGCCGATGAGCCGCACCAGGCCGTCGAGCGGTCCGCGGTGTCCGACGTAGGGCACCAGGGTCGAGGTCCCGGGTTCGATGAGATTCGTAAAGAGGCAGAGCAGGAAGATGATCGACCAGAACGGGTAGAGCGTATAGCCGACCACCCGGACGGCGCGGCCGGTTTCGTCCTTCAGCGCGTAAATGAACTGGAGTCCCGCGGGGACCATGAACCAGCCGATCCAGAGCGCCCGCAGGAAGAAGGAGATGTCGAGGCCCCGGGAGGCCCGGAGATAGGCAAAGGCGGCGCTGAGTGCAAAGGCGGCGGAGAAGAAGGAGAAGACCGCGGCGGAAAGGTGGACGCGGCTCTTCCGATAGGTGCCGCGCAGAAAGACCACGCCGAGAAGCAGCTCCAGGAACGCGATGAAGAACAGGGGATAGCCGATGAGGTGGTACCAGTGCATGCGCGCTCCCGATCTGCGGTTTCCGGCCGCTTTTCCAAGTATACCAGCAAACAACGCGCGTATGCCCGAGAATCCTCTTGACCCCTCCCGGGCAGCCTGCTATATTCAGCCCATGAAACGGACCGTTACGGTTCTGCCCGATCGCGTAACGATCGAGGCGGAAGACAACGCAAATCTCTTCAAGACCCTCAAGGCCGCCGGCGTGTACGTGTTGTCCTCCTGCGGCGGCAAGGGCACCTGCGGCAAGTGCAAGGTCGTGATCCGGTCGGGGAGCGTCGCGGCCGGGACGTCCCGTTCCTTCCTGAGCGCCGAGGAGGCCGCGGCGGGCTACGTCCTCGCCTGCCACTCGCGCGTCACCGGCGATCTGACCGTCGAGATCCCCGCGGAATCCCGCATGCAGGCCCGCCATAAGATCGCCCTGGGCGCGAAGACCGACGAGATCCTGAAGCGCATGCGGGCCGCCGGCGGGTGTCTCGAATCGCGCATCAGCAGGGCCTACCTCGAGGTCAGCCCCCCCACCCTGGACGACAACATCTCCGATTTCGAGCGGGTCCGCCGCGCACTCGACGCCGCGGGCCATGATGCAGCGAACCTGCACATGAACATCCAGGTCCTCCGGAAGCTGGCGCACGTCCTGCGGGAGGCGGACTGGAAGGTCACCCTCTCGCTCTTCACGGTCGGGTCGGTGACCGAGGCGCTCGACATCTTTCCCCACGACGTGACCGGGAAGCGGTTCGGCGCGGCCGTGGACATCGGCACCACCACCGTCGTCGTCTACCTCGTGGATCTCGCCGACGGCCGCATCATCGGCACCGCCTCGTCGTACAACAACCAGGCGAAGTGCGGCGACGACGTCATTTCCCGCATCGTCTACGCGACCGAGCAGAACGGCCTTGCGGAGCTGCAGGAGCTGGTGATCCAGAACGTGAGCACGCTCCTGTCCGACGTGGCCGCGCGGAACGGGATCCGTCCCGGCATGATCGACTACATGGTCGTGGCCGGGAACACGACGATGACGCACCTGTTCTTCGGCATGAACCCGCAGTACATCCGCGAGGAGCCCTACATCCCCACGGCGTCCACCTTCCCGCTGGTCCGCGGGAAGAGCATCGGGTTCGGCATCGATCCGCAGGCCATCGTCTACGCCATGCCGAACGTGGCGAGCTACGTGGGCGGGGACATCACGTCCGGCGTGCTCGTCTCCCAGATCCACCGGCAGGAGGAGGTCTCGCTCTTCATCGACATCGGCACGAACGGCGAGATCGTGCTCGGCAACCGGGACTGGCTCGTGACCGCCGCCTGCTCGGCCGGGCCCGCCTTCGAAGGGAGCGGCATCAAGTTCGGCATGCGCGCCATGGAGGGCGCCATCGAGGAGGTGGAGATCGACCCGCGGACCTTCGAGGTGAACTACCGGGTGATCGGCGACGTGAAGCCCATCGGGATCTGCGGCTCCGGCATGATCGACATCCTGGCCGAGATGTATCTGGCGGGGGTGATCGATCAGAAGGGGAAGATCCGCGAGGAGGCCGGGTCGAAGCGCATCCGGCGGGGCGAGAGCGGCCTGGAGTACGTCCTGGCCTGGCGGGTCGAGAGCGCCATCAACAAGGAGATCGTGATCACCGAGGTGGACCTGGACAACCTGGTGCGCGCCAAGGGCGCGATCTACGCGGGGTTCGCCACGCTCCTGGGCCACATGGGCATGGGATTCGCGGACGTGGCGACGATCTACATCGCCGGGGGGTTCGGCCGCTACATCGACGTGGAGCGCGCGATCTCGATCGGGATGCTGCCCGATCTCCCGGTGGACCGGTTCCAGTTCCTCGGCAACACGTCCATCATGGGCGCCTACTACGCCCTCCTGTGCGACCGGCTCCGGCTCGAGACCGAGGAGATCGCCCGCAAGATGACCTACCTCGAGCTTTCGGTCTCGCGCAGCTTCATGGACGAATACCTGTCGGCGCTCTTCCTGCCGCACACGAACCTCGACGCGTTCCCGTCGGTCCAGCGGGAGCTGGAGGCGCGGCGGAGCCGCCCGGCGGGGTAGGAGAAACAAAAAAAGGCGCCTTCCGCGTTGCAGCGCGGAAGGCGCCGGATAATGAAGCAGCTGTACTACCGGTGTTCTGTAAGAGCGGTATGAAAGCCGTCACCGCGCAACCGCGCGGCGCAGGATCATTGCATGCACAATCGTTTGTATGCAAAGTTTTACCACGGGCGGGCGGGCCGTGTCAAGCCGTTTTTCCGGAGAGGTGGCGCGTGAAGGAAGCGGATCGCATCGCGGGGATCGTCGACAAACTGCGGCGGATCTTCCAGGTGGTGAATGAACACTCCAAGCGGGCGGAGCGGGTGACGGGGCTGACCGGGCCGCAGCTCTGGGCGATCAAGACGATCGCACAGGACGCGCCGATCATGGTCTCGGCCATCGCGCGGCAGATGCACCTGCACCCCGCGACGGTCGTGGGCATCCTCGACCGGCTCGAGACGCACGGCTTGGTGGAGCGCGTCCGCTCCGCCAAGGACCGGCGCGTGGTCCAGGTCGTCTTGACCGCCCAGGGGAAGGGGCTGGTGAGAAGATCGCCCGCCGTGGCCCAGGGCCTCCTGGTCGACGGGCTGGAGAAGCGATCGGCGAAGGAGCTGCAGACGATCAGCGCGGGCCTGCGTGCCATGGTGGATATCCTGGACGCGCAGAGCGTCCCCCCCCGGCTGATCTTTTCCCAGGAGGTCAACGCCCCGCGGAATAAGAAGGCAAAGGGGCCGCGCAAACGACCGGTCCGGTGACGGCTCAGTCGAGCCCGCTTTCCCGCTTCAGCACCTCGCGGTTGTAGGCCGCGATCACGTCCTTCCGCCGCACCATCCCGACGATGCGGCGCGATCCTTCCCGCTCCACGACCGGGATCTCCTCGATGTCCTTGATCGCAAACCGTTCCATGGCCTTGTTCAGGTCGTCCTCCGGGATCAGGACGATGACATCCTCCGTGGCAATGTCGCCCGCGGTCACGATGTAGGTGACGCGCTCCTCGAGCAGCACGGGCCGCACGTCGTGGATCGAGACGATCCCGTGCATCTCGCCGTCCTCGGTGGTCACGGGGATATAGAAGCGCTCGTAGTCGATCATGGTCTCGATCAGGCGGTGGAGCGGGGTCTCGGGCCCCACGGTCACCACATCGGCGATCATCACGTCGGCGACGTGGATGCTGCTCATGATGGTCTGCTCCTTGCCCGCATGGAGCCGGATGCCCCGCCGGGTGAGCTCCGCGGTGTCGATGGAGTCGCGGTACATGCGGCGGGACACGAGCGTGCCGATCATGGTGCTGAACATGAGCGGCACGATGATCTTGTAGTTCCCGGTCATCTCGAAGAGCAGGAAGATCCCGGTCAGGGGCGCATGGGTCGTCGCGGCGAGGAACGCGCCGATGCCGACGGAGGCATAGGCGCCCGACGTGGCCGTGGTGTGCGGGAAGAGGGCATGCACGACGGCGCCGAAGCTGCCGCCGATCATGGACCCGATGAAGAGCGCCGGCGCAAAGACGCCGCCCGCGCCGCCCGAACCGAGGGTGATCGAGGTCGCCACGATCTTGAAAAGAACGAGCAGGGCGAGGATCACGAAGATCATATGCTCGTGGAGCGCCGCCTCGACGAACTCGTAGCCGTTCCCCATCACCTGCGGCAGGAAGATGCCGAGTCCGCCCACGAGGAACGCGCCGATCAGGGGCTTCAGGTGGGGCGGGAGCTTGAGGGCGTCGAACTCGTCCTTGATGCGGTAGAAGGTGCGGATGTAGAAGACCGCGGTCAGGCCGACGATCAAGCCGAGGACCATATAGAGGGGGATCTCGAAGATGCTCTTCAGGTCGTACTGCGGCACCTGGAAGGCGGGCGTTGCGCCGTAGTAGGCGCGCGACACGACCGTCGCCATGCCCGAGGCGATGACGATCGTGGCGAACGACGCGATCTCGAAGTCGCCGAGCAGCACGATCTCGGTGGCGAACATGACGCCCGCGATCGGTGCATTGAACGTGGCGGCGATGCCTGCCGCCGCACCCGCGGCGATCAGGAGCTTCGTCCGGTTCGCCGAGGTCTTCAGGACCTGGCCCACCGCAGATCCGACGGTGCCGCCGATGACGGCGATCGGACCTTCCACCCCCGCGGAGCCGCCCGTCCCGATCGTGAGCGCGGGGCCCAGTATCCGGAAGACGGCGGTCTGGATCCGGAGGAACCCGCCCTTGATGTTCACCTGTTCGAGGAACCGGGGAAAGCCGTAGCCGCCCTTTTCGCCGGGGAACAGCAGCGCGAGCGGGATCAGGAGCAGGGCGCCGGTCATCGGGATGAGAGGCAGCAGGATGCGGTGCCACCCGCCGCTCGTTACCCCGAGGAGGTGCGAGCCGCCCACAAAGATGAACTTATGGACGAGCTGCATGCACGTTCGGAAGATGATGTTCGCCACGCCGCCGAGCACGCCGACCACGACGGCCGAAAGGATGAGGAAGGTCCCCTCGTCGGCACGAACGAGGGAGACGAAGTGCAGGCCGAGCCGGACGATTTTTTTGAGCCGATTAAACACGAGACTCCTCGGGGCGTATGCACCGTATGCGGGACGAACCGTTGCATCGACGCCGTGCCCCGCCGCTCCAAGGGGCGAATTCCGGCGCCGAGACAGCGCGGCCGTGCGGAAGGGATTCAGCAGAACGTCCGTTTTCCGTTGAATCACAAATAGATAACATACCGCCGCTGCTTTGTCAACTGAGGGGCGCCGTACCGCGCCGCCGCCGGATCGGCTATACTAGAGATACCGGAGCGCCCGGCGCGCCGCGGACGCCGTCGCAGGGAGGGTGCCCATGCACGGAGAGCTTACCGGGGTCGTGTTCGTCATCATGACCCTGCTCTTTGCCGCCTCGCTGGTCGCGCTCGGGGCCAAGCGCATCCGGTTTCCCTACACCATCCTGCTCGTGATCGCGGGGCTCGCGCTCGGTTGGGCCTCGCGCAACGTGCCGTCCCTCGGCTACCTTACCCGGTTCGCGCTTACGCCGGACGTGGTGCTCTACATCCTCCTGCCGGTCCTGGTCTTCGAGTCCGCCTTCAACATCGATGTCCGCAGCCTGCTCAAGAACCTCACGCCCATCCTGGTCCTCGCCGTGCCGGCGGTGCTCATCTCGACCGCGATCGTGGCGGGACTCACGCGGCTTGCGCTGCCCCTGTCGCTCGGCGCCGCCCTTTTGTTCGGGGCGCTCATCTCCGCCACGGACCCGGTCGCGGTGATCGCGCTCTTTAAAGAGATGGGCGCCCCGAAGCGGCTCACCATGCTGGTGGAAGGCGAAAGCCTGTTCAACGACGGGACCGCCCTGGTCCTCTTCGCGATCCTGCTGCCCGCGGCGATCTCGGGCGTGCTGCCGCCCGCCGCGGCGCTGGACGGGGCCGTGCGGTTCGTGGTCGTCTTCTTCGGCGGCGCGGCCGTGGGCGCCGGCCTGGGGTTCCTGTTCGCGCACATCATCGGCAGGGTCGAGAACAACCGGCTCGTGGAGATCACGCTCACCACGATCCTGGCACACTCGTCCTTCCTCTTCGCGGACCACGTCCTGCACCTGTCGGGCGTGATGGCCACGGTCGGGGCGGGGCTCATGCTCGGGAGCTACGGCAGGAGCAAGATCTCGCCGCAGGTCCTGGACTACCTCGAGGCCTTCTGGGACTACGCGGCCTACGTCTGCAACTCGCTCATCTTCCTGCTCGTGGGGCTCGGCATCGACCTGGCCGGGTTCGCGGCCGATGCCAAGGCGCTCGTTCCGGCCGTGCTCGCGGTGATCCTTGCGCGCGTGGTCGCCGTGTACGGGCTCTTCCCCGTGATCGAACGCTTCAGGCGGGTGGAGCCCGTGGACCTCCGGTTCCAGACCGTGATCGTCTGGGGCGGCCTGCGCGGCGTGCTCGCCGTGGCCATGGCCGTGAGCATCCCGGACAGCGTGGCCGAAAAGCCGCTCATCCTGCACCTCACGCTCGGCATCGTGCTCTTCACCCTGCTCGTGAACGGCCTGACCATGCGTCCCCTCATGGGGCTTTTGGCGCTCGACCGCTTTTCGCTCCAGGACCGCCTGGAGCGGCTCCAGGCCCTGCTGCTCGCGCGCCAGCGGGCGCGCGACGGGCTCGCCGCCGTGGCCGTCGCGGGCATGATCCGGCCGCAGGTGATGGAAGAGGAGCGCGCGCGCTACGATCGCGAGATCGCGTCCGTCGCGCAGGAGCTCCAGGTGCTCCGCACCGGCGCGGCACAGTCAGGCTACCGCGATGAGGAAGAGATGGTCCTGCGCCACGTGCTCCTGATCGAGAAGACCGCCTACCACCGGCTCTTCGTGCAGGGGCTCCTGGGCGAGGAGAACCTGAAGGAGCTGCGGCACCACATCGACGTGCAGCTCGACCGCGTCAAGGAGGGTTCGTCCCTGCCCGGCAAGGGAGGCGGGGGAGCGGCCTTCGGCCTCGTGGATCGCCTCCTCTTCCGCGCGGGCCGTGTCGCGCCCTTCGGCAAGGGATACCTCGCCCGGATCAAGACCGAGCGGATCGCCGCAAGCTACGAGCGCAAGCGGGCCCGGCTGATGGCCGCGCAGGAGGTGCTCCAAAAGATCGACGCGATGCAGGAGCAACGGACCTACGCGCCCGGCCCGCTTGCCGCGGCGCGCGCGTTCTACCTCGGCCTCGCACAGCAGACGCACGAGCGGGTCGAGCAGGTCAACCGCGAGTTCCCGGAATACGTCGGGAAGGTGGAGCAGGGGATCCTGCAGCGCGCCGCCTTGAACCGCGAGCGGGAAACGGTGCGGGACCAGTACGACGAGGGCGCGCTTTCCGAGAAGAGCGCCCAGGACCTGGAAGAGGACCTGAGCCGCATCCTCGGCCGGCTGCACACGATGTCGTTCCTGCCGGGCGAAGAGATCGTGCGCGAGGGCGAGCGGGGAGACGCGCTCTATCTCATCGGCCGGGGCGCGGTCGAGGTGACGACCCTGCGCGAGGGGGGCGAGTTCGTCCTGGCGAAGCTCGGGGCAGGCGCCTTCTTCGGCGAGATCGCGCTGCTCACCGCCCAGCCCCGCACCGCAACGGTCCGGGCGACCACGCCCTGCACGCTGCTCGAGCTGCGGCGGGACCTGCTCCTGCCCGTGCTTGCGCACGCGCCGGCGCTCTCCGCCGTGCTGGAGACCGCCTACCGCGAACGCGTCCTGGCCACGGCCCTGGCGCACGTGCCCGCGCTTGCAAACCAGGACGAGGACGCGCGGCGCGACGCGGCCCGCGCCATGGAATATGCGAAGCTGGCGCAGGGCACGCTCGCGGCGGAGGCGGGCACGCGCGCGGAGGGACTCTTCGTGATCAAGTCCGGCGAGGCGGAGTCCCTGCAGGCCGGGTCCCGCACCGTGCTCGGCCCGGGCAGCCGCTTCAACGAGGACGGTCTCGCCCCGAACGCGGTCTGCAAGGCGACCGTGCGCGCGCTCACGGACCTGGAGGTCTATGTGCTGCGGCCGGGCCGCGCAATCCCCTCCGCGCAGGTTCCTTGATTTCGCCTTGACATTTCCCGCCCACGTCCCTAGAATACTGCCTTGCTTCGCCTCAGGGGGCCCGCCATGCAGGAAACCGTCATTTCCCTCTTTGCCGAGAGCGCGCAGGTCAAGACGCGGTTCGCGCGCGAGAACGCCGAGAAGATCGTGGAGGTGGCGCAGCTCATCGCCCATGCCTTCCGCGACGGCAGGAAGGTGATCCTCTTCGGGAACGGCGGGAGCGCCATGGACGCCTCGCACATCGCGGCAGAGTTCGTGAACCGCTTTATGCTGGAGCGGCCGCCGCTGCCGGCCCTGGCGCTGAACACCGACGCGGCGGTGCTCACGAGCATCAGCAACGACTACGACTACAGCCAGGTCTTCTCGAAGCAGCTCGCGGCCCTGGGCCACGAAGGCGACGTGGTGATCGGCATCAGCACCAGCGGCAACTCGCCGAACGTGGTCCGGGCGCTCGAGGTCGCGCAGAATAACGGCATGCGCACCATCGCCTTCACCGGCGGCACGGGCGGCAAGATGGCCGCGCTCGCCGAGTACGCCTTCGTCGTGCCGTCCAAGGTCACGGCCCGGATCCAGGAGACCCACATCACGCTCGGCCACGCCCTCTGCCAGCTCGTGGACGAGTCCCTGTTCGGCAATCACCAGCAGCCATGAAGAAACTCGACCTCTCGCAGATCAAGACCTATTCGCTCGCGGGCCGGGACAGCAAGGTCCGGCGCGACGCCTTCGCCCGGCCGCACCAGAAGGGCGGCTCCTTCGCGGACTTCGTCGCCGGGCTGCCGCACATCCTGGCCGCCGGCCAGTTCCAGGACGTAATACGCGCCGTGGTCGCTGCGCGCAGGGCGGACCGGCCGGTCATGCTCGGCATGGGGGCCCATGCCATCAAGGTAGGCCTGAACCCCGTGCTCATCGACCTCCTGGAGCGGAAGATCGTCACGAGCCTCTCCCTGAACGGCGCGGGCATCATCCACGACTTCGAGCTCGCCTTCGCGGGCAAGACGTCCGAGGACGTGGACCGCGACATCCAGTCCGGCGCCTTCGGCATGGCCGAGGAGACCGGCAGCCTGCTGAACAAGGCGATCGCCGCGGCAAAACCCGACGAAGGCATCGGCGCGGCCGTGGGCAGGATGATCCTGGAGAGCGACTTTCCGTACAAGGGCGGGAGCCTGCTTGCGACCTGTCGCCGCCTTGCGGTACCGCTCACGGTCCACGTGGCCATCGGCACGGACATCATCCATATGCACCCCTCTTTCGACGGAAAGGCAACGGGCCTTGCCGCGGAGCGCGACTTCCGCACCTTCTGCGGCCTTGTCGCGGACCTGGAGGGGGGCGCGTACCTGAACCTCGGGTCCGCGGTGCTCCTGCCCGAGATCTTCCTCAAGGCCGTGACCCTCGCGCGGAACCTCGGCAACCCGCTCCGCTCCTTCACCACCGTGAACATGGACTTCGTCCAGCACTACCGGCCGAACACCAACGTGGTCCGCAGGCCCACCCAGGGCGGCGGGAAGGGCTATGCCCTGACCGGCCACCACGAGATCATGTTCCCCCTCCTCGCTGCAGCGATCATCGAAGAGCTCTGATCTGGTAGTTATGCTATCCTTCCAGTATGTACACCCGTGTCCTGGCTGCGATGAACGAGCACCTGAACTCCGAGGTGGCCGCACGCTACGCCCGGCAGCTCGCCAAGGCCGCGGGCGCCCAGCTCTTTCTCTGCGCCGTGGAGGAGGAGGGGGCTGCGGAAGCGGACGCGGAGCAGGCGCGGGAAGCGGCGCGGCGCGTGCAGCACGCGGCCCGCGAAGCGGGCGTGGAGACCGAATGCCTCTTCACGCGCGGGGACCCGGTCCGCACCATCGCGCGGATCGCGCGCGATCAGGGCATCGATCTCGTCTTCGCCGCCACGCGGCACGAGGACGTAACGCGTCGCTTCTACGCCGGTCCCACCGTTGCCCGGCGGCTCCTGCACGCCCTGCCCTGCTCCGTGGCGCTCGTGCGCGTGGTGCACCTGGGCCGCATCCATCCCCATGAGATCCTGCTGCCGCTCAAGGCGCGGATCGACCATGTCCCCGAGCGCGCCTACTTCACGGCAATGCTCGCCCGATCCTTCGAGGCCGTGATCCACGTCCTGCACACCTCCCGGTCCGTGCGCCGATTCTTCCGCGACGAGTCGTTCCTCACGCCCCTGGACTGGGAGGCGAAGCCGCCCGCGGACATCGTGCGCTTCCTGGACCACCTGGACCGCTACCAGGTGCAGCACGACGAGCGGCTCGAGCCCGGCGCCACGGGCAGGAGCATCACCGTGGAGGCAGCGGCGCGGCGGCGCGACCTCATCGTCATGGGCGCGAGCGTGCGCAATCCGATCGATTACCTGCTGCGCGGCAACCCGGTCGAGGAGGTGCTGCGCGATACGCCGTGCAACCTGATCGTGCTGCGGCCGGGCGCGTGAACCAAATTTTAAAAAAAAGCAGTGATCACCACAGTGATCACCACAGAGGACGCAGAGGAAAACCGGAGGAAGGCAAGACCATGTACCCTCTGTGTCCTCTTGTTCTTTTCTCAGTGTTCTCTGTGGTTGCCCTTGACAATTGCCCTTGACGTAATCTGCGGCGGGAGGCCGCGGCATGAAGATCAACGAGCTGACCCGCGACGAGGTCTTTGCCAGTCTCGTCACCTCCGAACAGGGGCTCGCCGAACGCGAGGCGCTCCGGCGGCTCTCCGAGTTCGGCAGGAACGAGATCGGCCGGGCGCGCCGCAGGCCGCTCGTCCTGCGGCTGCTCGGCCAGTTCACCCACTTCCTCGCGATCCTGCTCTGGATCGCGGCCGCCCTTGCCTTCTTCTCGGACCGCGTCAACCCGGGCGAGGGCATGTTCACCCTCGGCCTCGCCATCGTGGCGGTCATCTGCATCAACGCGATCTTCACCTTCGTGCAGGAGTACCGCGCCGAGCAGGCCCTCGCGGCGCTCAAGCGGCTGCTCCCCTTCAGGGTGATCGTTGTCCGCGCGGGACGCGAGCGCGACCTCCCGGCCGAGGAGATCGCGCCCGGCGACCTGGTGAAGCTCGCCGAGGGCGACAAGGTGCCCGCGGACCTGCGCCTGATCGAAGCAGCAGGGCTCAAGGTGAACAACGCCTCGCTCACCGGTGAGTCCGACCCCGTGTCCCGCTCTACGGGCCCCGTTGGCGGGGACCCCATCAGCAGTTCCAATATCGCCTTTGCGGGAACGACCGTGGTGAGCGGCTCCGGACTCGGCGTTGCCTTCGCCACGGGTCGGCGCACGGAGTTCGGCAGGATCGCGCAGCTTACCGGCACGGTCTCGCCGGGCCTCTCGCCGCTCCAGAAGGAGATCGCCCTGATCACGCGGATCGTGGCCGCCATCGCGACGGTCATGGGGGTCCTGTTCTTCGGCTTCGGGTTCCTCGCGGGCAGGTCCTTCTGGGAGAACTTCCTCTTCATGGTCGGGATCATCGTGGCGAACGTTCCCGAGGGGCTGCTCCCGACCGTGACCCTGGCCCTGGCCATGGGCAGCCAGCGCATGGCCAAGCGCAAGGCCCTCATCAAGACCCTCACCTCGGTCGAGACCCTCGGTTCCGTGACCGTGATCTGTACGGACAAGACCGGAACGCTCACGCAGAACCGGATGACCGTCACGAAGCTCTGGGCGGACGACGAGCTCCTGGACCCCCGTCCGGGCACCGTGAGCGAGACGCAGCAACTCCTGTTCCGGGCGGCCGCCCTCTGCAACAACGCGCGGTTCGTGGAGAACGAGTACCGCGGGGACCCCACCGAGACCGCGCTCCTCAGGGCGGCCCGGGAGGCTGTGGGCGACTGCGCGGAGCAGCGGCTGCGCGAGATCCCCTTCGATTCGGACCGCAAGATGATGACCACGGTGCACGGGTCCGCTGAAGCGGCAACGGCCTATGCCAAGGGCGCCCTGGAGCAACTCCTGCCCTGCTGCACCCATACGCTGATCCGCGGGGAGCAACAGGAGCTGGACGACCTGCTGCGCGGCGATATCGAGCACGCGGACCACGCGCTCATGGACATGGGGCTCCGGGTGCTCGCCCTCGCCTACCGGGACCTGGGGAACGTTGCTCCGGACAGCGCCGAGGCGACGATCGAAAAGGACATGACCTTCCTGGGTCTGATCGGCCTGCAGGACCCGCCGCGGCCCGAGGTGCCCGAGGCAGTGGCGCGCTGCCGCGACGCCGGGATCCGCGTGATCATGCTCACGGGCGACGGCTCGCGCACCGCCCTGGCCGTGGCGCGCCAGATCGGGCTGGTGCGCGACACGCCAATCCTGGTCGAGGGCAGGGAGTTCAGCCGCATGAACGACCGGGCCCTGCGCCGCGCCCTTGCCGCGCCCGAGGTGGTCTTCAGCCGCATGACGCCCAAGTACAAGATGCGCGTGGTCTCGCTCCTCAAGGACCAGGCCGAGGTCGTTGCCGTGACCGGCGACGGCGTGAACGACGCACCGGCGCTCAAGAAGGCGGACATCGGCATCGCCATGGGCATGACCGGCACGGACGTGGCCAAGGAGGCGGCGGACATGGTCCTGCTGGACGACAACTTCGCCACGATCGTGAACGCCGTGGAGGAAGGGCGCGGCGTGTACGACAACATCCGGAAGTTCATCAGCTACATCTTCTCGTCCAACATCCCCGAGATCGTCCCGTACCTCGCCTATATCCTGCTGCGCATCCCGCTGCCGCTCACGATCATGCAGATCCTGGCCGTGGACCTGGGCACGGACATGCTGCCCGCCCTGGGGCTCGGCGCCGAAAAGCCGCTGCCGGGCATCATGCAGAAGCCGCCGCGCAAGCCCACGGAGCGGCTCTTGAACGCGCCGCTCCTGCTGCGGGCCTACTTCTTCCTCGGCCCCATCGAGGCTGCGGCCTGTCTGTTCGGGTTCTTCTGGGTCCTGGACCAGGGCGGCTGGACCTGGGGAACAGGGCTCGCTGCCGCGGACCCGCTCTATCTCCAGGCCACCACCGCCTGTCTTACCGCGATCATCATCACCCAGGTGGCGAACGTCTTCGCCTGCCGGTCTTTCGAAGATTCGGTCCTGCGGATCGAATTCTTCCAAAACCGGTTGATCTTTGCCGGGATCGCCGTGGAGCTTCTGCTCCAAATCTTCATCGTCTACCATCCCTTCGGCAACGAGGTCTTCGGCACCGCGCCCCTGCCGCTCCGGGCCTGGCTCGTGCTCCTGCCTTTTGCCCTTGCCCTCTTCCTGGCCGAGGAGGCGCGCAAGGCCTTCGTGCGCAGGTACCGCGCGCGCCGCGCGGTCACTGCTTGAGCCGGACTGGTCGCTATGCTATACTGTTCAATAGCAAAACAGATTCGAAGCAGAAAAGCATCTCGCGTACCCGGCACACGCGGTAAACGCTCGTAAACGCCGGGCACAGGCAAAAACGCAGAGTCGCAAAGAAAGGCGAGAAGCAGGTATTCAGGTTTTTCTTTTCTTGGCGTCTTAGCGACTTAGCGTGAAAATATTCCTGCCTTTTTAGGGAGGTAGACATGCTCATCATTGCGGACAATCTCAACGTACGGAACAAGGCCTTTCGGGACGCGGTTGCGAAGAAGGACGCCAAGGCCATTGCGGCCATGGCAAAGGAGCTCGCGCAGAAGGGCGCGGAGATGATCAATGTCCAGGTCTCGACCGACGGCGCCGGCGACGAGGAGGCGCTTCCCTTTGCGGCCAAGGCGGTGCAGGAGGGCGGGGGCCTGCCGCTCTCCCTCGACTCGCGCAACGTGGCGGCGCTCAAGAAGGCTGTGCCGCTCTGCACCGAGCCGCCGATCATCAACTACCTCTCTGCGGACGAGACCGACCCGTCCGCGCTCCTCACGCTCGTCCATGACACCAAGGCGAACCTCGTGGTCCGGGCGCTCAAGGGCGTGGTGCCGAGCACTCTCGAGGCCAAGCTCATGATCATCGAGGACCTGATCGAGAAGGCCAACGCAGCCGACATCCCGAACGAACGGCTCTTCGCGGACCCCTCGGTGGTGCACATCGGCAAGGGGATGGGCCAGGAGCACCTCCTGAACGCCCACGAGGCCGTGATCGTGCTGAACGACATGGTCGAGCCGCCGATCAACACCATTATCTGGCTCTCGAACGTCATTGCCGGGCTGCCCAGGAAGCTGAAAGCCTCGGTCGCCTCGGCGTACCTCTCGTACCTCGCGGGCGCGGGCCTGTCTGCGGCCCTCGTGGACGTGCAGGACGCGGAGGTCATGAAGACCGTCTACCTCATCAAGACCTTCCGCGACGAGATCACCTTCGCAGCCGGGGACCTCGCCTGATCCGGGAGAAAGGCGCAGTAGAAACGAAGCACTGCAAGGCGGAGTCCGAAGGGTTCCGCCTTTTTCTGCGGCAGCGTGTAATAATCAGAAGAAATGATGTAGTCAGTTACGAATCAAATTATTCCAACAATGCAAGAATATTTTTCGCGCCAAGACGCTAAGACGCCAAGAAAAGAAAAACCTGAACACCTGCTTCTCGTCTTTCTTTGCGGCTTCGCGCGAGACTGCTTTTCCGATTTATCCGGGTTGGGCTGTGTCCTAAGAGGAACGACTTCGCATGAATCAATCGGATAGATACGAAGAAACAGGAGGGCGGCAATCCCGCGCCTTGACATCCCCCGGCTTTCCGGACATTATGCGGCAAGCGCTCATGAGCGTCCGGGACAAGTCCTGCCGAGGGTGGAAAGCGCTTCCTCCCGACCATGGAGAGTGACGCGTCGCGAGTAAGCAGCCTCGGGAGGTCGCGTTCTTTAATTCCCGATTAATCGGGATATGGGAGGAGGCTCCACTGGGAAGGTTCTCGAACACCTGGTCGTTGATGGGGGCATCCTGGCAGATACTCAAGAAGGACGAGGAGATCTTGATCTTCCCGCTGCTCTCGGGGATCTGTTGTCTCATCGTGCTTGCGTCCTTTGCCGTCCCGGTCGTAATGGGCGGGGCCTGGCATCCGAACGCAGGCGCTGAACCTTCCGATACACGGTCACTTTACTATGCGACGCTCTTTCTCTTCTACTTCTGTAACTACTTGGTGATCGTCTTTTTCAACGCCGCGATCGTGGCCTGCGCCGCGATCCGCATGCAGGGAGGCAATCCGACCGTAGGGGACGGGCTGCGCACAGCCGCGGCGCGGCTTCCGCTCATCGCCGCATGGGCCTTGCTCCAGGCCACGGTGGGCATGGTCCTGCGGGTGATCGAAGACCGCTCGGACCTGGTCGGCAGGATCGTCGCCGGGCTCCTCGGCATGGCCTGGACCGTGACGAGCTTCCTCGTCGTCCCGGTCCTGGTCATCGAAGGGAAGGGACCGATCGCGGCCCTGCAGGAGTCCACGGCGCTCCTGCGCAAGACCTGGGGCGAGCAGCTCATCGGAAACTTCAGCTTCGGCCTGGTCTTCTTTCTGCTCGCCATCCCGGCGGGCCTCTTCCTCGTGCTGGGCGTTCTGAGCAACAGCGGGACCGGGATGATCATTGCCGGGATCCTCGCAGCCGTCTACCTCGTCGGCCTTTCCCTGGTCCAGTCGGCGCTGCAGGCCATTTTTCATGCGGCCCTGTATCAGTATGCGCGGAACGGCCAAGTGCCTGCGGGGTTCTCCGAGGAGTCCCTGGCGCAGGCGATCGCACGGAAGTAGAGCGCCCCCAAAGGATCTCATCTCCCTCCGCGCCGCGAATTGTCCGTCAATGCATTGCTTTTCCAATGCCGAAGTGGCGGGGAATGCTGTGGTTGCTCTGATTTGACTTTTTGAATACTTCATCCGGAAACATGGCAATATTCGACCAGGCTATCATTGGTGACAACATCCTGTAGTCCTCAAGTTATTGGTTTCGGCAACAACGAATAGTACAGCCGGTATTTTGGAGTCCCAAGATGCCCAAATTGGCCTTCGCCTAGTAAAACTGATATGGCTGACAGTTGTCAAGAAGAAAACAGTTTCCCTGCCCCTTTTATAAGGGGTGCTGTCGGCTATTACTCCAGGGCATGAGCAGAGACGTGACCGTTCGGCGACGATTG
>JBJKRX010000059.1:0-6497 GCA_046704425.1 Nitrospirota bacterium
CGTGCTGCGACTCGCCTTCGCCTGGTCGGAATTCACGGAGATGCTCGCGGAGGCCCTTGCATCGGAACGGCATGAGTTCTTTACGACCTGGCATCCCCTTGAGACCGGCGGCATGGTCAAGATCACCTGCTGCGACGCCTCTGCCATGATAAGAAAAAGCTACGACGACTACGAACAGGTCGCGGCCTTCTCGGCCACGCTCAAGCCCTTCGACTATTATGCGCAGCTCTCCGGGCTCGACCCGGACGCGCTCGCAACCGTCGAGTTCCCCAGTCCCTTTCCAAAGGAGCATCGCAAGGTCCTGATCATCCCGCAGGTATCGACGCGGTACAAGGACCGGGATCGCCACTATGCCCGCATCGGCGATGCCATCAGCAGGATCGCGGCCCTGCAACCGGGAAACTACTTCGCCTTCTTTCCGAGCTTTGCGTTTCTGGAGAGCGTGCTCGCCCTGTTCCGTCCGCCTGCGGGTTTCACCATCGTCAAACAGGAGCGGGAGATGCAGGCCAAGCGGGTCACGGCCGTGCTGGAGCAGCTCCGGGAAGGGAGCGTCCCGACCCTCCTGTTCGGCGTGCAGGGCGGGACCTTTTCCGAAGGCCTGGACTATCCGGGAAACATGGCGATCGGCGCCTTCGTGGTCGGTCCCCCGCTGCCCCCGTACGATCTCGTGCGGGAGCAGATGCGGGCCTATTACGAGCGTTGCTACGCAGCGGGCTTCGACTACGCCTATGCGATCCCGGCCATGGCCAGGGCGGTGCAGGCCGCGGGCAGGGTCATCCGGTCCGAGCAGGATCGCGGGCTCATCGTGCTTCTGGACGACCGCTTTCTGCAGCCGGGGTATGCCCGCGCCCTGCCTGCGGAGTGGTTCAAGGCAAATGCGGCAGAGCTGGTCTCCGCAAGGATCGTCAGGGACGTGACAACGTTCTGGCGGGGAGCGAAAGCGTTTCCGATCGGACCGAAGAAATCCATTGCAGACCGCAGCGACAGTGCGTTCTCCGGATAAGCAGTTCCTTGAGCCGGCGTTCCTTCCTCTAATTAACGTTCTTTTCACACCCTCCCCAGAGAGATCGCGAAAATCGATACTTCCGGAAACCATTCCGGACCATGACAGGTATCCAAGTGGGCAGGATGCATCTGTAACACGTCGAACATCTGCAGTTGCGAGAAGAAGATCAGGGGAAACTACAACTTTAAAGGTTGCGCAGTCTCGAATGCACGTTGACAAAGTGCTATTCTTTGTCTACGTTCAAAGCAGGACGAAACTGCACTGCCGAATTTCTTCATCGGAGTTGCCTATCGACCACAGCCAGGATGCACTAGGGGGCCAATGTATGGAAAACTCGGTGCGTGCCTCGGAAGACGAGCGAAACAACCGACTCTCCACTGCCGTAAATCGGCTGCGCGAGGACCTGCGGTCGTTCATCGGCCTCTCTCTGCGGGAAGACGAGGTTTCCTGGGAAGAATGGATTTCCATCCTCAAGAAAGAGATCAAACAGCATTGCTGGGAGAAGAAGCAGTGCGACAAGACGGATTGCCCGGCGCACCGGAATTCCTGCGGCAGGTGCTGGCTCATCGCAGGGACCCTCTGCGGCGACAGCCCGATCGGAAAATTCGCCCAGAAGTACCGGAGCTGTGTCGAATGCGACGTGTACCAGGATGCGGTGCTCTCCGATCCGGTCAACGAGCTGTACGAGCATCTCATCACGCTCGTGTACAGCCTGCGGAACAGCAAGATCGAGCTGAAGACCCTGGCGCTGCACGACACGCTTACCGGCCTGCACAACCGGAACTATTTCGAGATGGCCATGGAGCTGGAAACGAAAAAGATCCGGCGCTACGGCGGCGGATTCACGGTATTCATGATCGACCTGAACAACTTCAAACACATCAACGACACCTACGGACACGTGCACGGAGACCACATCCTGCGGGAGTTCGCGCAGATCCTCGGCAAGTCGATCCGCGGGGCCGATCTCCTGATCCGGTACGGCGGCGACGAGTTCCTCGTCATTCGGCATGACACCTCGAAGCCGGGCGGGCAAGGGATGATCCGCCGGATCAAGGACAATTTTCTGAAGTGGAACAAGGAATACGGCAGCACGGACTATGCCTTGTCGTTCAGCTACGGATCCGCCGTCTTCGATAAGACCAGGGACCTCAAAAGCGTGATCGGCGAGGCGGATACCCGAATGTATAAGAACAAGCAGACCACGAAGGCGCGAATTACCTTGCCCGTGAAGAAGCAATAAGGAACAACCAACGCGCACAGGCCCACCCCCTAGTCCGTCAGAGTAATCCGAAAGATCCATCAAATTTCCATATTAATATCAGTGTGATACCTGCCGCGCAATTATCAGCTTGACATTTATGCACCTTTCTGTATACTCGCCGTAGTCCTATAAATCTGCTCCTTATGTCGTACGACGGTGGCGGTAAAAAAAGGAGAGGGAGGAAGAGCTATGAGGATTCCCTTCGAGGAGGTATTCAGCAATCACGCCAAAGGGATCACGCCGAAGGTTCCCGTCCTCATCAAAAGCACGGCCATGGCGCCGGGAGTTCCCTTCGGCGAAGCCATCGATTTCGGCGGCGTCGCGTTGGCGTCGTTGGCCGGAAAAGAGCTGGATGTAGAGATCCGAAACGGGATCTATGTCGTGATAGGATACGTGCAATAACAGGATAAGATCGCCGCTGTAAATACGCGTTTGGCCGTAAACCAGAGGTAGCGCAGTCGACACGCTCCTGCCGGGGGATGCGGCAGGAAGACATGAAAAGACACCCCCGATCTCTTCTTGACATTTCCGTGCATTTCGCATAGAGTCGCAACATCCGCCCCGCCCAGGAGGTCCTCTATGCGCCGCGGCGCATTCGTCGTCTTTATTCCGCTTCTTCTCTTAAGTACCGCTTCCTGCTTCGGCACGGCAGGCAAGCCTGCTCCCGCGACGAAACCTTCCCAATCCACGGTCGAGGACGTGATCCCGATGACCATGGCCAATTTGCGCGGCCACCGCATGGTCTACAACGAGGGCTGGTACGTGGTGACCTCGAGCAAGCAGGCATTTGCCTATGCACGCGAAAAGTCCCTGGTCTCCTCAAAGCGGGCGATCGAAGCTGCCGTACACGAGGCGGGCAAAGAGACCGGCGCCTACGGCAAAGCGATCAGCAAAGACGTGCAGCGATCCGTCAGGACAGGCAAGGAGACCGTCGCAACCGGAACGGCCCAGACCAAGAATATCCTCGCTGAGACGCACCAACTCGCAAAGGCGGAGTTCGCCTATGCGGGCGAGGGGTTCCAGGACGCGACGCGGACCTTCGTTCGCGGGAACCTGACGATCGCGCCGCGGACCGCGCACGAGCGCAAAGAGCTTGCCGGGCTGCCGGGTGCATACTATCATGGCCTGAAGACTGATTTCAGCAACGTCTTTGCGCTGACCGAAAAGGCGCAAAAAAAGATCGCCGCAAAGATCGACCCTGCCTGGGAGCCGGCCTTCCGCAAGGCCGCCCGCGAGTTCCAGGCCGAGTACGAACGATCCGGCAACGAGCCGAACTCGCTCATGGCCCTGGGCCCCATCCTGGCCGGATACCTCAAGGCCCTGTACCACGGCCTCGTCGCGCCCGCGTCCAAGACCATCGTCAGGACCACCGTGGAAGGCACGACCTACGCCGTCTTCCTGCCGATCGCCGCGACTACGATCGTCGCAGGCAGGACCGTGCAGTCCGTGGGGCTTACCGTCTATTACGTGGGCAAGACCGGCGTCAAGATCATCTCGCCCACGATCGAGGGAGGGATGCTCGCGGGTCTGTCGCTGCTCTCGCTCTCCACGGTACCGGTCACCTATACCGTGGGCGGGACCTGGGGCGCCTTGAACCAGGTGGCCTACACGACCGTGGGTCCTGCAGCAGCAACGGGCGAGGCCGCGGCAACGACCGCCTTCCATACGGCGGGATACGTGGGCTTCGTTGCCTACGACGCAGTGAAGGGAACGACCCAGGTCGTGATCAACCAGGCGGCCTCGGGCATCGTGCTCGGGTACAATGCCCTGACCGCGATCCCCACGCACCTCTTGATGGGGACCCTGGATACCGCGATCTTCCTGGCCTGGGACGGTCCGCGCCTCGTGATCGCCGAGGCCCGAGGCAGGATCGCCTCTTCCGCGGACCGATCGGGCAAGACCTCCTGGTCCGTGGGCGATCTGCCGGTGGGCACGGTCGTTGATCTCAAGAAGCTCCAGGACACGAAAGGCGTGACGGTCAATATCCTCTCCACGGACCCCGGGCTCATCCAAAAAGTCATCGAAAAGACGCCCGACGACCTGAGGACGAAGAACGATGCCGAGAACTGATCCCCTGCGAACTCTTGCGCTGCTGCTCATCGCGCTGCTCCTCGGCGGATGCGCGACCACGGGCGCCATGCGCCAGGACCCGCTCAAGAACACGAAGAAGCTCGCGGCCGAGGGACATGTGTCTCTTTATCAAAACGGCGCCTTCCGCGTGCCGAACACCCATATCAGCCTGATCCCGCCGGGACCGAGCGCCCTGGAGTTCGCGGAAGAGCTGGCCGGATTGCGGGCGCGGGAGTCCTTCGCGCTCGCAATCAGGAACGCGGCCGACTCGGTCTACATCGTCACGGAAGGCACGAAGGTCACCTACCGCGCGGCGAAGAAGATGAGCCGGGCGACGAACGCGGGGGCCGACGCCATCCGGAAGCTCACGAGCGAGAACGGCACGCTCCTGGTGTCCCGCTCCTCCGCCTTGGGAAAGCATATCATCGGCAAGTCCTGGGAGATCTCGAAGGAGACCCTTGCGGAAAGCGAAAAGGCGGGTGCGACCGTTGCGCACGGTTCCGCTATCCTGGGTAACCAGGTGAGCGAAGGAGGGACCGGACAGGGGATCGGTCTGGCAAAGGGCTCCGTGCATGCGGCAAAAGAGATCGTCCAAAAAAGCAGCGCAGCAGGAAGCGCCGTGAGCGAGGGCGGGACCGCACAGGGGACCGGCATGGCAAAGGGCTCCGTGCATGCGGCAGAAGAAATCTCCGCCCAGAGCAGAACGAGGAGCAAGGCCGCGCTTATTCACGGCGGCCGCTCGTTCGTGCAGGGCTACGCCGCAGTCCCTGCCGAGATGAAGAGGCACGCGGGCGAGATGGGGGACAGCCTGCAAAACGGGAAATTCAAGGAGATCCTTGCAGCGGAGAACCAGCGGCGGCATGCGCTCTCGCAGAAGACCGTGGACCTCATGAGCGAAACGATCAATAATTACGGCGCGGACGTGTCGCACAGCTTCCGTCAAGCGGGCAAGGAGCTTGGGTCCTACCAGACCACGGGCGTGAGCTTCGCGGTGATCAAGTCCCTGCGCTGGGTGCTGCAGGGCATCCTGTGGGACGCCACCATCGAGCCGCTCGGGAAGATGACCGCGGGCGCCGTAGGATATCTGGGCGTCAACTTTCTCGCCTTTCCTTCGCTCGTGGTGGTGCGCGAAGGCGCGGCAACGACCGAGGTGGCCGTGCAGGTCGCCTGGGACACGACGAAGATGGGATACGATCTCGTGGCACCCACCGGCATCGCCGCCCTGGCCGGCGTCTACAGCCTGGTCGATTTCACCGGGTCTCACGCGCTGGCAGGCGCGACCGCTGTGGGCGGTACCGTCGCGGGATACGGAACCGCCGGGGTCAGCACGATTGCGGGCACCGCGATCAAGGCCGGGGGATACGCAGCCGCGGGCGTTACGGCAGCGGCAGGGAACGTGGCGGGATACGGCGAGGCAGGCGCGAGCAAGGTAGCGGGCGTGGTCATCAAGGGCGCGGGCTATGCCGCGGGCAAGGGGGTCCAGTACATCGGCGTGCCGCTCGCGAGCGCCGGGATCGCGGTGGGCGGCGGCACCATCGGGACCGTTGCCGCGGGCGCGGGCATGACCGCGGGCGGCGCGGTCTACGTAGCCGGCGAGGCAGGCGCAGGGACCGCGCAGGTCTTCGGGAACGTGATCGCCGGTGCTACGCTCGCAGGAGGGACCGCGGCTTCGGCGGCAGGCGGGGCAGCCTACGGGGTCTACGAACTGTCCAAGGCCGTGGTGGTGCCCTCGGGATACGAGCTCGGCAGCGGGATCGTGCTCAGCTACGGCACCTTGTCGCAAATAGGCGCCCAGGCGATCCTGGGTGTGTCCGACTGCGCCTACATGGTCCTGTCGCTCGAAGGTCCGCGCTGGGTCCTGTATGCCGTCAAGGGGGACCTGGGCAAAGGAGACAACCTCCCTGCGGGGACCGTGGTCGATCTCAAGGCCATGCAGAAGGCCGGCGAAAAGATCTATTACCTGCCCGTATCGAACACGGAGATGAAGGCCGTGGTGCAGTCCACCTACGATACCCTGCCGGAAATGAAGGAGGGGAAGCGGAAGGCGACGGCGCACAATACTGCCGATCCGGATCGGCAGTAGGAGAGGATAACGAATATCAATGCGGGCATTGTTGGGGGCAGGTCTCATCCTTATTTTGCTGTGCAGTGCCGCGG
>JBJKRX010000060.1:0-31319 GCA_046704425.1 Nitrospirota bacterium
CCGGCTCATCATCACCTACAGCAAGCATGTCCCCGGGCGCGCCTATCACATCCGCTTCGGCACCGAGATCTTCGATCCCGGCGAGCCCTTGCCGATCGACGGCTCCGGCCTGCGCCGCGTCGGCGCCGATCTGAACTGACCGGATCCCCTCCGGCCTTTCCGCTCCCGCTCGAAAAAATCCGTGCTACAATCAGAACCAGCCCTGTCTCCCTGCGACGAGGAACCTATGCCCGACGTCTCCCCCCCGGCACTTGCCCGCTACCTTGCATCGCTTTTCAACGGCCCCGTCACGAACCTCACGGTGAACGTCCACGGCACGGAGGCGACGACGGAGGGGCTTAAAGAGTTCGGCTACGGAGCGCCGCTCTTCATCGAGTGCGACGCGGCCGGGACCCGGCGGAAGGTCGTGCTCGAGACCGTCGCAGCCTCGCCCTTCGGCCACGATCACTTCGCGGACCGGGCCCAGATGGTCCTGTGGGAGCACGATGTCTTCAACGACCTGCCGCGCCACGTGCGGTCCCTGGACTGCGGCGCCTTTCTGGCGAGCGGGGAGATCCTCTCCACGGGTGCGGCGCGCGAATTCTTCCTCGTCACTGAATTTGCGGACGGTGAAGGCTACTTCCGGGACCTCGAAAGGATCCGCGCCGCAAACTCCTTGGAGGAAGGCGATCGCCGCCGGACCGGCGCGCTCGCCGCGTATCTCGCGGAGATCCACGGCCGCAAATCTACCGCGCCAAGCCTGTACGCCAGGAGGGTCCGGGACCTCCTGGGCCACGGCGAATGCATCATGGGGATCATCGACAACTATCCCCCTGCCTTCGCATTCATCGATCAGGCGCTGCTCCGGCGTGTGGAGGAGGCATGCGTGGCGTGGCGCTGGCGCATCAAGGACAAGACGCACCGTCTCGCGCAGGTGCACGGCGATTTCCATCCCTGGAACATCCTCTTCCGAAAGGGCGAGGATTTCACGGTGCTCGACCGCTCGCGCGGCGCCTGGGGCGAACCGGCGGACGACGTCACCTGTCTCAGCGTCAATTATCTCCTCCCCGCGCTTCTGCGGCACGGCAGGCTGGAAGGCCCCTTTGCCGAGCTGTTCGCGCTGTTTTGGGAGCAGTACCTGTCCCGGACGGACGACCGCGAGCTGCTCGCAATCGCCGCCCCCTTCTTCGCCTGGCGCTGTCTCGTGATCGCGAGCCCGGTCTGGTATCCGCACCTTCCCGAGCCCGTGCGGCGCGCGCTGTTCACTTTCCTGCAAAACGTCCTGCAGGCGGAGCAATTCGATCCCCAGGACGTGAACCAATACCTCCGATGACCAAAGAACCCGGTTTCGCGATCTGGCTCACCGGCCTCCCCGCTTCGGGCAAAAGCACGGTCTGCCGCGCCCTGGTCGAACGGCTCGACGCGGAGAAGGTCCCGATCGTCGTGCTGGAATCGGACAGGGTGCGCAAGGTCCTGCTGCCGGACCTCGGCTACAACGACGCGGAGCGGGACCGGTTCTACCGGGTGCTGCCCCTGCTCGGTGAGCTGATCGTCCAACGCGGCGTGAACGTGATCTTCGACGCCACGGCGAACCGCCGCTCCTACCGCGACGACGCGCGCGGCCGCTTCTCCCGGTTCCTCGAGGTCTTCGTGGACTGTCCGCTTGCGGTCACCAAGCAGCGGGACCCCAAGGGGATCTACGCACGGGCCGCATCCGGCGCGGCCGCAGCGGTCCCCGGCGTCCAGGCGCCCTACGAGCCGCCGCTCCATCCCGAGGTCGCGCTCGACGGAACGGCCCCGCCCGGAGAAGGAGCGGAGCGGATCATCGCGGAGCTGCGTCGGTTGCATTGGTTATAAACAGTTCTTTCCTGCCTATTTGTGAAATTGATTTGACTGTTTCCCGCCCCCCCCGATACAATTCCGGATGGGTAAAAAAGTGACCTATCAGCGCTGGATCAATCTCTTTCTGCCTGAGGAGTGGCAGGAACGGGAGGAGATGGGGTTCGTCCTGCTCGAAAAACCGGAGTGGCCCGGCATGCTCCAGCTGAGCTTCGTCGAACGCGAGGACACGTCAGTGCCGCCCGCAGAGGCGGCGCGGATCTACCTGGAGGACACGCTGGAAGACCGGGACGTGCCCTTCCCGCGTGAGGCGGTCCGGGTGGAGGAGCGCGGCGATATGGCGATCGCCACGCTGGACTATCTCTTTCAGGACAAGAAGGACCCCGTGCACTGGCGCATCTGGTTCCTCGTGGACAAGACCCGGGCCCTCATGGCCGCCTACGTCAGCAGTCCGGACCACGATGTCCCCGCCCTGGACGAGGCGTCCCGCATCATCGCCGACATCGAATTCCTTCCCCCCACGGACGACTGACCCCTCACCTTCCCGCGAAAAAAAAGGGGCGCGGATTGCTCCGCGCCCCCGTCGCTCCATCGTGAACGGTCAAACGTATTCCCGCAGCAGCTTGCTCCGGGCGGGATGGCGCAGCTTCTTGAGCGCCTTGATCTCGATCTGCCGGATGCGCTCCCGCGTCAGGTTGAAGTACTTGCCCACCTCTTCGAGCGTATGCTCGCTCCCGACCCCGATGCCGAACCGCATCCGGATGATCTTTTCCTCCCGTTCGGTCAAGGACGACAGGACCTCTTCGATGCGCTTCGCCGCCTCGCTGTTCTCGAGCGTCTTGAAGGGCGAGACCGACTTCTCGTCGATGATGACGTCCTTCAGCTCCTTCTCTTCCGAGAGGATCGGCGTCTCGAGCGAGACCGGCTCCTGGATCGCGCGCAGGATCTCATTTACCCGGACGACGGACAGGCCCATGATCTTGGCCACCTCTTCCGGCGCCGGCTCCCGCCCCTTTTCCCGCATGAACTTGGTGTAGATGCGGCTGATCCGGGTGCTCTCCTCGATGAGATGCACCGGCAGCCGGATGGTGCGCGCCTGATCGAGGATGGCGCGCGTGATGCGCTGCCGGATCCACCACGTGGAATAGGTGCTGAACTTGGTCCCTTTGCCCGACTCGTAGCGGTCCGCCGCCTTCATGAGGCCGATGTTCCCTTCCTGGATCAGGTCCAGAAGCGTCAGGCCGCGGTTCACGTATTTCTTCGCGATCGAAACGACCAGGCGGAGATTTGCCTTGATCAGCTCGTCCTTGGCGATCTTGACCTTCACCTCTTCCTCTTCGATGCGGCGCACCATGTCGCGGAGCGTCCGCTCGTCGAGGCCGATCTTCTCCGCCTCGATCATGCTGCCGCGCTCCGCCTGTTTGCCCAGCGTCAGGATCTTCTTGAGCATCTTCTCGATCTCGCGGAAGGAGAGGCTCATCTCGTTCAGCGTCGCGGTCGCACGCTCCATGTCGCGCCGCCCCACCTGCCGCTTCAGCCGGTTGTAGAGGCGCATGAACTCCGCCTCGAAGGAGTCCTTCCACTCGCCGGGATAGCGCAGCACGTCCTGGGCCTTCACCAGGCCCTGCTTGATGTTCGCGCCGAGCGCCACCACGCGCGGGATGGCGAGGGGGGAGCTGAGCGCGATCGCCTTGAGCGCGCCCTTCCCGCCTTCGAGCATACGGACGTACTCCTGCTCTTCCTCGATCTTCAGCATGGGGAACCTGCCTACGGACTTCAGGTAGGTGTCCACGAGGTCCGCACCGCCGCCGACCTCCTCCGCGACCTCGGCGATCTCGGCCGCAGTAGGCTCTTCTTCTTCGTCCTCTTCCTCGATGAGCTCGTCGGCCAGATCGTCCAGCACGTCCTGGGGCACCCCATCGGGATATTCGTTCTTCGATTCCAACACGATCTTATCCATCCTGCCTGCTCTCCGCCTTTCCCTTCCCCGTTTGCCGAAGCAACGAAGCGCCTTCGCCGCATCGGCCGCTCAATTCTTCTTTTTTTTTAATTATATCAGAAACGAAAACTACGTCAAACACTATTATTGCGGCCCGCGCTGCGTGCAGAAAAGCCTGTCGCCGACACGGTGTTTGTGCTATACTATCGGCCCATGAACGGCTGGCTCGTGCAGTTCCCCGTATCGGGCGTGCATACCTGGATACTCCTTCCGCCGCTCGTCGCCTTCGTCGTGTCGTCCGTCACGTCCATGGCCGGCGTGTCCGGCGCATTCATCCTCCTGCCCTTCCAGATGAGCGTCCTCGGGTTCACGAGCCCGTCGGTCACCTCCACGAACTTCGTCTACAACATCGTCGCCATCCCGAGCGGCGTGTACCGCTACCTCCGGGAGGGCCGCATGGTCTGGCCGCTGACCTGGGTGGTGATCGCCGGCACCCTGCCGGGGGTGTTCCTCGGCTATTACCTCCGCACCCGCTGCCTGCCTGATCCCCGGGCCTTCAAGCTGTTCGTCGGGCTGGTCCTCCTCGCCCTCGGCCTGCGCCTGCTCGCCGAACTCGCCGGAGCGAGACGACGGCGCGACGACGGCGGTGCGGTTTCACTCCGCGCCGCTACGGCCTTCCCCGCGGGAGACGCGGTCCGGACGATCGCCTTCACGCTCCGTGCCGGGGAGTACGAATTCCGGAATGAGCGGTTCCGCTTCAACGTCCCCGCCCTCTTTTCCCTGGCCTTGGGCGTCGGGGTGATCGGCGGGGCCTACGGCATCGGCGGCGGCGCGTTCATCGCCCCCCTCTGCGTCACCCTGTTCCGGCTCCCGGTCTATACCGTCGCGGGTGCCGCCCTCTTCAGTACGTTCCTCACCTCGATCGCGGGCGTCGTGCTCTACACCGTCCTCCCCGCTGCGGGGGGGCTTGCCACGGCGCCGGACTGGCCCCTGGGGATCCTCTTCGGCATGGGCGGCTTCGCCGGGATGTATCTGGGCGCCCGCCTCCAGCGGTACGTTCCGCAGCGCGCGATCAAGTTCCTGCTCGGCATCATGCTGGTCGCCCTCGCCCTGCGGTATGTGACGCAGTTCTTCCGGTGAGCGGACGTCAAGCCGTCAATGGTGTCCGGCCGCCGTATGCCCGCCGGCAATGACGTAGACCGCCCCGGCGCCGACGGCTGCGGCAACGACCGTTTCCTCGCCCTGGAGCTGCAGCGCCTGTCCTTCCCGCAGCGTGCCGGCATAGACGCCCGTGCACGTGAGGGCGCCGGACACGACCAGGACGAGCTCTTCGTGTCCCGGGCCCGGTCGGAGCTGCCGCCCCCCCTCGCCCGCACCGAGCACGCCGTGGATCAGGTAGCAGGCATGGCTCCCGGTCTCCTGTGCGCCGAGCAGCCGCTCGCCGGCACCGCCCCCCTGCGGAACGACGTCGAATACCTTCATGCCCCCTCCCCGTGCCGGACGACGCAATACTGCGCACCCCCGCTCACATCTCGACCCGCGTCACGACGCCGTGCAGCTTGTTGTACGGGAGCTTGTAGAACTGGACGATGTTCGGCGTCAGCCGCTTGATGATCGCGAAGACCTGCCAGAAGATATTGCTCGGGAGGATGTCCTCCACGCCGTAGAAGATCGTCTTTTCCCGGATCCCCGCCTCGCGCAGGATCTCCTCCACGTCGGGCACCTCCATGTAGCCCATCTGGATCTCGAAGCACCGGAGACCCGGGGCGAGGTCCTCCTTGAAATACCCCGTCACCCCGAAGGGGTCCTCGCGTTTGACGATCGACACGATGATGTTGTCCTCGTAGATGATGGTGTTCTTGAACATGGTGTGCACGATATAGGGGGGCATTTCCCGGGCATCCCGGGCGAAGTAGAGGGCCGTACCCGCGATCTTGTTGGCCTGGGCGTAGATCTGCAGGTAGCTCAACAGGAAGACGTCGATCGGCAGCGGCTGGAGCGCGCTGTAGAGCCTGCGCTGGCCCGTGCGATAGAGCATGATGATCGAGAACGGGATGGCCGCGATGATGAGCGACCAGTAGCCGCCGTGCGGGATCTTGAGCGTATTGGAAAGGAAATAGAGCAGGCTCACGAGCATCACGCCCGTCGAAGCCGCGGCGTGACCGTATCGCTTCCGTTTCAGGAAGATCCAGATCATGAGAACGCCGGTCAGGCTCATGGTGCCCGTGACGGCGAGGCCGTAGGCCGCGGCCAGATCGCTGGACCGCTGGAACTCCATCATGATGAAGAGTACGGCGCCGAGCAGGAACCAGTTGACGAACCCGATGTAGATCTGCGAGTGGCGGTGTTCGGACGTGTACTCCACCTTGAACATGGGCATGACGCGCGTGGTGATGCCCTGGTAGACGATGGAGAACATGCCGCTGATCATGGCCTGGGAGGCGATGACCGTCGCGGCGATGGAGAGGAGCAGAAAGGGGATGTAGAGCGGCCGCGCCTGGAAGAAGATCATCTCGAACAGGACATTCTTCGTGCCGGGATGGCTGAGGACGAAAGCGCCCTGCCCGAAATAGTTCACGACCAGGGCGATGAACACGAAACGCCACGCCCGGATGATGGGCTCCCGGCCCAGGTGCCCCATGTCCGCGTAGAGCGCCTCGCCGCCGGTCGCGCAGAGGATAACCTCGGAGAGCACGAAGAACCCGGACACGCCGTTGTGCAGGAAGAAGCGGACCGCGTAGTGGGGGCTGATCGCCATCAGCACGCCGGGATCGTGCGCAAGCGACGCCACGCCGGACACCAAAAGCGCGAGGAACCAGACGAGCGTGATGGGACCGAAGGCCCCGGACACCTTGTCGGTCCCCTTGCGCTGGACCGAGAAGAGCAGGACGGCGATGCCCCCCGCGATCAGGATCAGGGTGTGCTGGTGCGTCGTCTCCAGGCCCGGGATGAGCAAAATGCCCTCCACGGCCGAGAGGATACTGATCGCCGGGGTGATGACCCCGTCGCCGATAAGGAGCGAGATGCCGAGGAGCGCCAGGAGCGTGACGAGCGCCACCTGGCGGCTCGACTTCAGGAGCGGCGTCAGGATCTCCCGGAGCACGATGGTCCCGCCCTCGCCGCGTTTCCCGAGGCTCATGGCAAGCCAGGCGTACTGGACCGTTACGAGCAGAACGAGCGTCCAAAAGATCAGGGAAAGCACGCCCATGACGTTCTGCGGCGTCGGGGGGGTCAGCAGGAAGATGACCGTGATGGTGTAGATCGGGCTCGTGCCGATGTCGCCGAAAACCAGGCCGAGCGAACGAATGACCCCTTTGAGGGAAGACTTTTTATCGGTCATAGGACGGTGGAGCGGGTCGCCGTCCCCGCGGATGCACGCGGCGAAACGGCATAAAAAAGACACGGATCGAGGACCATGCCTCAACCCGTGTCGGACTCGGTGTCAGTGTCAATGGGGCAGAATTATACCGGCACTACGGCCGGGTGTCAAGCCCATATTCAGGCCATAGGATCGTCCGGATCATCGCATCCCGCCGTAGGAGTGGAGCCCGGACAGGACCAGGTTCACACCCAGGTAGGTGAAGATGACCGAGAGGAACCCCACGGCCGCGATCACGGCCATCTGGGTGCCCTTCCAGCCGCGGACGTACCGCGAGTGGAGATAGATCGCGTAGATGAACCAGGTAATGAGCGACCAGGTTTCCTTCGGGTCCCAGCTCCAGTAGGAGCCCCAGGCGCTGTTCGCCCAGACCGCGCCCGTGATGATGCCGGCCGTCAGAAGCGGCCAGCCGATCGCGATCATCCGGTAGGTCAGGTCCTCCAGCATGTCGAGGGAGAGCGACGCGGACGTGAAGATGCCTTTCAGCCGCACGCCCAGCCACCAGATGAGCCAGAAGAGCCCGAAGAGCGCGGCCCACGAGAGCGTCTTCACGGTCAGGGAGGGATTCAGGAAGGTGGACTCGAACATGTGCTTCTGGAAGCTTTCCGTGGAGGCCGTGCTCTGGAACAGCGCGTAATCGACGCCCATGGCGAGCAGAAGCCCCAAGGCCAAGGTCACGCAGAAAGACCAGAAGAGATAGACCTGGTGCTTGTTCCGCGACCCCCGTGTCGTGAGGAAGACGATCCAGACGATGAGGAGTGCGCCGAGCCCCATCCAGAAGACGGTCTTCATCCTGCCCCCCATGGCGGCCATGGCGTAGCCGACGGGGATCAGCACCGCGGCAATGACGAGCAGCCCGGCGGGATTCAGGGACGACCCGCGGTCCGGCGTATCGAGCAGCAGATAGACCATGCAGACCGAGAAGGCGACGGCGAAGGCCGCGTAACCGAAGAAGCTGATCAGGACGTGGTAGAAGAGCCAGTTGCTCTTGAGCGCCGGGACCAGCGGCGTGATGTTGGTGCTGATGCCGGCCACGTTGATGAACGCCAGGGCCAGGAAGACCACGGGCATCACGAACGCCCCGAAGGCGCGGGTCTTGTACCGGTACTCGACGACCAGGTAGATCAGGACGCTGCTCCAGGTGAAGAAGACCAGTGACTCATAGAGGTTGGACACCGGCATCCTCCCGATGTCCATCTGGTACGATTCGCGCCACCGCAGGAGCAGGGCCGCGGTCTGGATCAGGAAACCGATCACGGTCACGCCGGTGGCCGTAAGCCCGATCCCCTTCTTGCGGAACGCGAGGTAGGCGATATACAGGATCATCGCGACGAGATACGCCAGGGTTGCTATGGTGAACAGCAGGGAACTATCCATCGAAACCTCCTGAATGAGTCCTCATTGCCGGACGAAATCGTCCGCAATCTTCGTAAATTCCTGCCCGAAACCCGCGCGGTTCCTGTTCGTGGAACCGGCGAGCGTTATGATCGTTTCTCCCGCGCGCTCCTGGATCCGCACCCAGAGCTTGCGGTGCGACCCGAAGAACGCGATCACCGGGCCGATGCAGAGCAGGAGGAACCCGGCATAGACGACCCACACGCCGGGGTCCTTCGTGACCTGGAGCCCCGTATAGCGCGTCCCCCAGTAGTGTTGGTAGCTGATCACGTATCCCTCCGGCATGACGGGATTCCCCGGGTCCACCTTCAAAACCGTCGTCTCATACAGACGTTTGTTCCCTTTATAGACATCGAGGGTCACGGCAGGGTTGATGAATTCGTCATTCTGCGTGCGATAGTACTGCACCTGTCCGGTCCCGGGGTCCCGGAGCGCGTAGGGCATGAACCCCAGGATCTTGATCGTCCGGTCGATGGACGGTACGTATACCGCCTGGCCGATCTTGCCGCGCACCACCGTTCCCTCCGCGGCAGGGGCGTTCTTGGGACGAACGTTCAGGATGATCGTCCCGTTGCTCGTGTCCGGCATGGTCCCGTAGCTCGACTGGTAGAACGTAATGCCGTGGAAGGTGAGCGGATCGTTCACCCGGATACGCTTGTCGAGGATCTTGTTCCCCTCCTGGTCGAAGATGCTGAGGGTGCTGTGGTACTCCGAAGGCATGCCGGTCGGCATCCCCTCGGGGTTGATGTAGTAATCGACATCGAAATCGTCGCACTGGATGAAGTACCCGAGCGGCATTTCGGGCATCTCCCCGGGCTTATGGATCACGGGGCTGGCCGCGATCCCGAGGCTCGCCGCGATGCGGTCCCAGAGCGGTTCGTTCCTGAGGTAGACGACCGGCGAGTACGTCCCCTCGGCGAGGTTCAGGAACGCCTTGAACCCGAAGAAGGAGCCGAGGAGCGCCCCGATGAAGATGAGCAGGATGCTGGTGTGGGTGATGTAGACGCCGAGCCGGCTGTACACGCCTTTCTGGGTCATGAACTGGACGCCGTCCGGGCCCGTGGACTGGACGAAACGGTACCGGTGCGACCGCAAGACCGAGGCGGCCCGCTCGCCCGCCATGTCCGCGCCGCCGGGAAAGGGTATCTCGCGCTTGAACGGCACCGCCCGGAGCGCCGCCTCTTCGATGGGTTTGAGCGGGGAGCGGATGATCTTCCAGGTATGGGGGAACCGTTCGAGACTGCAGACCGTGAGATTGGCGGTAAAGAGGAACAGGAGCAGCACGAACCACCAGGTATGGTACAGATCGAAGAAGCCGAGCGTCTCGAAAAGATGCACCGTCGCGTGGCTGTATTCGCGCAGGTAGAGGTCCGGCGATTCGTTCTGCTGAATCACCGTGCCGATGATCGAGACAATGGCCAGGCTGATGAGGAGCACCACGGCAAGCTTGACGGAGGAGAAGAATTTCCAGACCTTCTCCGCCGCGATTTCAACGAGCCCTTTTTGGTTTTCCAACGTTGTCCTCCCGGGAAAAACAATCTGTCACACTATCACACCGCCCTGCGGGTGTCAAGCGGTTTGGTCGCCCCGGCCGATGGTTCACTTGCAGACGGCGTCTTCGCGGCACATGCCTTCCTCCTCCGCGGTCGCGGCCGGGGACGAGAGGAGGTCGGGCTTGGCGAAGAGATCGAGCGTGGCCGTCTGGTCAACAACGGGGGCTGACGATCGGACACTGCGGTGCGCCGACGCCGCCTGCGGCCGTTCCGCCGCGGTGCAGGCGTTCAGATAGCGGTCGATCTCCTCCTTCCCGGTCAGGAACAGCTTCTGGAAGGGGTCGTTCACCAGGAGCGTCGGGACGTGCTCGATGCCGACGCTTTTGAGCGCGCCGGCATAGGCGTCGACCTGCACGTGGGTCACGCTGAGTTTCTGGGAATCGAGCTCCCGGATGACCTCGGCGCAGTGGCTGCAGCCCTTGCTGTAGAACAGGATGAGCCGGCCGTCCTGCGGCAGTGCCGGCGGTGCGACGGCGGGCGGCACCAGATAGAAGAGGCTGAATACCGCGCCGAGGGCGAGGAAGCCGGCGATGGGAGCCGCAGCGCCGGACGCCAGGCGCACGAGCGCGAGCAGCACGATCAGCCCGAAGATGACGAGGCAGAAGAAGCAGGGGGTCCGGACGACGAAGGCCTGGTATCCGGTGAAGAATCCCTCGCAGGCCAGGGCCGTGATCAGGACCGCGTCGATCGCGCGGCCGGCAAAGGCCCGCGCGGCGATCCCGCGCGGCGCGGCCAGAACGGCAAGGAGCCCGAAGGTCGTGATCCCGATCAGGAGGATCGAAAGGTCCCCGTAGCGCACGTGCTCGGCCACGATCCTGCAGCCCACGGTGGGGCAGATGCTCTTCCCGAAGGCCTGGAGGACGATCTCGGTCAGGACGAGCAGGGCCGAGAACGCGCTCAGCCAGAAAAAGAGCTTCCCGAATCTTGCGTTGTTCCGTTCCATAGCGCATGGGGCCGGCCCGGCGGCCGCGCCCTCTCCTCCTACAAGAGCGTCGCGGCGAGCTCGGCCAGGTCGGACCGTTCTCCCTTGACGAGCGTGATATGACCGGCGATGGGCTCTTCCTTGAATCGTTCGACCACGAAGGTGAGACCGTTGCTCGACGAGTCGATGTAGGGGTTGTCGATCTGGTAGGGGTCGCCGGTCAGGACGATCTTGGTCCCCTCTCCCGCGCGGGTGATGATGGTCTTGATCTCGTGGGGCGTGAGGTTCTGCGCCTCGTCCACGATCAGGAACTGGTTCGGCATGCTGCGCCCCCGGATGTAGGTAAGCGGTTCGACCTCGATCATCCCGAGGTCGAAGAGACCCTGGAGGTCCTTCTTGGCCTTCACGCGCCCCGTGGCGGCCGATGCGCCCCTGAGGAAGTCCAGGTTGTCCCGGATGGGCTGCATAAAGGGCCGGAGCTTTTCATCGACGTCGCCCGGCAGGAACCCCAGGTCCTTGCCGAGCGGGAAGACCGGGCGGGACACGACCAGCCGGAGGAACGCCCGGCTCTCGATGGTCTTCTCCAGGCCCGCGGCCAACGCCAGGAGCGTCTTGCCGGTCCCTGCCTTGCCCACGAGGGTGACGAGCCGGATATCGTCGTTCAGAAGGAGGTCCAGGGCGTACTGTTGCTGCTTGTTCCGCGCGGTGATGCCCCAGACCCCGTGCTTGGCGGCGATGATCGGGACGATGCGATCCTTCTGGCGGCTGTACCGGCCGAGCGCCGTCTGCGCCTCGTTCGCGCTGTTCTTGAGCAGCACGTACTGGTTCGGAAAGGGGGCGGGAGCGGGCGGCTGGGCCTCGCCCGCGGCATAGAACGCGTCGATGACGCCGGGCGCCACGGTCCACTCGTACTCGCCCGAATAGAGCTCGTCGATCGTGACCTGGTCCGTCTCGTAGTCCTCGGCGCGCAGCCCGAGGGCGTCCGCCTTGATCCGGAGGTTGGTGTCCTTGGTGACCAGGATGACCGGCGTGCAGTCCTCGGCCTTGCAGAGATTCAGGGCTGTGGCCAGGATGCGGTTGTCCGCTTTCGTGGCGATCAGCTCGTTCGGCAGATGCTCCGGCGACTGGTGGTTCAACTCGACGCGCAGGGTCCCGCCGCCGGCAAGCGAGACGCCCTGCGACAACTTTCCCTGCTGCCGCAGCTCGTCCAGGATCCGCGAGACCTGCCGGGCGTTCCTGCCCATCTCGTCGATGCCTTTCTTGAACTTGTCCAGTTCCTCGATCACCACGATCGGGATCACGACGTCATTGTCCTGGAACGAGGTGATCGCCCGGGGATCGTGCAACAGGACGTTGGTGTCCAGTACGAATATCTTTTTCATGCCTTGTTCCCTCATCCGCGGTCTGCCGCGGCTTTCTCGATATCGCGGGCCGCGATCGCTCCCGCGCGCAGCACCAGGGGGGCAACGCCGCGGGCGTCCACGACGGTGGAGGGCAAGCCGCCTGCCGCAGGCCCGCTGTCCAGGATCAGATCGACCCGATCCCCTACGGCGGCAAGCGCCTGGTCTGCGTCCTGGGGGCTCGCACCGCCCGCCCGGTTCGCGCTCGTGCCGGTGAGCGGACAGCCCAGAAACCGCAGGAGCGCCCTGGTCAGCTCGTTGCCCGGCACCCGGAGTCCGATCGAGCCGGTCCCTGCCGTGAGCTCCGGCAGGACCCCGGACCGCGCCGGGAACACGATGGTGAGCGGACCCGGCCAGAACCGCTCCATCAAACTCAGCGCCAGGGGGGTCACGTCCGCCGCCCAGTTCCCCACCTCCGCGGCCGAGGCGATCAGGAGCAGCACGGGCTGGTCCATCCGCCGTTCCTTGAGCGTAAAAAGCCGCCGGACCGCTTCTGCATTGCGGGGATCCGCACCCAGGCCGTAAAAGGTGTCCGTGGGATAGGCGATGACGCCGCCCCGCCGGATCGTATCACGGCATCGGCCGAAGGCTGCGTCGGGCCGAAGGGCATCCACGAGTACCCGCGCGGCGCGCACGTTCAGGCTCCAACCGGAATGACCGCAGGACCGCCGCGGGAGAGGACGATATCGCCTTCGGGACGGCCCAGGAACTCCGCCACCACCGGGCATTTTATCTTGAAGAGGAAGAATATCCGGGGGTCCTCTTCCGGCGCCAGGGTCTCGAAATTCGCCTGGCCTTTGCTGATAATAAGGTCGGCCGCTTCGTAGCGCTCCCGAAACCCTTGTCCGCAGGACTCCAACAACGTCCCGATGCCGTCGCTGCCGTTGTCGATCACCTCCGCGGATGCGAAGAGCCCCGCTTCCCGTGCGTCATCCAGCGTTGCGTCGTTGATCACCGGAGAGCCCTTGACGACCGCGGTCACGCGCTTTCCCCGATCCCGCAGGTGCTCCAGAAGGATGCGGTCGAAGGCGATCTCTCCTGCATTGTCGCAGAGGAAGAGGACTGATTCGGCCTCTTCCGTTGCAGCGCGAAGATCGCGCAGGGCCGCGGCGGACAGCGGCAGGCGGAAGGCGTCGTCCAGGGAACGGTCGAGGTCGATGGAGTCATAGATGCCGAAATCGATCACGTTCCCGGCGATCGCCGCCCGCGCGGCGCCTTCGAGGGGGTCGGCGCAGGACGCCGCGCGGCCCCGGAGGTCCGGCAGGAGATCGGCGGCGATGCGGTTGTATTCCCTCTTGACGGCGCTGTAGGGATCGACGCCCGTTTCCCGGCGCAGCAGGCGGTGCAGAAGCGTCGTGGTGCGCGCGGGGATCTGATCCAGCGGCGAGGACTCGATGATCGCCGCGGCCGCGCGCAGAACGCGCCGGCCGTGCGAACCGTTCACCCCGGCGTAGCGGAGCGACCGCTCGACCTGGCCGAAGAAACAGGGCAGGCAGGTCAGCGCGGTCTTCACGCCCCGCTGCCCGCACCCGCCGGGCTGCCGTCCGCCTTTTTCTTTCTGCGGCGGCGACGCGCCTTCTTCGCCGCAGGCGACGCGCTGCCGGAGACGGACGGTTCCTTGGGCGTCGAGGCCGCGGTGATGGCGGCAAGCCCCTTCGCCTTCTCTTCCACGGCGCGCTCCATCTCGACGCGGAATACCTTGAGGCGGTTCGCCACCTTCACGTCGCCGGTCGCGACGATCTGGGCCGCGAAGATCCCGGCGTTCTTGGCGCCCGCCTTCCCGAGAGACATGGTCGCCACCGGCACGCCGCCCGGCATCTGCACCGTGGACAGGAGCGCGTCCATGCCCTTGAGCGGCGAGGAGTCGATCGGCACGCCGATGACCGGCAGCGTCGTCTGCGAGGCGATGACGCCCGCCAGGTGGGCCGCCCACCCGGCGCCCGCAATGATCGCCTTGAGCCCGCGCTTCTCCGCGGTCTGGCCGTATTCGAGCGCCTTCTTCGGCGTGCGATGCGCCGAGGCGATCGTCATCTCGTACTCGACGCCGAACTCATGCAGCATCGTCGCCGCCTCCTGCATCATGGGCAGGTCCGAATCACTGCCCATTACGATCCCCACGAGTGGTTTTCCCATGAAAACTCCTTTCGTAATAAAACATCATTCACCCCAGAGATCACAGAGGAAAGGCGGAGGGAACCCTGGATCATATTTTTTACCACGGGTGCTCTCGACATTCTCTGTGTTCTGTGGTTGCTGTTTGTTATCAATATTCCTTCGGATCGTCCACGAAGACCGTCTCCACCCCGAAGGTCTCGCGCACCAGCGGCATGAGCGCACGCACGCCCACGGTCTCGGTCGCGTAATGGCCGGCCACGATCACGTTCATGCCGTACTCCCGCGCGGCATTGTACGCGGCCAGGTCGATCTCGCCGACCAGGAAGCAGTCGAGCCCCGCACGCACGGCCTCGTGCAGCAGGCCCCCGCCGCCGCCGGAGACGACCCCGACGGTGCGCACGCGGCCCGTTCCGAAGCGATGGACCCGGCAGGCCGTATGCAGACGCCTGTCCAGCAGATCGTTCAGGTCCTCCAACCGCACTGCACGCTCCATCGCGCCGCAATAGCCGATCGCAATGCCGTGGTATCTGCCGAACCGCTTGAGATCGCCCAGCCCCAGCATCCGACAGAGGACGGCGTTGTTGCCGTAGGTCTCGTGCCGGTCGAGCGGAAGGTGGGCGGCATAGAGCGCTATGCCGGCCTTCCGGAGCGCCGCCTCCCGGCGGCGCGCCAGGTCGCGGTCCTTCTGCGGCCGCCATTTGATGCCGTGGTGCACTACGAGAAGATCGATGCCCAGCCTTTCGGCCTTCGCGAAGGTGGAGAGGCACCCGTCCACCGCAAAGCCCGCACGCCGGGCAGAAGCCCGCCGCGATCGCACCTGGAGCCCGTTTTGCGAGGCGTCCCGGATCGCGGCGACCCGGAGCGTCCGGTCCAGGAAGCGCGCGATCTCGTCTTGCGTGGGTCTCGGCACGGCGCGGTCAGATCCCCTCTTCAAGCGCGCGCGCCGCGATGTCCCTGCGGAAGTGCGCGTCTTTGAACGTGATTGCGCGGACGCCGCCGTAGGCGCGGTCCACGGCCTCGGCCACGTCGGCGCCGAGGCCGGTCACGCCGAGCACCCGGCCGCCGTCGGTCACGATCCGGCCGTCCTTGCGGGCCGTGCCTGCATGGAACACCAGGACGCCGGGCATGCGGGACGCTTCCGCGAGGCCCGTGATCTCCATCCCCTTCTCGTAGGCGCCCGGGTAGCCGCCCGCGGCCATGACCACGCAGACCGCGGACTCCGTTTTCCACCGCACGTCCACCTGCGCGAGGGTCCCGCTCTCGATCGCCTCGATGATCTCGATCAGGTCCGTATCGAGCCGCGCCAGGACCGGCTGCGTCTCGGGGTCGCCGAAGCGCGCGTTGAACTCGAGCACCCGGACGTCGTTGTCCTTGACCATGAGCCCCGCGTACAGCACTCCCTTGAACAGACGGCCTTCCTTCTCCATGGCCCGGACCGTAGGGATCATGATCTCGTCCATGACCCGGTGCTCCAGTTTCTTCGTCACCACGGGGGCGGGCGAATAGGCGCCCATGCCGCCGGTATTCGGCCCCTTGTCCGCGTCGAAGACCCGCTTGTGGTCCTGTGCGGACGCCATGGGCACCACGGTCTTGCCGTCCGAGAAGGCCATGAAGGACGCCTCCTCACCGGTCAGGCACTCCTCGATCACCACGCGGGCCCCGGCGTCGCCGAAGGCCTTCTCGGTCATGATCGCGTCGAGCGCCGCAAGCGCCTGGTCCGTGGTCTCGGCCACGATCACGCCCTTGCCCGCGGCAAGCCCGTCTGCCTTCACCACGATCGGGGAGCCCTGTTCCCGGATGTACGCAGCGGCCGCTGCGCGGTCGGTGAAGACGCCGTAGGCGGCCGTGGGAATGCCGTATTTCCGCATCAGGTCCTTGGCGAAGCCCTTGCTCGCCTCGATCTCCGCGGCCTTGCCGCTCGGCCCGAAGGCGCGGAGGCCCGCCGCGGCGAAGGCATCCACGATGCCGCGCGACAGGGGCCCTTCGGGTCCCACGATCGCAAGGTCCACGGCCCGTTCCTTCGCGAAGGCCGAAAGCCCCGCGATGTCGTCGGCCCGGAGGGGGACGCATTCCGCAAGTTCCGCGATGCCCGCGTTGCCGGGCGCGGCGAATATCCGCTTGACCCGCGGGCTCTGCGCGGCCTTCCAGACCAAGGCGTGCTCCCTGCCCCCTCCGCCCACGACGAGTACGTTCATGCAATGCTCCTTGCCCGGGGGAGTGCCGGTGCATGCCCTGGTACGGGACCTGTTGACGCGCCTTCCCCCTTCTCTGATCGTTCGTTCATGCTCCCGGTGCGGTATCCCGCGAGGTCCAGACAGACATAGGTGAAGCCGAGATCGCGGAATTCTTGGTTGATGCGCTCCGCGGTCCCCTGCGCGGTCAGGAGCGGAAAGTCCGCGGGATCGATCTCGATCCGCGCGATGGTCCCGTGGTGGCGCACCCGCACCTGGCGGATCCCCAGGGCGTGCAGGCGGTCCTCGGCTGCCTGGACCGTGCGCAGGAGCGCGGGGGATATGGGCGTACCGTAGGGGATGCGGGAGGAAAGACAGGCAAGAGAAGGTTTGTTCCAGACGGACAGGTCGCGAGATCGCGCAAGCTGCCGGATGTCGTCCTTGGTGAGCCCCGCCTCGACCAGGGGGCTGCGCACGCCGCACTCCTCCGCCGCCCGTCTGCCCGGCCGGTGATCGCGCAGATCGTCCTGGTTCGCCCCTTCGAGGACGACGGCCGCGCCGATCCGCACCGCAATCCGATTGAGGCGCGTGAACAACTCCTTCTTGCAGTGGTAGCATCGGTCCGGCCCGTTCCGCACGAACTCCGGAGAGCCGAACTCATCGGTATCGATGATCTCGTGCGCCACGCCGAGCGATCGGGCGAAGGCCCGCGCCGCGTCCGCTTCGCCGTCGGGAGATGCGGGGGAAACCGCTGTTACGGCAAGGAGGGGGCGGACCGTTGCTTCGGATGCGGCCCGCAGGAGAAGCGCGCTGTCCACGCCGCCGGACAGGGCGACCACCGCGCCGTTCATTGCGCGCAGCAGCGCCACCAGGCGGTCCCATTTCCGTTCCCTAGTCATTCGGCGGATAATAGCACAGCGGAATCAGGGGTGTCAATGCTTCTCGGATGCAGCGAGGGGCGCCTGGGCCGCGGCATGCGCGGTGAGGCCGAGCTTTGTCGAAAGCCGGTGCGCAGCGTCCCGCACGCGATCGATGACGCCGTCGCGGGAGAGTTTGCTGTCGGTCAGTCTGCTGACCGGTGCGGTGATGCCGACGGCAGCGACCACGTTGCCCGAAAAGTCCCGGGCGGCCGCGGCTATGCCGCGCACATCGGCCTCCGCCTCCTCGTCCTCCAGGGCGTAGCCCTGCGCCGCGGTCTCCAGCAGCGCGGCCTGCAGGGCGTTGCGCGTCGTGATGCTGCGGTCCGTGAGACCCGGCAGTTCCGGGCCGGGGAAGAGCCGGTCCAACTCCTCCGGCAACAGGGCGGCAAGCTGCACCTTGCCCACCGCCGTACAGTGCGCCGGCTGCATCACGCCCACGCGCGAAACGGTCCGCACGGTCCGCTCGCTCTCCACGCTGTCCATGCAGATGACCTGGTCGCCGCGCAGGACCGCTACGAAGGCGGTCTCGCCCGTCTCCTGCTGGAGGGCCTCGATGATCGGACGCGCCAGGCGGCGGCACTCGCGCTGCGCGACGAAGATCAACCCGATCTGGAGCGTGCGGGGACCGAGCCGGTAGCTTTCGGTCGCGCGGTTCTGCTCGATGTAGCCCCGGTGCTCCAGCGTCGCCAGCAGGCGGAACACGTTGTTCTTGTGCAGACCGAGCCGCTGCGCCAGCTCGGTCACACCGAGTTCGTCCTCGGTCCGGGTAAAGGACTCGAGGATATCGAGGGCATGCGACACCGACTGGATCGTATAATCGGTCTTCTCTCTCTTCATGCTGTCTGTTCTATTCCCTTCTCCCGCCATGTGCGCGATAACGCTACGATATCCCTTCGTGAAAACGGGGCGATGCCGAAGCGCGCGGCATTTTATAACGGGTGTTTAATAGTAAGCTTCGAGCAATTTTCTGTCAAGAAAAAACCGGAAAGAGCAACGCCGATCCGGTCGCGATACCCGGTCGATCCCCGGTCGCGGATCAACCAGGAGGAGACGGCGCGCGCAGAATGTTCTTGACATTTCGGCGGGCCAGGTTAGAATATTGGGCTTTTCGAAACAGGGAAACGGAGGTGACAGACCCATGGCAGAACTGAGTAAGACAGCGAAAGCGGCCTCGAAAAAGGCCGTCGTAAACCTGAACATCCCGCAGTGCTGCGGCAAACCCATGCAGGCCGCCAAGATGATGACCTCCACGGGCAGGGTCCGCGGCATGATGTGGTTCTGCGACAAGTGCTCCAAGGAGTCGAAGATCGCGTAGCCTGCACGATCCCCTTTTCCGGCAGCCTTCCCGGCGGTGAACGACCTTCACCGCCTTTTTTTCGTCCGCGCATTTCCCTGTTGCGTGAAACGCCCCCGCCATGGTATGCTTTCTCTCCGTTCGTCCCCGGCCCGGTTATGGCCGCCGCACCATACTCCCCGTCAAAGGAGCAGACAGCCGATCGCCATGGCATTCCTCTTCCCCCGGACAACCGATTTCTTCGTGATGTTCGACCGGGCCCTGGAGAACCTCTCCACCGCCGCGAACGTCCTGGTCGACACCTTCAACGCCTTCGAGCGTTTCGAGGAGCAGGTGAAGGTCCTCCACGAGCACGAGCAGGAAGGCGACATGCTCACGCACGACATCATGAAGGCGCTGAACAAGACCTTCCTGACCCCCATCGACCGCGAGGACATTCACGCACTGGCGTCGCGGATCGACGACGTCCTGGATCTCATCTGGGCCGCGGCGGACCGCATGGCGGTGTACCGGATCGACCGCCCCACGCCCGAGGTCATCTCCATCGCCGAAGACCTGCAGATGACCGCGGACATCCTGAAGAAGGCACTGCGCGATCTCCGCGCCAAGGAGTACACCCACGTCCAGGAGCACTGCATCGAGATCAACCGGCTCGAGAACCGCATCGACCGCAAGTACCGCGACGCCCTGGGCCGGCTCCTGAACGACACCCAGGACCCCCTGTACATCATCAAATGGAAAGACATCTACACGCTCTTTGAAGAAGCATCCGACCGCGCCGAAGATATCGCCAATATCCTCGAAAGCATCGTCCTGAAAAATGCCTGAGATCCTGATCCTGATCATCGTGCTCGCCGTGCTCTTCGACGTGTCGAACGGCTGGCACGACTGCGCGAACGCCATCGCCACCGTCGTCTCGACAAAGGTCCTGTCGCCGCTCGCGGCCGTGTTCCTTGCGGCCTCCATGAACATCCTGGGCGCCTTCTTCTCGACCGCCGTGGCGAAGACCGTGGGCACGGGCATCGTGGACCCCAAGGCGGTGACGGACCTGGTCATCATCTCCGCGCTCCTCTCGGCGATCATCTGGAACCTCATCACGATCCTGATGGGCCTTCCGGTCAGCTCCTCGCACGCCCTCTTCGGCGGCATCGCTGGCGCGGCCATGGCCTACGGGGGCTTCAGCATCCTGAACATCGAGGGCACCGTCAAGATCGTCCTGTCCCTGGTCGTCTCGCCGATCCTCGGCCTCATCTTCGGATATATCGTTATGAAGCTGATCCTTGCCTTCTTTGGCACCCTCTCGCCCGGCATCATGAGCAAATATTTCGGGAGACTCCAGATCGTCTCGTCGTCCTTCATGGCCTTCGGTCACGGGTCGAACGACGCGCAGAAGTCCATGGGCATCATCACCATGGCGCTCTTTGCGGCCGGCAGGATCCACACCATGGACGTGCCGGCCTGGGTCATCCTGCTCTGCGCCGTGGCCATGGGGACCGGCACGGCCTTCGGCGGTTGGAAGATCATCAAGACCCTGGGCGTCAAGATGCTGAAACTCGAGCCGGTCCACGGGTTCGCGGCGGAGACCTCCTCGGCCGCCATCATCATCGCCTCGAGCCACTTCGGCCTCCCCGTGAGCACGACCCACGTGGTCTCCTCCGCGATCCTCGGCGTGGGGTCCACGAAGCGGCTGTCCGCGGTCCGCTGGGGCATTGCGGGCAATATCGTCGTGGCCTGGGTCCTGACCGTGCCGGCCTGCATCGTGCTCGCCTGGGGCATCGTGCGGATCCTGGCCGCCGCGACCGGGGCCTGATCCCTGCCACATACCGTTAGTGAAAGGAGCTCAAGAATGAACATCCGCTCTCGCTTTACGCTCTTCCCGGCCGCCGTAGCGGTCCTCATGGCAGTCCTGCTCCTCGGCGCCGCCTCTGCGGCAACCGCCGTCAAGAAGGACAATCACGAACGGCAGGCGCCGATCATTTCCGGCACCGTGGTCGAGACCATGAACAGCGGCGGCTATTCGTACATCCGCATCGAGCGTCACCACAAGCACATCTGGGTGGCCGTGCCGCAGATGAAGGTCGTGGTCGGCAAAACGATGGAGTTCCGCGTCATGACGTTTATGCGAGACTTCAGGAGCTCGACGCTCCACCGGACCTTCTCCAAGATCATCTTCGCCGCGGGCCCGCTCGGGCAGCAGAACCAGCAGAAGGTGGAGCGCGGCGGGAAGCTCGGCAAACCGGCATCCCCTGCGGCCATGGAGGGACCGCCGCCGGCCTTGCGGACGTCGATGCTCACCGGCACGGTGGTCGAGACCATGAACAGCGGCGGCTATACCTACGTCCGCCTGAAGCACACAGGCGGCAGGACCTGGGTGGCCATGCCGCAGATGAAGGTGCATGTCGGCCAGAAGCTGACGCTCTCGGTCGGTCCGGAACTGCATAACTTCCGGAGCACGACGCTCAAGCGGACCTTCGACACCATCGTGTTCTCCGGCGGTCCGTCCGCAAAAGGCATTGCGGCCTCGCGCGCGCCCGGCAGCAGGGCCGCCGTCGCCGCGGCGCAGAAGATCTCCGTCGCCAAGGCAACAGGGCCGAACGCATACCGCGTGGCCGAGATCTTCGCGAAGCGGGCAGCCCTGAACGGAAAGACCGTGGTCGTGCGGGGCAAGGTCGTGAAGTTCGCGCGCGCGATCATGGGCAGGAACTGGGTCCACATCCAGGACGGCACCGGCGATCCCGCAAAGGGGACCCGGGACCTGGTCGTGACCACGCAAGGGACCGCCGCGGTCGGCGACGTCGTCATCGTCAAGGGGACCCTTGCGGCGGACAAGGACTTCGGCGCCGGATACAAGTATCCGGCGATTATCGAGGACGCCGCACTGGCGAAATAGGAGCGTTTTCAGGAAAGGCCGCACCGTGCCCGAAACCATCAAAAAGGTCCTGATCGCGAACCGCGGGGTCCCCGCGGTCAGGATCATGCATACCTGCCGCGACCGGAAGATCCCGACCGTCGCGGTCTACAGCGATCCGGACCGGCTCGCCCACCACGTGTTCATGGCCGACGAGGCCGTGCACATCGGGGCCGCACCGCCCGTCGAGTCCTACCTCAACATGGACAAGATGGTCGAGGCGGCGCTCCGGAGCCGGGCCGACGCCATCCACCCCGGCTGGGGGTTCCTCGCCGAGAACGCGGCGTTCGCGCAGAAGGTGATCGACGCCGGGCTCCTCTGGATCGGCCCCTCGCCCAAGGTCATCGGCATGCTGGGGGACAAGATCGAGGCGAAGAGGCTCGCGAAAAAGGCGGGCGTCCCCACGGTCCCGGGCATCGACGCGGTCACGGACGCGGCCCGGATCAAGGAATGGATGCGGAAGGACGACGTTGCCTATCCCATCATGATCAAGGCCTCCGCGGGCGGGGGCGGCAAGGGCATGGTCAAGGTGGAGCGCGATGACGAGCTCGATCAGGCGCTGGCCCGCGCCCGGTCCGAGGCGAAGAAATCCTTCGGCGACGACACCATCCTGGTCGAAAAATACATCGAGCGGGGCCGGCACATCGAGGCCCAGATCGTGGCGGATCGCCACGGCAACGTGGTCCATCTCTTCGAGCGCGAATGCACGCTCCAGCGCCGGAACCAGAAGATCATCGAGGAGGCCCCGTCGCCGAGCCTCGATGCGGGGCTGCGCGAAGAGATCTGCGGCGGTGCCGTACGGCTTATGCGGGAGATCGGCTATACCACGGCCGGCACGGTTGAGTACATCTTCGATTCGGCCACGCGGAAGTTCTATTTCCTCGAGGTGAACACCCGGCTCCAGGTGGAGCACGGCATCACCGAGCTGATCACCGGTCTCGACATCGTCGGGATCATGATCGACACGTCGCTCGGCAAGAAGCTGCCCTTTACCCAGGACGCCATCCGCCCGAACCGGTGGGCGCTCGAGGTCCGGCTGAACGCCGAGGACCCCAAGACCTTCAGCCCCTCCTTCGGCCCGATCACGCGCCTCCAGGTCCCCATGGGGCCGAACGTGCGCGTGTCCTCGGGCGTGTACGAAGGCGGCGATGTCCCGCCCTACTACGATTCGCTCTTCATGCTGCTCATGACCGCAGGCGCCGACCGCACCGGCGCCGTGAGCGTCATGGACCGCTCGCTCGGCAGGAACCTGCGCGTCGAGGGGGTCAAGACGCTCCAGCCCCTGCTCCTGTCGATCATCCGGCACCCGTCGTTCATCGCGGGCGAGTTCTCCACCCGGTTCATCGAGGAGCACATGGACGAACTGATCTCCATGTTCTCCGAAAAGAGCAGCGAGGACGAGGTGCTCAAGATCGCGCGCTACGTGGCCGAGCTCTCGGCCCTCGGACCGCAGAAGTGGATGTAAGGTAAGGCGGAAGCCAGAAGCCAGCATTCGGAGGATCGTGAACAAGGCATGAAAGAGGTCCTGCGACTGCTGGAGAACAACCGGGAATGGGCCCGGCGGATCGAGCAAGACAATCCCGGGTTCTTCGCCAGGCTCAAGCGGCAGCAGCGGCCCAAGTACCTCTGGATCGGCTGTTCGGACAGCCGGGTCCCGGCGAACCAGATCACCGGGCTTTTGCCCGGCGAGGTATTCGTCCACCGGAACATCTCGAACCAGGTCATCAACACCGACATGAACCTCATGTGCGTACTGCAGTACGCCGTCGAGATCTTACGGGTAAAGCACATCATCGTCTGCGGCCATTACGGCTGCGGCGGCATCGCGGCAATCAGGAAGAACGCCGTCTCCGGCCTGCTGGAGCACTGGCTCGAGGATGTCCGCGTCTCGGTCCGCAGGCAGAAGCGGCTCTCTCTCGATGTCATGTGCGAGCTGAACGTAGAGCGGCAGGTGGAGAACCTGGCGCACAACACGATCGTCCAGAAGGCCTGGGAGCGCGGCAGGAAGCTGTACATCCACGGCTGGATCTACTCGGTCTCCGACGGGCTCCTCAAGGACCTGAAGGTGACCCGCAGGGGCACGGTCGCGCGGAAACCCTCCGGGAGCCCGAGACGAAAGACAGGATCGCCCCCATGAAGGAAGACATTGTATTCGTAAGACCCGGCATGTCCGCCAGGGAGATCGTCTCCGCGGTCCGCTCTTGCAAGGGCGTGTGCCTCACTTCCGTGGGGATGCGCGACGCGGGCCAATCGGACTACAAGAACCGGCACCGCATCTACGATCTCAAGACCCTGGCGCCCCATTACAACGCCATGGGGCTCTTCTCGGCCGAGACCCACGGCGGCGCGCGCTGGCACGTGGGCGTCATGAACCGCCGCGAAAGCCCCTTCGAGGAAGGGGCGATCCTGCGCACGCTGATGCCGAACGTGCTGCAGCAGACGCTCATCCGCGAGACCAACCTCTTCGGCTACCGCCCCTATCCCAAGAACGTGATCGAGCACGTGGTCTCCCGCGTGGACATCGACGTATGGCGCTGCTTCTCCTTCCTGAACGACGTGCGGAACATGCGCACCGTGGCCGAGGTGGTGATGCAGCGCGGCCGGCTCTTCGAGCCGACCATCTCCTTCACCGTCGCGGACTGGGCCACGAACGCCTACTACCTCTCCGTGGTGAAGGACATGGTCTCGCTCTGCGGCGGCACGGACGAGATCGTGCTCTGCGTCAAGGACATGGCGGGCGTGGGCGACGTGAAGCGCATCGGCGATCTGATCGACGCGATCAAGCAGGCCTGGCCGGACCTGGTCATCGCCTATCACCGCCACATCACCGACGGTCTCGCGATCCCGGCCTTCCTGGCCGCGGCCCGGGCCGGGGCCGTGATCTTCGACGTGGAGGAGGACTCGCTCGTCCGGTTCTACGGCCACTCGCCCATCCTGGCGGTCCACGCGATCTTCACGGAGTCCGGGATCCCCGTGCACCTCGACCGGCAGGAGGCCGAGGCCGCGGTCCGCACGGTCCGGGAATGGATCAATCACTACGAATGGGCCGAGTCGCCCTTCAAGGGCCTGGACCACACGGTCACGCGCCACAAGATGCCGGGCGGCGCTTTCCCCAGCTCCTTTGAGCAGGCGGACAAGGGAGACTTCCTGCACCTCATGCCCTCGATCCTCAGGGTCATGTCGCTCTACAACCGGATCGTCAAGTACTTCGACGTGACCCCGGGGTCCCAGATCACCTGGGTGACCTGCAGCGGCATCGTGAACCGCTACGCCAAAGAGAAAGGCGACGCGGGCGTGGCCCACGTCATCGCCCTCATCGAGAAGTTCGTGCTCGAAAAGGATCAGGACCTGGCTGCCATGGCGTCGAACGAGCAGGAGGAGCTCCTGCAACTCTTCCGGAACGCGCCGGGCGACTTCAAGAACCTGCTTCTGGGGAACTACGGCAGGCTGCCCGTAGGCTGGCCCGCGGACTGGGTCTACCAGAGCACCTTCGGCGATGAGTGGCAGGCAAAGCTCACGGAGCGCAAGGAGACCTCGCCCCTCGACTCCATGCCCGAAGACGACCTGGACAGGATCCGCGCCGAGCTCGACGCTGCCGTCGGCCGCACCGCCACCGACGAGGAGTTCATTCTCTCCCTCATGCACCCCAAGGACGCCCTGGACTTCATCGCCTTCCGCGCGGCCTACGGCGAGGCGCCGCTCGTCCTGCCCACGGACGTCTGGCGCTCGGGCCTGCAAAATCCCGGCGACAAGGTGGACTTCGACCTCTGGGGCAAGCCCTATTCCATCGAGCTCCTGTCCGTGGGAGCCGAGCACGAGGGCGTGATCCACGTGGTGATGCGGGTCAACAACAAGACCCGGGTCTACCCGGTCGTGACCCCGCGGGCCAAGAAGGCCGAGATCCGCATGGCCAAGGGGACGAACGCGGTCGGCGCGCCGATCAACGGGAACCTCTGGCGGCTCGGCAACCCGGCGCGCGGCCCGGTCAAGGCGGGCGACATCGTGCACAAGGGCGAGGAGATCGCGAACCTCGAGGCCATGAAGATGGAGAACGCCATCACGGCGCCCTTCGACGGCCAGATCACCGAGGTCTGCGCCAGGCTGAACGATACGGTGCAGGAAGGCCAGCTCCTGTTCGTGATCGAGCAGCTCTCTGCCCAGCAGCAGAACGGCTGCGCCCCCCTGGAGCTCCCCCTGCCGAAGTGATCCCTCCGGCGCACTTGCCTTTTCCCCCCGGATCATGCATAATGACCACGCGCGCCTGCCGCATCGGCGCGCGAAGGAGATTGCTCATGAAGCCGCATACCAAGAACGCAAAGCTGCTTGCCTGGGTCCGGGAGGTCGCTGAGCTCTGCACGCCCGACGAGATCGTCTGGTGCGACGGATCGCACAAGGAGTACGAACGGCTGGTCGCTCTCATGCAGGAGCAGGGCATGGCCATCCCGCTCACGAAGCGGCCGCACAGCTACCTCTTCCGCACGGACCCGAGCGACGTGGCGCGCGTGGAGGACCGCACGTACATCAGCACCGCGTCGCAGGACGACGCCGGCCCCACGAACAACTGGGTGCATCCCGGCGAGCTCAAGAAGACCATGCGGGGTCTCTACCGGGAGTGCATGCGCGGCCGCACGATGTACGTGATCCCCTTCTCCATGGGGCCCGTGGGCTCGCCCATCGCCAAGATCGGCGTGGAGCTGACCGACAGTCCCTACGTGGTCTGCAACATGCACATCATGACCCGCGTGGGCGCGAAGGTGCTGGAGGTGCTGGGCGAGACCGGCGAGTTCATCCCCTGCCTCCACTCCATCGGCGCGCCCCTGGCGCCGGGGCAAAAGGACGCGGCCTGGCCCTGCGCGCCCATCGAGAAGAAGTACATCAGCCACTTCCCCGAGGAGAACCTCATCTGGTCCTACGGCTCGGGCTACGGCGGGAACGCCCTTTTGGGCAAGAAGTGCCTGGCCCTGCGCATCGCCTCGAACCTGGCGCGGCACGAGGGCTGGATGGCCGAGCACATGCTGATCCTGCGGCTCACGAACCCCGAGGGCAAGCGCTATCACGTTGCCGCGGCCTTCCCCTCGGCCTGCGGCAAGACGAACCTGGCCATGATGCAGCCCACGCTCCCGGGCTGGAAGAGCGAATGCATCGGCGACGACATCGCCTGGATGAAGATCAGGGGCGACGGCAGGCTGCACGCCATCAATCCCGAGGCAGGGTTCTTCGGCGTGGCGCCCGGCACGTCCTCGGGCACCAATCCCATGGCCATGGGCACGCTCCGGGAGAACATCCTGTTCACCAACTGCGCCCTCACGGACGACGGGGACGTGTGGTGGGAGGGCATGACCGACGACGCACCGCGGCATGCGATCGACTGGAAGGGCCGCGACTGGACGCCCGCGAGCAAGGACGACGCGGCCCACGCCAACGCGCGCTTCACCGCGCCGGCCCGGCAGTGCCCCGTGATCTCGCCGGACTGGGAGAACCCCGACGGCGTGCCGATCGACATCTTCATCTTCGGCGGCAGGAGGTCGAGTGTGGTGCCGCTCGTGACCGAGGCCTTCTCCTGGGACCACGGCGTGTTCCTGGGCGCCACCGCGGCCTCGGAGACCACCTCCGCGAACATCGGCGCCGTGGGCAACCTCCGGCGCGACCCCTTCGCCATGAAGCCCTTCTGCGGCTACCACATGGCCGACTACTTCACCCACTGGCTCACCATGGGCGATACGCTCGGCAAGAAGGCCCCGCGCATCTTCTACGTGAACTGGTTCCGCAAGAGCGCTGACGGCCGGTTCCTCTGGCCGGGGTTCGGCGACAACAGCCGGGTCCTCGCCTGGATGTGCCGCCGCGTGGACGGCGCCGTGGGGGCCAGGGAAACGCCCATCGGCCTCATGCCGCAGGACAAGGACCTGGACCTTGCGGGTCTCACGCTGTCCCCGGAGAACCTGCAGGAGCTCATGGCAGTGGACCCCGCGGCATGGAAGGCCGAGGTCCCGGATATCGAAAAGCACTTCGCCCTCTTCGGGGACAAGCTGCCCGAACGGCTCCGGGTACAGCTCGCGGAGTTCCGGAAGCGGCTGGGATAATTCCCGGAGAAGGCATATCCCGCTGCGGCGCAGAGACGCAGGGAGAACAACGACACTTGTCCTGGTTGAAAGCTTTTGCCCCTCTCCGCGCCTCCGCGTCTCCGCGCGATACGTCGTATGGTACCGGCTTGTCCGGGTCAGGATGCATCGTTCCCTGACGCCCCCCGACATCCGTGCACGAAACCGCTCATCATAAGACCCTCGTCAACGTCCTGGGCGTCGTCTACGTCCATACCCGGACCGAAGACGGCGGCGACCTCTACCTCACCCGCCACGCCGAACCCCACGCGGCGCACCTCGAAATCCGGAACTGGTACGAAGAATCCTGGTTCACCCGCCACCGGGTGCGGCTGCTCGGCACGAGCTCGGTCTATCGCGTTCCCACGCGCGAGATCGCAGGCAGGAGCCTCGACCTGGTGGTCAAGAACTGCCGCGTGGGCGAGGACGTGCCGCTCAACACCCACACGCTCGAAGAGTTCGTGAATGCCGAGTTCAACAGCCCCTGGGAGGAGTTCGCGCTCGTCATGGAGATGGGCGACCGGCAGGTGGGCCAGCGGGTCAACTGGATCAACGTGCAGCGGCCGCTCGCGATCTATGTGCCGCCCCAGCAGATGCAGCCCTGGCAGAGCGGCAGGTCCCGGTCCCGCATCAACCGCATCCGCGCGCGCCATCCCGGCATCGATCTGGACATCCTGAAGCAGTACAAGCTCGTGTACGAATGGATCCGCGGCAAGAACCTGATCGAGCTCTTCGAGCATCTGGCGCTCGACCTTCCCGACATCGTCCATCACCTCCAGACCATGCAGCGGAAGGCCTTCGACGACCTGAGCACGAAGGGCTATCACATGGCGGACATGAAGCCCGAGCACGTGATCCTGCACGAGGAGGACTGCGAGCGCATCGCGCGCGAGGGTGCGGCGAACGAGCCGGACGCCGCGGAGCGCCAGGTGGCGATGATCTACCGGATCCTGGAGTCGGGCAGATACTCGGTCATCGACTACGAGCTCCTCTTCCGGACGCCCGCGCACGAGGACCAGGTCAAGGCCCGGCGCCGCCACTCCTACCTCGACGATATGCGGGACCGCTTGAAGCCCACGCCCCTGCCGTCGCACCTGGCGCGCGCCGAGATATTCGACGTGCCCTACGTCTACGGCCATGCCGAGAGCACCGGCGGCCGCATGTGGGTCGTAGGCAGGAACGCGCGGCTCTTCGACTACTTCCTGCCCGAGCGTTGGCGTAAGACCCCGGCGCTCAGCCTGTCGGAGAGCAACGAGGTCTACTACACGATCACCAAGGACAACATCCACCTGGTCTGGAAGACGTCGCGGGTGGGCGAGATCCCCGCGGACGCCAAGTACGACGCCGCGGACATCGAGAAGATCAGACGCTGCGGCATCAACAGCCCCTTCGAGGAGTTCGCGATCTCCCAGGCCCTGAACGCCCGGGGGATCCACGCGGCCTACGTACGCGCCGTGTACATGACCGGGAGCCTCAAGATCGAGATCTCGGCCGACCCGCGCAGATACCAGTCCCACCGCGACCTCACGGACCGGGACGGCGAACCCGTGCTCGCCGCGGAGCACAACTACATCACGATCTGCGGGTACTACAACGGCGCGGACGAATGGGTGGCGCAGCACGGCGACCGGCTGCTCACGCCCGTCGATCTCGTCCGGGCGGAGAAGCGGGGGCTCATCGACGAGGCGCAGGGCAGGCGCCTCCTGGAAAAAACGATCGCCCGTCTGCGGGACGCCGGCTACGACGGCAGCCTGCTCAAGCCGAACGATCTCCTGATCGCGCTGGATCCCGGCGGCGTGATCGTGCAGGATGCGGGCGGCGCCCCGGACGTGATCATCTGCAACTTCGAGGTGATCTGGAATCTAAAGGAGTAAATCTCATGAAATTAATGGCTGTCAATGGAAGTCCACGAAAGAAATGGAACACGGCCACTCTTCTGCAAAAGGCTCTTGATGGCGCTGCCTCAAAGGGTGCGGATACCGAGCTGATTCATCTCTACGACCTCAACTATAAGGGCTGCATAAGCTGCTTTTCCTGCAAAACCCTTGGCGGGAACAGCTATGGCAAGTGCGCTGTCCAAGATGACCTTGCCCCTATCTTCAGCAGGATGGAAAAGGCTGATGGCATAGTGATGGGTTCGCCGATTTACTGGGGTGATATCTCAGGCGAGATAAAAGCCTTCCTCGAACGCCTGATGTTTCAGTATATGACCTATACCAATCCTCCCGGCACGTTATGTACCAGGAAGATAAAGACGGCTTTCATCTACACGATGAACATCACCGAGGATGTCATGAAGGAATGGGGCTACGAGGTCAATTTCAAGCGATACGAAGGGGCACTCGGAAGAATTTTTGGAGCCTCGGAATATATGTGCTGCCACGACACCATGCAATTTGCTGATTACTCCAAGATTCTTAATACTCGATTCGACCCCATGAAGAAGAAACAGCGGCATGAAGAAGTATTCCCGCAGGATTGTCAGAAGGCATTTGATTTGGGGGTTAGATTAGTGTCAGCATAGTCATAAAGTCGTTCCTTGCCGCACCTTCAGAACAGCCTGAGTTGTGAACATTTCGCTCAGAATATGCTGAACGAGGCCTTCGCTCTACGCCGCATGCTGCACCTACAAGCTTTGGTTTCCGGCTCCAAATTTATTTATCACCTTCTGGTAGTACTCGAGAAAACGGGGATAAAGGCCCGCCTTTTTTAGCAATAATTGTAAAATATAAAGATATTATCAATCGTATATATCTTTTAGTGAGTCAAACACTCTCCCAAGTATTTTCCCCGTTATTTCAAAATTACCATCAGATTTCATGCGATGGTCTGTCGTATCAATGAGAATATTTAATTCAATCAAGCGTATTTTTAATGCTGCTTTAGAAATCTGATACAGTCTTGTGAGATAGTCAATAATTTCACAATAATCACGAATGTTTTTTGGCTGTCGATCATAATATATTTTCCCAAGATCACGAACTATTCCCATCTCTTTTTGCTTAAATGAAACTGCCCTTGATAAGGTTGTTCTAGGGAGCAATAGCGACGATGCAAATTTATTGGCCTGCCATTCTATTAACGATCGCGGGCTGCTTCCTTCTATCCTATCAAGCGCTAAATTTCTGCTGGTGTCTTGTATCTCCTCTCCATTGACAACTTTTATTAAATCAACCTGTTTATGAAGTACAAAGTGCCCAAGTTCGTGAGCAAGTGTAAAATTGAACCGAGGGTCGTTAGCCGCAAGTTTATTATTGTATAATTACATCTATTCTGCCATGCTAGTTTGGATAATTGACTATCGAGCTGAGCGCAAATCATATTCGATATGACTGGAGATGTTGGTGCCCCTTGGGGTAATTCATTTTTGTTACAGCATATTTGTGCTAGCACCGTTGCTACTTCTG
>JBJKRX010000061.1:0-13294 GCA_046704425.1 Nitrospirota bacterium
TCCCTATATCATGGCAGGGGACCCGGACCTGGCCACCACGCGGACGCTCATCCGCGAGCTGGAGAAGGCCGGGGCGGACATGCTGGAGCTGGGCGCTCCCTTCTCGGACCCCCTTGCGGACGGGCCCACGATCCAGAAGGCCGCCCTGCGGTCCCTGCGGAACCATACGCGGATCGCCGACGTGCTCGGCCTGGTGGCGGAGGTGCGCAGCGAGAGCAAGCTGCCGCTCATCCTCATGACCTACTATAATCTGATCTTCCGGTATGGCGAGGAGCGGTTCGTGGCGGACGCCGCCTCCGCAGGGCTCGACGGCGTGATCCTGCCGGACCTCCCGCCCGAGGAGGCGGGCACGCTGCTCCCCCTGGCGAAAAAGACGGGGCTCGATACGGTCTTCCTGCTCGCGCCCACGAGCACCGAGGAGCGGATCAAACGCGTCGTCCGGATTGCGCAGGGCTTCATTTATTATGTCTCGCTCACGGGCGTGACCGGCGCGCGGACCGAGGTCCAGGCCTCCATCCGGGACTCGCTTGCGCGGATCAGGGAACACACGGACAAGCCCGTGGCAGTGGGATTCGGCATCTCCACGCCCGACCAGGCGGCACAGGTCGCGGAATGGGGCGCCGACGGCGTGATCGTGGGCAGTGCGCTCGTGAAGGTGATCGAAGAGTCCGGCGCCGGGCCCGACGTTGCGTCGCGCGCGGCTGCGTTCACGCGCTCCCTGAAGGAAGGGGTGCGCGCGGGAGGGGCATGAGAACCGCGGGGAAGTCGGCAAAGGCGATCGCGAAGCGTCCCGCAGCGCGGACGACGAAGGCCCCGGCAACGCAGCGGGTTTCGGCCGCGGGCGTGAAGCAACTGGTCCTCCTGCAGGCAATGCGGGACGAGTTCCTGTCGCGTCCGGCCATCGGCCCCCGCGACGTGGACAATCTCCTGGCCAAGTGCCTGAAGGCCATCCTGGCGGCGACGCGCACCGACGCGGGTTCGATCCTCATCAACGAGCGCGACCGGCTCGTGTTCCGCGCCTGCGCCGGGCCGGGGTCCGGCAAGCTGATCGGCACGTCGCTGGCGCACGATGAAGGCATCGCGGGCTGGGTCTTCCGGAGCGGCAAGGCCTACACGACCGCAAACGCCGCGCGGGACGCGAAGTGGAACGGCCGGATCAGCCAGGAACTGCGCTATGCGACGCGCAGCATCCTCGCGACGCCGCTCAAGACCGGCGGCAGGGTGATCGGCGTCATCGAGCTGATCAACAAGAAGGGCGGCAGACCCTTCGGCAGGCAGGAGCAGCAACTGCTCGAGGGCCTCGCCGGCCAGATCGCCCTGGACGTGGCCTATGCGGGGCTCCTGAGCGAAAGCCTCCGGGACGCCTGGCGCAGGGCCCAGCAGGTGGAACTGGCGCTGGTGCTCAACTCATCGCTCACGCAGCGCGAGATCCGCACGCAGGCCATTCAGGCCGTGACGAACCTTCTGGACGCCGAGGTCGGGTCCCTGCTCCTCGTGGACGAGCAGACACAGGACCTGTTCTTCGAGGTGGCGCTCGGCGAGAAGGAGGAGCGGGTCAAGCAGATGCGGCTCCGCATGGGCGAGGGCATCGCAGGATGGGTGGCGGCGAACGATCAGCCCGCGCTCATCAACGACGTGCAGAACGATCCGCGATACTTCCGGCGCGCCCAGACCATCACGAATTTCATCACCCGGAACATGGTCTGCGTGCCGGTCCGGTCCAAAGGGCGCGTGATCGGCGTCCTGGAGGCCATCAACAAGAAGGGCGCCGGCCCGTTCACGGGCGAGGACCTGGAAAACGGCCTCATGCTCGCGAACCAGGTCGCCGTGGCGCTCGAGAGCGCGGACCTCTACACGCGGCTCCGCCAGACCTTCGTGGACACGGCCGAGGCCCTGGCCGCCGCCGTGGAAAAGCGCGACCCCTATACGGGCGGGCACATCAAGCGCGTCGTGGAGTACAGCATGGCGATCGCGCGCCACCTGCCCGCGCCGCTGGACGACGGGGAGGACCTGCGGCTCGCCGCGGTCCTGCACGACATCGGCAAGATCGGGATCAAGGACAGCGTGCTCCTGAAGCAGGCGCGCCTGAACGACGACGAGCAGCGCCACATGCAGCAGCACCCGCTGGTGGGCGAAGAGATCCTCAAGCACATCGAAGAGATGCAGGCCGTGCGCAGGGTCCTGCGCTCCCACCACGAGAAGTGGGACGGCACCGGGTATCCCGACGGCCTGCGGGCCGAGCGCATCCCGCTCCACGCGCGGATCATCGCGATCGCGGACACCTTCGACGCCATCACGACGGACCGTCCCTACCGCAAGGCGGCGGACTGGAAGACCGCGATCGCGGAGATCAAGCGGTGCGCCGGCACCTATTACGATCCCGTGCTCGTCAAGGCCTTCGCGCGGGCCTGCACGGCGGGAGACGTGACGATCGTGCGCGGGCGGTGACAAAAGCGGGGGCATCGTAACCACCGAGGACGCGGAGCGAGGAGCAGGTCATTTCTCGGCGTACTCTGTGGTTGCTTCGGGTATTGCTTGCCTGACGACGGACAGGCAGAAAAGGCAAAAGAAATCTTGGCCTCATAGAGCGTAGGGCATTCCAAGGAGGCGGTCATGGCAGACATTCAGGCGGCGCTGTTCAGCCGGTTCGGCAAGCAGATCCCGGCGAACACCATTCTCTTCAACGAGGGCGAGGTCGGCGAGGAGATGTACATCATCCAGACCGGCAAGGTCAAGATCAGCAAGCGCATCCGGGGCGTGGAGAAGACCCTTGCCACGCTCGAGAAGGGGGAGTTCTTCGGCGAGATGTCCATCCTGAACGACAAGCCGCGCTCCGCGTCTGCCGAGACGCTGGAGGATTGCGAGATGCTCGTGATCGACCGCAAGACCTTCGACGCCCTGATCCGGGGCAACGCGGAGATCGCGGTGCGGTTCATCAAGCGGCTGGCCGACCGGCTGCGCGAGACGAACGACCAGATGGAAGCCCTGATGATCAAGGACAACACGAGCCGCCTGGTCAGCATCCTTGCCCGGCAGGTGCGGGAGCAGAAGAAGGCGGGGCCCTACTCGATCACCATCGAGGACCTGGCCGGGCTGGCTGGGATCGAGGCGGCCCAGGCCCGGACGATCCTGGAAAAGCTCTCGAGCGTCCGGATCGTCGAGATCTCGATCGACCGGGTGACGATCGAAAACCAGGAACAGGTGGACCGGCTGCTGCGCTACCTGGAGATGCGCGAGATCTTCGGCGAGATGGTATGACCTTCGGGAAGCGATCCCGGCAAGGCTTGACAAGGAAATACATTCGGCATATCATCGTACTGACTTTCATTCCGGCCGGGTCAACGGCGCCGCTCGGGCGAAGGGCCGCGGGTCGGGACCGGTCACGGGGAGGCGGTATCCCGGCGCGACCGGGGGCGTGGTGGAGCTGCACGAAGGAAGGAGCGGCGCGCAGCCGTCTCCCTAATTCCGTCTGGAGGAGGGTGCATGAAGGTCAAAATACTGGGTTGCTCCGGCTCCGAAACCATCGGCCACATGCCGCCGGGATTTCTCGTCAACGACAAGCTGATGCTGGACGCAGGGACCATTACCGCCGCTCTCAGTATTGAAGCACAATGCAAGATCACCGACATCCTGATCATCCACACGCACCTGGACCATATCAAGTCGATCCTGTTCCTCGCCGACAACATCATCGGCCGCATCCGGAAGCCGGTGAACATCCGCGCCATCCCCAAGGTGATCGACGCGATCCGCAAGCACCTGATGAACGAGATCATCTGGCCGGATTTCACGAAGATCCCGACGCCCGCGAACCCCGTGCTGCGCTACGCGCCGCTGCAGGCAGGCAAGCCCGTGCGGGTGGCGGGGCTCACGGTCAAGGCGATCCCCATGAACCATCCGGTCCCGGCCGTCGGGTTCCTGGTGAGCGACGGCACGTCGTCGCTCCTGTACAGCGCCGACACGGGGCCGAACGAGCGGCTCTGGAAGGAGGCGGCGAAGGCGCGGAACCTCCGGGCCATTATCGTGGACACCTCGTTCCCGAACAACCTGGACTTCATCGCCGACGCGAGCGGCCACTTTACGCCCGGCCAGCTCCACGCCGACCTGACGAAGGCGCGGATCAGGGCCGACGTGCCCATCTATATCTATCACATCAAACCGGTGCACCAGAAACGGGTGCTCCGGGAGCTTGCCGCCCTGGGACGGAAGAACGTCAAGGTCCTGCAGGAAGGGAAGACATACCGGTTTTAAGCACCCAATAACTAAATGCAAAAAGCAACCAAGGACGGACGCATACGCGTTCGGTGTGCTGGGATTTGAAGATTATTTGCGATTTGGCATTTGTGATTCGGCGCTTGCCGTGACGGAGGAGTATGGCTTGGTTTAAGAAAGAACGGCCCGAGGGCGCAGCGCCGGAGGCGCCGCCCAAGACGGTCAAGATCCCCGAGGGGCTGTGGGTCAAGTGCGACAACTGCAAGGAGATCATCTACCGGAAAGAGGTGGAGCGGAACCTCAAGGTCTGCCCCAAGTGCGATTACCACTTCCGCATCTCCGCGTCCGAGCGGCTGCCGTTCCTCGTGGACGAAGGCAGCTTCCTGGAGGTGGAGGACGGGCTCTCCCCGCGGGACTTCCTCTCCTTCAAGGACTATAAGGACAAGCTCAAGAGCAGCCGGAAGAAGACGGGGCTGAAGGACGCGATCATCTCCGGCGAGGCCAAGATCGGCGGCACGCCCGTCCAGATCGTGGTCATGGACTTCAGCTTCATGGGCGGCAGCATGGGCTCGGTGGTCGGGGAGCGCATCGTCCGGGCCGTGGACCGGGCCATCGACAAGCGCACGCCCTTCGTGGCGGTGACCTCCTCGGGCGGGGCGCGCATGCAGGAGGGAATCCTCTCGCTCATGCAGATGGCCAAGACCTCGGCCGCCGTGGCCCGCCTGGGCACGGCCGGGCTCCCCTACATCGCGGTGCTCACGGACCCCACTTTCGGCGGGGTCACGGCGAGCTTCGCCATGCTGGGCGATATCATCATGGCCGAGCCCAAGAGCCTCATCGGGTTTGCCGGGCCCCGGGTGATCGAACAGACCATCAAGCAGCAGCTCCCCGCGGGGTTCCAGCGCGCCGAGTTCCTGCTCGACCACGGCATGGTCGACATGATCGTGCAGCGCAAAGACCTCCGGGCCACGCTCGCCAAGGTCCTCGCCTTCTTCGCCCCCTGATCCCTTCCCATGGGTGATCTTGCCAAAACGCTCATTGTCGTTGGGGCCGTCTGCATCGCGATCGGCCTGGTGCTGCTCCTGCTCCAGAAGACCGGGCTCCCCGGAAGGCTCCCGGGAGACCTGGTGATCAAGCGGGAGCACTTCACGCTCTCTCTGCCGATCGCCACGAGCATCATTCTGAGCATCGTCCTGAGCCTCATCCTCTACCTGATCAACAAGTTCCGGTAGGCAGCCGGCAGCCCGCGGGAAGGCCATGCGCGAAGACGACGAGATCAAACGGTCCGCCCTCCTGATCGCCACCCTGGCGGCGTTCCTCACGCCCTTCATGGTCTCGTCCATCAACATCGCGCTGCCGGCGATCGGGCACGAGTTCCACATGAGCGCCCTGGCCCTGAGCTGGGTCCCCACCGCCTACCTCCTCTCGGCCGCGGTCTTCCTGGTGCCCTTCGGCAGGATCGCGGACCTGTACGGCAGGAAGAAGATCTTCACCGTCGGCATCGCGGTCTACACGCTTGCCGCGTGCCTCCTCGCCCTCTCGCCCTCGGCGGCGTTCCTGATCGGCTTCCGGGTGATCGAGGGTTTCGGCGGGGCGCTCATCTTCGGCACCGGCATCGCCATTGTCACGTCCGTGTTCCCCCAGGCCGAGCGCGGGAAGGTCCTGGGGATCAACGTGGCCGCGGTCTACCTCGGCCTCTCGCTCGGCCCCACCTTCGGCGGCTTTCTCACGCAGCATCTGGGGTGGCGGAGCATCTTCCTCACGAACGTCCCGCTCGGCCTCTTCATCCTCTTTCTGCTCTTCACGAAGCTCCCGGGCGAGTGGATCGGCGCGCGCGGGGAGCGGTTCGATCTTGCGGGCTCCCTGATCTACGCCGTGGCCCTCGTGACGCTCATGTCCGGCCTCTCGCGCCTGGCGGAGCGGACCGGCATGGGCCTGCTCCTGATCGGCCTGGCCGGCCTCATCGCCTTCGCGCGCTGGGAGATGCAGACCCCGGCGCCGGTCCTGAACCTGGGGCTCTTCCGGAAGAACGCGGCCTTCGCCTTCTCCAACCTGGCGGCCCTGATCAACTACAGCGCCACCTTCAGCGTCACCTTTCTCATGAGCCTCTATCTCCAGTACGTCCAGGGGCTCTCGGCCGAGCACGCGGGCGTGATCCTCGTGGCCCAGCCGCTCGTCATGGCCCTCTTCTCGCCCATGGCCGGCCGCCTGTCGGACACCCACGAACCGCGGATCGTGGCGTCCCTCGGCATGGGGATCACGGCAGCGGGCCTCTTCCTGTTCACCTGCATCGGCCGCAACACGCACCTGGGGTTCGTGATCGCGGGCCTGGTGCTGCTCGGCTTCGGCTTCGCCCTCTTCTCGTCGCCCAACACGAACGCGGTGATGAGCTCCATCGACAAGCAATTCTACGGCGTGGGGTCCGCGATCCTGGGGACCATGCGGCTGACCGGCCAGATGTTCAGCATGGGGATCGCCATGGTCGTCTTCGCGCTTCGGATCGGAAGCGCGCGGATCACCGCGGGGAACCACCCCCTGTTCCTGGCGAGCATGCATACGGCCTTCATGATCTCCGCGGTCTTGTGCGTGGCCGGGGTCTTCGCCTCCCTGGCCCGGGGCAAGGTGCGCTGAATCCCATTGCGGAACGTGTTAGAATTATGAGAGAGATGAAGAAGAACCTGACGCAGAAGATCCTGGAGGCCCACCTGGTATCGGGGAAACTCGTCCCGGGCGAGGAGATCGGGATCCGGATCGACCATACGCTGTTACAGGACGCAACCGGGACGCTCGCCATGCTCGAGTTCGAGGCCCTGGGCATCCGGCGCGTGCGGACCGAGCTTTCCGCGCAGTACGTGGACCACAACCTCCTCCAGACGGACAATAAGAACGCCGACGACCACAAGTTCCTCCAGACCGCGGCCGCGCACTACGGCATTCATTTCAGCATGCCGGGCAACGGCGTGTCGCACCAGGTGCACATGGAGCGTTTCGGCGTGCCGGGCAAGACGCTTTTGGGTTCCGACAGCCACACCCCGGGCGCAGCGGGCGCGTCCATGCTCGGCATCGGGGCGGGCGGCCTGGACGTGGCCCTGGCCATGGCCGGACGGCCCTACTATTTTCCCTGTCCCCGCGTGCTCGGCGTGCAGCTCACGGGAAAGCTCCCGGACTGGGTGAGCGCCAAGGACGTGATCCTCGAGATGCTGCGGCGCTTCGGGGTGAAGGGCTGCGTGGGAAAGATCATCGAATACTTCGGCCCGGGGGTCGCGACCCTGTCCGCCACGGACCGCGAGACCATCGGGAACATGGGCACCGAGACCGGGGCCACCTCGTCGCTCTTTCCCTCGGACGAACGAACACGCGCCTACTTTACCGCCCAGGGCAGGGCGGACGCCTGGGTCCCGCTCGCGGCGGACGAGGGCGCCGCATACGACGAATCGATCGCCATCGATCTGTCCACGCTCGAACCGCTCATCGCCAAGCCGTCCTCGCCGGGCAACGTGGTGCCGGTGCGCGAGGTCGCGGGCATCGCGGTGGGCCAGGCGATCGTGGGCAGCAGCGTGAACTCCTCGTTCCGCGATCTCATGATCGCCGCCCGGATGCTCGAAGGCAGGCGTGTCGCGAGCACCACGTCCTTTCATGTCAACCCCGGTTCGCGCCAGGTGCTCGAGAACGTGAACCGCAGCGGGGGGTTCCTGACACTCCTCCAGGCGGGGGCACGGGTGCACGAACCGGGGTGCCAGGGCTGCATCGGCATGGGCCAGGCGCCGGCTACGGGCGAGGTGAGCCTGCGCACCTTCCCGCGGAACTTCCCGGGCAGGAGCGGGACCAAGGACGACCAGGTCTACCTCTGCTCCCCCGAAACCGCGACCGCCGCGGCGATCACGGGCAGGATCACGGACCCGCGGGACCTGGGCAAGGAGATCGCCTATCCCGCGATCGAAGAACCAGCCCCCTACCTGGTGGACGAAACCGCGATCGTCTTCCCCTCCGAGTCGCTCGTTGCGACCGCGATCGTGCGCGGGCCGAACATCCGTCCTCTGCCGGAGCTCGCGCCCCTGCCGGACGCGCTCGAGGCCGCGGTGATCCTGAAGGTGGGGGACAACATCTCGACCGACGGGATCATGCCTGCCGGGAACCGGGTGCTGCCCTTCCGCTCGAACATCGAGGCGATCAGCACCTTCGTCTTCTCGCAGATCGACCCGGATTTCGCGAAGCGCTGCAAGGAGCAGGGCGGCGCGCTCGTCGTGGTCGGGGGGGAGAACTACGGCCAGGGGTCGAGCCGGGAGCACGCGGCCCTTGCCCCGCGCTATCTCGGGGTGCGCGTCAAGATCGCGAAGAGCTTCGCGCGCATCCATAAATCCAATCTCTGCAACTTCGGCATCCTGCCGCTCGTCTTCCGGGACCCCGGGGACTACGACCGCGTGAGCCAGGGCGCGATCGTGCGGATCCCGGAGGTCCGCACGCGGATCGAGCAGGGGGACCGGGAGATCCCGGTGTCCGTGAACGGCGCGACGATCATGACCGTCCTGGACGTATCCGAACGGCAGCGCCGGCACCTCGTCGCGGGCGGGGCGCTCAACTTCGTAAAGCGCGAGCTTGCCGCGGCAGGCGGGATCGAGCAGGTGTCGTCAAAAGTTCCATGAAAAAGGAGCGGCAAGGATGAAACCACACCCCGCATTCGCACATGGCACTCATGAACGCCGGGCGCAGGCAGAGGGCACAGAGAAATGATCGGGGGAAATCGTGATGATAAATACTCGGCTTCAAGAAGGTCTCCGTGTACTCATATGGTTCGCATCACGAAAGAAAGATCAGGTAAGCCTACGAAAAGAGGTCACAGAGAGTGAGGAAGGCCCGACATATAGTGACGCCCCCTGTTCCCAAGTTTTACTCAGTGGTCTCTGTGGTTAAAGTATGACAATACGGCAGGCGCACAAGGAGGGTGATGCTTTTATGAACGCAGTTGCGGCACGGAATGAGACGGGGAACACGAAGAACATCGGTCTGCGCGGCGTACCGGTGGCGGACACGCGGATCAGCGACGTGGACGGGACGAACGGCATCCTGATCTACCGGGGATACCGGATCGAGGACCTGGCCGCGAACGCCACCTTCGAGGAGACGGCCTATCTCCTGCTCCACGACGACCTGCCGAACGCAAAGGAGCTCGCGGCCTTCCGCGAAGCGCTTGCTGCGGCGCGGCAGCTGCCCGAGTATCTCGTCGCTTCGTTCAAGCAATGGCCCCAGCGGGCGCGGCCCATGGACGTGCTGCAGGCATCCGTGCCGTTGCTTGCCGCGGCTGACCCGGACCTGGCGTCCGAGGAACGCGAGGCGAACCTCGCCATGGCCGTGCGCCTGATCGCGCGGGTCCCCGCGGTCATCGCGGCCTGGGAGCGGGTGCGGAAGGGGCATGATCCCCTGCCGCCCGACGAGAGCCTGTCGCACGCCGGGAACTTCCTGTGGCAGCTCACGGGGCGCAAGCCCGATCCCGAGACCGCCCGCGAACTGGACCAGGCGCTCATCCTGCACGCGGACCATTCCTTCAATGCCTCGACCTTCGCCTGCCGCGAAGTGGTCTCCACGCGCGCCCATCTCTACGCGGGCACGGCGGCCGGCATCGGCGCCCTGTCCGGCAGCCTGCACGGCGGCGCGAACGCCCAGGTGATGAAGATGCTCCTGGAGCTCAGGGACGTGCCGGACATCGCCGGCTGGGTGAAGAAGCAGCTTGCGGAGGGCGGCAAGATCATGGGCATGGGCCACGCGGTCTACAAGACCACGGACCCGCGCGCCCGGTTCCTCCGGGAGATGGGCGAGCGCATGGGCAAGAACCTGCACGCCGAGCAGTGGAGCCGCATCTTGGGCGTGATCGAGCAGACGGCCCTGGCCGAGTTCGCGGCGCGCGGCAAGACCGGGATCAAGCCCAATGTGGATTTTTTCAGCGCGCCGGTCTACCATCTGATGAACATCCCGCACGACCTCATGACGCCGGTCTTCGCCGTAGCCCGGATCGCGGGCTGGACCGCGCACATGATCGAGGAGAAGTTCGGGGACGCCCAGGGCAAGCCCGCGCTCTACCGGCCGTCGTCGGACTATACGGGAAACTACTGCGGAAAGTCCGGGTGCGTGTACGAGCCGGTGGAGAAGAGGAAATGAAACAGAGGAGGATGCATGGCGCAGAAAAAGGCTACACGAAAACGGGGGGCGGGCCAAAGCGCCCGGACATCCTCTTCCAAGGGGGTGAAGACCATGAAGGTCAGTTCAATGCAATCCTATAAGAAGCAGCGGCAGACGATCCATACGATCAATCCCTATACGGACGCGGTCCTGCAGGAATACCCGCTTCTGACGAAGCGCGAATCGGACATGGAGATCGACGAGGCGCGCCGCGCCTTCAGTCTCTGGAGCGGCCATACGCCCGCGGAACGGGCGGCCTCCGTCCGGCGCCTGGCCGAGCATCTGCGGGCGGAAAAGCGAAAATACGCCGAGCTCATGACGAAGGAGATGGGCAAGCCCATCAAGGAATCGCTGGCCGAGATCGAGAAGTGCGCCTGGCTCTGCGACTACTACGCCGAGAAGGCGCCCGGGTTCCTGGAGCCCGAGCAGATCCCGACCGAGGCGGCGAAGAGCTACGTTACCTTCGAGCCCCTGGGCGTGGTGCTCGCGATCATGCCGTGGAACTTCCCGTTCTGGCAGGCATTCCGGTTCGGCGTCCCTGCGGTGAGCGCGGGCAACGTGGTGGTATTGAAACACGCCTCGAACGTGCCGGGCACGGCGCTCGCCATCGAGGAGGCGTTCAAGGCGGCCGGGTTCCCGGACCACGTGTTCACGACCCTGGTGATCGACGCCAAGGAGGCCATGCGGCTCGTGGCAGAGGACCGCGTGGACGCGGTCTCGCTCACCGGGAGCAATAAGGCAGGGGAAGAGGTCGGCGCGGTTGCGGGCAAGGCGGTCAAGAAGATGGTGCTCGAGCTCGGCGGCTCCGATCCCTTCATCGTGCTGGACGACGCGGACGTGGAGAAGGCGGCGCAGATCGCGGCCGCTGCCCGGTCGATCAACACGGGCCAGAGCTGCATCGCGGCCAAGCGCTTCATCGTGCACGAGCGCGTGGCGGACGAGTTCCGGAAACACTTCGTGAAGCGGCTCGCCGAGCTGCGGATCGGGGACCCCATGGACGAGTCCACCCAGATCGGGCCGCTGGCCAAGAAGGACATCCTCACGACCCTGCAGGCCCAGCTCCGGGACGCCAAGGCAAAGGGCGCGGAGATCGTGCAGCCGGGCACGGCGCCTGCGGGCAAGGGCTACTTCTTCCCGCCCGCCGCGGTCTTCAACACGAAGCCGAACATGAAGGTCCTGACCGAGGAGGTCTTCGGCCCGCTCGCGCCGGTCATCATCGTGAAGGACGAGGACGAGGCAGTACGCATCGCGAACGACACGGAGTACGGCCTCGGCGCGGCGATCTGGAGCAAGGACCGGTCCCGGGCCGAGCGGCTCGCGCGCAGGATCGAAGCGGGTTGCATCGCGATCAACGACATGGTGAAGTCCGACCCGCGGCTGCCCTTCGGCGGGGTCAAGAAGTCCGGCATCGGCAGGGAGCTGTCCCACTTCGGCCTGAAGGAGTTCGTGAACGTCAAGACCGTGGTGGTGAAGGAGTAACTAGGGAGCGTGCATGAAGGCATCGGACCTGTTCGTGAAGCAACTGGAAGAAGAGGGCGTGGAGTACATCTTCGGTCTGCCCGGAGAGGAGAACCTGGACTTCCTCGAATCTCTCCGCACCTCGCAGATCAAGACCATCGTCACCCGGCACGAACAGACCGCGGCGTTCATGGCAGCCACCTACGGCAGGCTTACGGGCAGGGCGGGCGTCTGTTTCTCGACCTTGGGCCCCGGCGCCACGAACCTCGTGACCGGCGTGGCCCATGCCCAGCTCATCGGCGCGCCGCTCGTGGCGATCACGGGCCAGAAGGCCCTGCGCGCCAACCGGCAGGCCCGGTTCCAGCTCATCGATGTGGTGAGCCTCATGCGTCCCATCACCAAGGACGCGGTCTCGATCGTGGACCCGGGCGCGATCCCCACTATTTTGCGGAACGCCTTCCGCTGCGCCCAGGCCGAGCGGCCCGGGGCCGTGCACGTGGAGCTGCCCGAAGACGTTGCCGAGAGCGAGACGAACGCCGTGGTGCAGAAGCGGGGACTCGTGCGCAGGCCCGCCCCGGACGGCAAGGCGCTCCTGCGCGCCGCAAACCTCATCACGAAGGCCAAGAACCCGCTCATCATCCTCTCCTCGGGCGCGAACCGCAACCTGATCACGCGCGAGCTCCTGCAGTTCATCGAGAAGACCGGCATCTACGTCCTGCACACCCAGATGGGCAAGGGCGTCCTGTCCGACGCCTCGGTCTACAGCCTCTTCGCCCAGGGCATCCACCGCCGCGACTACGTGCACTGCGGCATCGACCACGCGGACCTGATCATCACCATCGGGTACAACATCGTCGAGTATCCGCCTTACGTCTGGAACAGCAGGCTGGACAAGACCATCGTGAACATCGATTTCACGCCCGCGGACGTGGACACCTACTACAATCCCGCGGTCGAGGTGATCGGGGACATTGCCTGCGCGCTGCGGCAGCTCGGGGAACTGGTCGAGGGCCGCAAGGACGGCAAGACCTTCCAGGAGATCCGCGCGTTCCTGGACAAGAAGCTCTCGCTCGACGGAACGCACCGCTATCCCCCTATGCCGCAGGAGGTCGTGCGGGACGTGCGCGCGGTCCTGGGACACGAGGACATCCTGGCCCTGGACAACGGGATCTACAAGCTCTGGTTCTCCCGGCTCTACCGCACCTTCCGGCCGAACACCTTTCTCCTGGACAACGCCCTCGCGACCATGGGCGCAGGCCTCCCCTCCGCCATAGCGGCAAAGATGGTACATCCCGACCGCAAGGTGCTGGCCGTGGTGGGGGACGGCGGGTTCATGATGAATGCCCGGGAGCTCGAGACCGCCCTGCGCTACAAGATGAACGTGGTGGTGCTGATCCTGAACGACAATGGCTTCGGATTCATCAAGTGGGAGCAGCAGGCGAAGAAGTTC
>JBJKRX010000062.1:0-4090 GCA_046704425.1 Nitrospirota bacterium
CTCCTGGCCGGGGGCGTCGCCCATGACTTCAACAACATCCTTTCCGCGGTCATCGGGTACGCCAACCTCCTCGAGATGAAGCTGCCGGAGAACGACCCCCTGCTCATGTACGTGGACCAGATCCTGACCGCCTCGGCCCGGGCCGCAAATCTCACGCAGAGCCTTCTTGCCTTCAGCAGAAAACAGGTGATCAACCCCAAGCCCGTAGACCTGAACGAGATCATCGCACGGATCGAAAAGCTCCTGCGCCGCGTGATCGGCGAGGACATCGAGTTGCGCACGGACCTCGCCGGCGGGGAGTTGACCATCATGGCCGATGCGGGCCAGATCGAGCAGGCCCTGATGAACCTCGCCACGAATGCACGGGACGCCATGCCCGGCGGCGGGGCGCTGACGATCCGGACCACTCCGGCTGTGATCGACGAAATCTTCCGGAAGGAGCATGGATTCGGCAGGGACGGCGCCTATGCGAGCGTCACGGTCGCGGACACCGGGGCCGGCATGGACGAGCTGACGCGGGAGCGGATCTTCGAGCCCTTCTTCACGACCAAGGAGCTCGGCCGGGGGACCGGCCTGGGGCTCGCGATCGTCTACGGGATCATGAAGCAGAACAACGGCTATATCTACGTCACGAGCGAACCGAAGAAGGGCAGCGCATTCGCGCTCTACTTCCCGCGTATCACGGCACCGGCCGAACGCGAGGCACGGCCCCATCCGGTACGCGTTACCGGCAAGGGGCAGGGCACGATCCTGCTGGCCGAGGACGACCCCACGGTCCGCGTCCTGGTACGGACCGTCCTGTCCGAGGCCGGGTACACGGTCGTCGAGGCCCTGGACGGCGCTGATGCGGTGGAGAAATTCCAGGAACACCGCGAGGCGGTGCGGCTTGTGATCCTCGACGTGATCATGCCGCATATGAATGGCCGGGATGCCCAGAAGGCGATCCGGTCTCTTGCCCCCCGCATCAAGACACTGTTCATGAGCGGCTACAGCGACGATATCGTGAACCAGCGCGTTCTGACCGACATCCAGGAGAGCGATTATATCGCCAAACCCCTGACCGCCGCCGACCTTTTGAACAAGGTACAGAAGATGCTCGAAACCTGAACCGCAGGACAAAACCATGCACGATACCAAAGGCCGCGTCCCGGGACGGGGTTTCGAAGATACGGAACTGCTCTACCAGACCCTGTTCAACCAGTCCCCCGACGGGATACTCCTCCTCACCACGGACGGGAGGCTCATTGCGTTCAACGACGCCGCCCCGCGCCGGCTCGGCTATTCCCGCGAGGAGTTCGCCGCATTGCGCCTGGCGGACATCGATGCGGACGATACCCCCGAGGCGGTTCGGGACCGAATCGCGCAGATCACGTCTCAAGGAAGTGCCGCGTTCGATACGCGGCATCGTACGAAGACCGGCGAGCTGCGGGACGTCCATGTCCTTGTCCAGGTCCTCACGATCGGAGGCCGATCGCTGCTGCACGCCATCTGGCACGACAGCACGGACCAGAAGCGTGCGGAACGGGAACTGCAGGAGTCGATGCGAAAGGCGGAACACGAACGCGCAAAGCTTGCGGCGGTCGTCGAGGCGATCGGCGAAGGCCTGTCCATCCGCGATACGGGCTATCGCCTCCTCTACCAGAACCGCGTCATGGTCGACATGCTGGGCGACCACGTGGGGGAGCCGTGTTATTCGGCCTTCCACGGCCTCAAGCGGATCTGCGACGGGTGCCCCGTGGCGCTCTCTTTTCAGGATGGGAAGGTCCACACCGCGGAACGGCGGATCGTTGGAGAAGAGGAGGAATTCTTCGAGACCACCGCCTCGCCCATTCAGGACGCGGACGGCAGGATCACGGGCGGCATCGAGCTGGTCCGGGACATCACCGCGCGCAAACGGATGGAAGCGGCGCTGCGCAGGAACGAACAGCGGCTCCGCGCAATATTCGAGCATTCCGCCGTCGGGATCATGATCATCGACCGCGACCGGCGGGTGCTGCAAGCCAACCCTGCGATGGCAAAGATCCTCGGCTACGAACCGGCCGAGCTGCAGGGGAAAAACGTGTCCGACTTCAGCCATCCCGACGACGACCAGAGGAACCACGCCCTGTACGAGGAAATGCGGAACGGCAGGAACGACTATTTCCGCATGGAAAAACGCTACATCCGCAAGGACGGCGGCGTCATCTGGGGCCGCCTGACGGTCTCGAAGCTCCCCGACGACGCAGGGCGGCCCGAGTTCGCCGTGGCCATGGTGGAAGATGTGACCGACCGCAAGCACTCCGAAGAACTGCTGCTCAAGTCGCATGAGGAGCTCGAGACCCTGGTGCAGGAACGTACAGCCGAGCTGTCCATGCTGAACGATCAGCTGCGCAGTCTCTCCGCCTATCTCCAGGAGGCCCGGGAAAAGGAACGGACCATCATCGCGCGCGAGGTTCACGACGAACTCGGCCAGTCCCTGACCGCGCTCAAAATGGACCTCTCCCTTCTGATCCGGCGACTCCCGCGGGAATGGACGCCGGCGATCGAGAAGGCGGAATCCATGGCCGACCTGATCGAGTCGACCATCCAGACCGTCAAGCGCATCTCCAGCGAGCTGCGGCCGGGCATCCTCGATCACCTCGGCCTGATCGCCGCGCTCGAATGGCAGGCACAGGAGTTCGAGCGGAGGACCGGCGTTCCCTGCGTCGTCGCGTTCGATCCCCCGGACATCGAACTGGACCGGGACCGGTCGACCACGGTCTTCCGCATCTTCCAGGAGACCCTGACCAACGTGACCCGGCATGCCCGGGCAACGGGCGTGGACGTCCTGCTGCAGCGCCGGAAAGGCGAGTTGGTCCTCACCGTGAAGGACAACGGCCGGGGGATCAATGACCGCGAGAAGAACGACCCCTCGTCCCTGGGACTGCTCGGCATGCGGGAGCGCGTGCTCGCCTGGGGAGGCTCGCTCTTGCTCCGCGGGATTCCGGGCAAGGGAACCACGGTGGAGGTCCGCATTCCCTTGGACCCCGAAGAAGCGGAGGACCTCTCCCTGTCCGCTGGACAGAACCGTCGCCCGTAGGAATAGTTCCTACAAACTCCTCCTCCCTTTCCTACGCCAAAATCAGAATTTCCCCGCTTTCGTACGTCCCCCTTGATCGGCTAGTATAGGAACCAGCATCCCCGCGGGTTACGGGGTCGCCCGCGAGATCGTCTTAAACGCCCTTTTTTTTCAAAGCCATTACTCCCGAGGAGAGACCGGGTGAACGACGGCGATAGAGAGCGACCGGGCAATGCAGCCTGGATCCTCGTCATGGATGACGAGGTTGCGGTACGGACCGCCATCCGCGCCATGCTCGAGCGCGCGGGGTATCGCGTCTATCTGACGCAGGATTGCGACGAGGCCGTGGAATGTTTCCGCGAGGCCCATCATTACGGCTACCCCTTCGATGCCGTGATCCTGGATCTGAACATGTGGGGCATCATGCTCGGCAGGGACACGGTCGCACGGATGGGAGCGATCGACCCCCGGGTCCGGGCGATCGCCATGAGCGGATACCTGGACGATCCGGCAATGAGCGATTACCGGGCGCACGGTTTCACCGGCGTACTCGCCAAGCCGTTCACGCACGACGAGTTGGAGCAGGCGGTCAGGCGGGTGCTGGGGGCGCCGCGTGTCCAGCCGCAGATCGACAGATCCTGAATTCAGCGCTCCGGCGGCTGCCAATGCCGGCGGGAGGCACCCAAGGAGGTGGGGACATGTACGTGCAGACGACCCATGCGGGAGAGGCTGCGACGGACTATGCGCCGGGCTTTGAGCAGGACGAGGAAAAGAAGGAGCATGACAGCGGCACCGAACGCGCCGCAGAGGAAGAGCGTCCGGCGCAAACCGGTCTCGATGCGATCAAGTATTACCTCAAGGAGATCCGCAAGACGCCCCTCCTCACGTTCGCACAGGAGCAGGAACTGGCCAAACGCGTAGCAAGCGGCGACCAGGAAGCGCGCGCGAAGATGATCGAGGCCAACCTCCGGCTCGTCGTGGCCATCGGCAAAAAGTACATCAACCGCGGCCTCCCGTTCTCCGACATCATCGAGGAGGGGAACCTGGGGCTGA
>JBJKRX010000063.1:0-20259 GCA_046704425.1 Nitrospirota bacterium
TTCCCGGATCGAGCATCGATCGTGCCGGATCGGGGTGTCCGAAGCATCCGCCCTTTCACGGCAACGCAGCATCAACTGCGAATTGCTGCGGATCCTGGGAGTGCCGCATGTGGATTAAATGGCTGCCGCTCTTCCTCTTCGCCGCGGTCCTGGAAAGCATCGGGCAGCTCTCCTTTAAAAAAGCCGCGACGGCATACCGCGACGTGCAGGGGATGCGATACTACGTCAGGCTGGCGACGAGCGTAAGGGTGCTGGGCGGCATTCTCGCCTACGGCATCGAGATGGTCGTATGGGTCTTCCTGCTCTCCCGGATCCCCCTTTCGATCGCCTTCCCGCTGTCCGGGCTCCAGCAACTGGTCATCCTGCTGGCGTCGTATGTGTTCCTGCACGAGAGGATCCATCGTGTCGAATGGATCGGTGCTGGCCTTATCGTCGTAGGGCTCCTGGCGATCGCGACGGCCGGTTAAGGGAGGCGAAGCGCGGCCATGTTCACTCAGGATTTCTTTTTCGAGGGCGTTGACTGGATGGAACTCTACCGGCTCAATCCCGATCCGCTCTTCGCGCCGCGCGAGCTGCGGCTCGGGATGTCCCCGCTCCCGCACTTCTCCGGGAGGATCGGGCTTGCGTACTGGCTCGGGTCTCCGCTGCCGTTGCCCGCGATCCCCCTCGCCTTTCTGGGGAGCCCCGTGACCGACATATTCCCCGCGACGCTGCCCGAAGACGGAGCCGCCGCACCCGATCTGCTCCGCAGCGCCGAAGAGACGGCGCGCGACCAGGGCGCATGGGCCGTCATCGTCAAAGATCTGCCCGCAGGCCATTTCCTGGAGCAGGCCTTGCGCCAACGCGGATTCGCGTCGCTCCGGCACGAGCCGATCTGGTATTGCCGGATCCCCGCGAGCCTCACCGTTTTTCTTGCGGGCCTGTCGAAGGGGCGGAGACGGGGCATCGAGGCGCGTCTGAGAAAATTCCGCGACCAGGTGCAGGTCCGCCCCGCAGGAGAAGCCGACCTGGATTTCGTGAAGAAAAGTTACGACGCGCTCTGGCGACGATCGAGCATGCGGCTGGAGCAGCTGCCCCGCGGATTCTTTCGTGCGGCGCTGTCCCACCCTGCATGCACCATCCTGCTCTTCGAGCGGGAGGAGGAGCCCTTTGCCTTCGTCCTGCTCTGGAAAAAAGGAGACATCTGGTTCGACAAGTATATCGGGACGGACGCCTCCGTGTTCCGCGAGGTCTCCTTCTATTCCATGAGCATCCTGCACCTCCTCGCCATCGCGCCGGGCCACGGGATCCGCTGGTATGTCGCGGGGCAGGGATCGGGAAAGGACAAGGCAGGGCTCGGGTTCCAGCGGCTGCCGGTGAACCTCTGGATCAAGCCGCTTGCCGCCAGGTTCATTGCGCCCTATGTGGTCAGGAGGTTCTGTCGCATGCACAACCAACGAGTTTACCCGGAGCAAGGCGGTGCAGCGTGAACCGCGTGAAAGGAATGGTGCTCTGGACGATCCTCATCCTCTCGGACACGACGGCGCAACTGTTCCTGAAGCGCGGCGCCGTCGCAGCAGCCGGCGCGGGATGGGCGCTCAACTCTTTCATTGTCATCGGCTACAGCTGCTATATCGTATCGTTCGCCGTTTGGATGCAGCTCCTGAAGAACACGAGGCTCTTTATCGCGCTTTCCGGCGCAACGATCGTCTATGTTACGATCGCCTTCGGCTCCCATTTTCTGCTCGGGGAGAAGCTGCCGCGTCAAGTGCTCCTGGGTACGGCATACATTGCTGCCGGCATCTTCCTGATCGGATGGGGAAGCGAGCAAGCGAAGAGTAGATAACGCGAAGGACTCCCGAGCGATCGCAGGTCGCCGGGCTCACCATGCACCCGCTGCATACCGCCTAAGGAGGGCATACGCCATGGAAGGTCTTTTTCAGCCGTTGCACCTGATCATTATTCTAGTGATCGTCCTGATCATCTTCGGCCCGAGCAAACTGCCGGACCTCGGCGCCGGACTGGGGAAGAGCATCACGGCATTCAAGAAAGCAATGAGGGAGCAGGACGAATCGAAAGAGCAGCACAAGGCCGTCCCGCAGGACGACGAGAAGGACAAGACGCGCTGAACCGGCGCGCCTGCCGGGCGGAGCAGTCAACTGCCATATTTTCTCACGCCCGGTTGCAGGGACGGCGGGAGATGCGTTCCCAGGTCAGTTCGTCGATCTCGTTGATATACTCCTGGATCGGGAACTCTTTGCCGCACGCCGTGCAGCGGAATTTTACGGTCTTTCAACCGACGCAGAGCTCGACCTTTTTGCCGCAGGCCTTACAATTCATAGAAGTACCCCAGAAAAAAACAGCCGTAATAACCACTGAGGACACGGAGGTTATAACGACGAGGAGACCCTGAGTTTTCCTCTGCGCACGCTGTGGTTCATGAACCCGTTATTCCACGACATTCAGCTTGATCGAGAGCTCGCGGAGCTGTTTCTGCTCCACAGGAGACGGGGCCTCGGTCATGAGGCAGATCGCCTTCTGGGTCTTGGGGAAGGCGATCACGTCGCGGATGGACGGGGCGCCGGTCAAGAGCGCGGTGAGCCGGTCCAGGCCGAAGGCAAGGCCGCCGTGGGGCGGGGCCCCGTATTCGAGCGCCTCGAGCAGGAATCCGAACTTCGCGCGCGCGTCCTCCTCACCGATGTTCAGGAGCTGGAACACCTGCTCCTGGACCGCGGAGCGGTGGATGCGGATGCTCCCGCCCCCGATCTCGGTCCCGTTCAGCACGATGTCGTAGGCCCGGGCCTTGACCCCGGCCGGATCGGACTGCAGGATCGGAAGGTCTTCCTCGCGGGGCGCGGTGAAGGGATGGTGCATGGCGTCCCAACGCTTCTCGTCGGCGTTCCACTCCACGAGCGGGAACTCGGTGATCCAGAGGAAGTTGAGCTTCGTCTCGTCGATCATGCCCAGGCGTTCGGCAATATGCAGCCGCAGATGTCCCAGGGTGTCGGCCACGACCTTCGGCCCGTCCGCAACGAAGAGGCAGAGATCGCCGGCCTTCGCACCGAAGCGTTCTGCCATGGCCGCGACCTGGCCCTCCTTGAAGAACTTGACGATCGGCGACTCGAACCCGCCTTCCGTGACCTTGATCCAGGCCAGGCCCTTTGCCCCGAAGATCTTCGCCTCGTTCGTGAGGTCGTCGAGCTCCTTGCGCGACAGGCTTGCCATGCCGGGCGCGGCGAATCCCCGCACCTGGCCGCCGAGCTCCACGGCCTGGGTGAAGACCTTGAAGTCCGACGCCTTCGCGATGTCCGAGACGTCCGTAAGCTCCAGGCCGAAGCGCGTGTCCGGCTTGTCCGAGCCAAAGCGGTCCATGGCCTCGCGATAGGTGAGCCGCGGGAACGGCTTCGCGATCTCGATCCCCTTGGCCTCGCGCACCACCTCGGCCACCAGGTCCTCCATGAGCGCCATTACGTCGTCCTCGTCCACGAAGGACATCTCCAGGTCGATCTGGGTGAACTCGGGCTGGCGGTCGGCGCGCAGGTCCTCGTCGCGGAAGCACTTGACGATCTGATAATAGCGGTCGAACCCGGCCACCATCAGGATCTGCTTGAAGAGCTGGGGCGACTGGGGCAGGGCGAAGAACATGCCCGGGTTCACGCGGCTCGGGACGAGATAATCCCGCGCGCCCTCGGGCGTGCTCTTGGTCAGGAAGGGCGTCTCGATGTCCACGAACCCGGCCGCGTCCAGGAACCGCCGCGCCGTGCTCGCGATCAGGTGGCGCGTGAGCAGCGCCTTCTGGAGGCTTGGGCGGCGCAGATCGAGATAGCGGTATTTGAGCCGCACCGTCTCGGCTGCCGGGGATTCATCCTCGATCAGGAAGGGCGGCGTTTTGGCCGTGTTCAGGATCGTAAGGCTGTCGACGAGCACCTCGATCTCGCCCGTGGGGAGCTTCTCGTTCACCGTGTCGCCGGGCCGGAGCGATACCGAGCCGATCACGGCGAGCACGAACTCGCTCCGGATGGTGTGCGCCAGCTCATGCGCCCCGGCGGAGGTTTCGGGATTGAAGACCACCTGCGTGATGCCGGCGCGGTCCCGCAGGTCCACGAAGATGAGCCCGCCGTGGTCCCGCCGGGTCTGCACCCAGCCCATGAGCGTCACGGACGCGCCCACGTCCTTTTTCGTCAATTCTCCGCAGGAATGCGTTCTCGCGTGTGGTTTCACCTGGTTATCGCCCCTCTCCTCGATGTTCGGAATTGAAAAAAGAGGCTGGAATAATAGCATCTTGCCGGACGCAAAGTCAAGCGCGCCTTTAGCGCGCGGATCAGCACCCCCGCGTCGTACTACAGAGAAAGTATGGTATTATTCCTCTGAGAGTCCGAACAATTCCATTGCTCGCAAAAGGCAATGAGTTCCAAGAGACCAGAGGGATGCGGCAGGGCTTTTCATCCGGAGCATCGATCCCCCGGATGTACGAAAGGAGCACTCCCATGAAGAAGGCATTCGGCGTTTTCCTGTTTTTCCTCACGGCGACGATGCTTGTTCCGGCCTGCAGCAGCAAAAGCGGAGGCGGCGGAGCGCCTCCTTCGCAGGCTACCCAGCTCTCGGGTGTCGTGGCCAGCGGCGGGCCGTGGGGCAATCAACTCGTTTCGATCAAGGGCGAGAACGGCATGACCGCCTCCGCCATGACCGGGGCCGACGGCTCCTATTCGGCGAACGTCTCGGGCCTCACGACCCCCTTCCTCCTGCGCTGCGTCAGGTCCACCGCGACGGGGACGCGTACCCTCTACAGTGTCGCCACCGAGGCCGGGACCGTCAACGTCCATCCCTTCACTGACCTGATCATCCGGAACTGGTACCGCGCCAACGGCACGACCGTGGACACGGCGTTCGGCGCCTCCGGCGCCATCCCCACGCCGCCCACCAACGCCGAGGTTGCAACGATCGAAGGCGTGGTCCGCCAGGTCGTGGGGAACTACCTGAGCGGCGCCGGGATCGATTCCTCGCAGTTCGACCTGATCACCACACCCTTTTCCGCGAACAGCACCGGCTTCGACCTGGTGCTGGACAACCTCCAGGTCGCCTATTCCGGCGGCAATGTCGCGGTCACGCCGCGGGGCGGCGGTACGGACCTCATGAACCTGCCCGAGAACACGGACCTCGCGACCCTGCCGCCACCGCCCCCGCCGCCGGCTGACAGCCAGGCGCCCACGACCCCGACGGGGCTTGCCGCCTCCCGCACCAGCGCGAGCCAGGTGGTCCTGAGCTGGGGCGCATCGACCGACAATGTCGGGGTCGTCGGGTACCGCATCTTCCGGAACGGGATCCAGGTCGGCATCATCGACCAGTCCTTCTTCGTCGACGGCAGCGCGCCCGCTACCGGCGCATGCTACAGCGTGGCCGCCTTCGACGCGTCCCGCAACGTCTCGGCATCCACCGACCAGACCTGCGCAAGCGACACGGTCGGGACCGCGGACACCACGCCGCCCACCGCGCCGGTCCTGTCCGGCTCAGCGGCAAGCGCGAGCGAGGTGGACCTCTCCTGGACCGCCTCGACCGACAACGTGGCGCTCGCGGGCTATCGCATCATCGTGAACGGCCTCGGCATCGCCTCGGTCCCCACGACCACGACCCAATACCTCGTCACGGGCCTGACCGGCAGCACGACCTACCACTTCCGCGTCGTGGCCATCGACACGTCCGGCAATCCGGCCGCCTCGAACATCGTCGACGTCACCACGGCTGTCTCGACGGACACCACGCCGCCCACCGCTCCCGCGAATCTCACGGCAACGGCAACGAGCGCCTCGCAGATCGACCTCGCCTGGACGGCAGCGACGGACAACGTGGGCGTGACCGCCTACCGCATTGTCTCCGGCGGCATCCTGATCGGCCGCTCGCAGACGACCGCGTTCAGCAACACCGGACTCGCGACAGGAACGCAGTACTGCTACGCGGTCAGGGCCGTCGACGCCGCGGGGAACGTCTCCGCACTCAGCAACCAGGCCTGCGCCACGACCACCACGTCCACGGCGCCGATCGACACGATCTGGCAGAGTTCCCTGGCCGGAACCGTCTTCAACAACGAGTCCGGTTCCGGACAGACCACGTACCTCACCCTGCGCCTGACGCAAACGGGCGGCTCCATCGCGGGGACCCTGCGATTCGAGGACACCCTCGGCAGAACCGGCTCGGCCATCGTCTCCGGCAGCGTGAGCGGCTCGACGTTGACGGCCCAGTCCACGGATTTCGATCCTGCCTGCAATGCGCGCACGATCACCGAGACGGGGACACTGGGGTCGTCCGCCCTGACGCTTGCGGTCTCGGCGCCTGCCGCGGGCTCCTGTTCCGCCTTGAGCGACTCGCTCGTCTTTTCGCTCATCACGCCCGTCATCTATACGGCAAGCGGGACCTATACCTACGACTCCTCCTCCGCGACCCTCACGATCGACGTAACGAGCTCGACCTTCCCGGGCACCAGCGGCGGCCCCAAGATCGGCACCGACGGGATCGGCCCGATCTCCGTGTCCGCAACCTCCATGGTCTGGCCCGGAGACAACCCGACCTGGACGCGGAGCAGCGGGACCGCGGGCGACGTAACCGGCGTCTGGAGAACGATCGCTCCCGACGGGAACGCCTACACCCTGACCATCAACGCCGACGGGAGCTTCCAGCTCTCCGCCGCTTTCGTTTCAAACGGCACCGGGGCGGGACTTGTCCAGGCCCAGACCTGGCCCGGCAGCGGCGGAGGGAACGAGTACTTTACGCGGCCCCTGTACAACGACCCGAACCACGCGATCACGGACATCACGGTGATGGGACCGGGGCTTACGAGCGCGCTCACCATGACCTACAACCCGAGCGACGGGTCCTGGAACACCTGGAACCTCCCCGGCAACCCGATCTCCTTCGGCACCTCGCACCCGCAGCCGCCGCTCGGCTACATCTTCACGATCACCGATGCAGCCGGGACCCGGACGGAGTCCGCCACGGCCGGGTGTTTCATCGAGCAGTTCGCGACCAACCTGAGCGCGGTGAAGAACACGGACGGCTCGGTGACCTTCAGCTGGACGCCGCTCGCCACCCCGCACATGGGCTATGCCGTAGAGATCCAGAACCCGAGCGGCGGCCAGAACCTGTGGCAGCCGGACGACCAGACCGATGTCTCCTCGATGACCTATACCGGCACTGCGCTTTCGACGGGGCAGACCTACAATTACGACGTACGCGTGGACAGCAGGGGCAGCCTGCACTGCTCTTCCTTTGCCTCGGGGAGCTTCACCTACTAATGCGCGGCACCTCCCGGGACCATTCCCTCCTCCCTGCTTTGCGGGGAGGAGGGGGCCGGGGAAATAAAAAAAGGCCTCTTCCCGGCTTGCCGGCCGGAAAGAGGCCCTGTCGTTGAAGACATCCGCAGAGATCAGCCCTTTTTCTTCGCCTCCATCATCCGCTTATACTTCTCGGCGCCCACGCACTCCTTGGCAAAGGCGCACCACTCGACGCAGGAGGTCCCCAGGGGCCGGGCGTTCACCTGGCCGCACTTTTTGCAGGTCGTGTCCGGCTCATCGGACCAGATCTCGATCTTTGCGCCGCATTGCTGGCACCGGATCTCCTCCGGTTTCGGCGACCGGATCTCCGCGCTCCCTGGGCATCCTTCCTTGAACATGAGCCAGTGTACCTCGTTGCGTTGCCGGGCGCTATGATATGCGTCATACGTCGCGTCGACGCGTCAGTTCGTGATGACCTCCCGTACCGAGTCGGTGATGCGGATCTTGAAATTGTACGGAATGATCTGGCGGTTGACCTCCACGGGGATGAAGAGGATCACCGATTTCCCCTTGAGCGACGCCGCGTCCTCGGTAAAAAGCGAAAAGAGCGGCTGGACCTCGTACTGCCCTGCCGCCTTCAGGACCACGTTGCTCACCGGGAAGGCGTCCGCCTCGATCGACTTCCCCGGGGCCACGGTCTGCGCCGGCAGGGGGTTGTTCCGGTCCTCGAAGCGGATGCCGGAATGCATCAACCGGTGCGTGTCATTATTCACGTCCGTGTATTCGGCGCGGTCCCACAGGATCCTGGCCTTGTGCCGGCTCAGGTTCCGGAACTTCATGGCATAGGCCCGGTCCTTGACCGTGAAGGCGACGGAGATCGTCCTGTCGTGGAACGAGAGGCTCCGGGACGGCTTCGGGCTCTCCAGCGCAAAGGACAACCGGTACCGGACGATGGTGCGGATGATCTTGTCGAGCTTGATCAGGACGGTCTGGCCGTCATCCACCTGTTGCAGCGTCAGGACCGTGGGGGTGTAGTTTTCCTTGCTCACTTCAAGCCGCGTCTTCCGGGCGAGCGCGGGGTCTTTGGGGACCTCGGCCGTGATTGACGCGGGAGATGTGTAGGTCGCCTCCGAAAGCGCCGTCCCGGAGACCACCCGGATCTGCGCATCGGACGGGTCCGCGATCACGTTGAAGTGTTTGGTGACCACGCTTGAGCATCCCGACAGCATGACGACTGCGATCACTGCAACAGCATACCGTTTCATGAGATCCTCCTGGTTTTCCGTCACGAAAGATCATACCACATCCCGCCCCCCTTGTCACATCCTTCTCAGTGCAGCGGGACGGAGACCGTCAGCTCCTTCGGGCCGAGCAGGAAGCGCGGACGCCGCAGCGTCACCGCTACGGTCGCGCCCGGCTTCGTATAGAACAGGGCGATCTTTGCGTCGTCGATGGAGGCAACGGGGCTTCCCGCGATCGCCGTGATTACATCTCCCTCCCGGATGCCCGCGGTCCGGGCCGGGCTCTTCCGTCCGGGAAGCCCCGAGACCACCACCCGGCCCGCGTCTTCCCGGAGCGATACCCCGAGCAGCGGGGTCTCCGTCCCCTTTTCGGCAGGCGGAAAGACCAGGTAATCCGCGATCCCGGGCACCACGTCCGCATCGTTCAGGATGGTCGCGTAGGGAATGCCGTTCCGGCGGAAGGCCCGCTTCGGGATGCCGGAGCCGTAGGCGATGTGTCCTTCGCCCGCGAGCACGATCATCGTGCATCCGGCGTGCTTGTTCAGGTATTCGTCGATCGACTGGGCCATGGTCTCGTCCCACAGGATCTGCGCCTGGCAAAAGTAATCGAAATTGCGCTTGTCGCTGTCCGGGTGCTGGGCAAAGACCTTCCGCAGCCGGTCCCGGTAGGCCTTGTCGGAAAAATCCGGATGGGACGGCAGTTCCTTGCGCTCTGCGTCCGTAAGGGAGGCAATGCCGGATTTCGCGACCGCATCGACGATCTCGGCGCGCAGGTTGAGGGCCACGACCGGGATGTGCTTCTCCCGGGCGAAATCGAGGATCGGCTTATAGAGGTGGTAATCGTAGCCCCAGCGGCTGAAGTACTCGGACTGTTTCAGAAAGGTCCGTTCGTCGATGGTCCCGGCGATATACGCGTCCAGGGCCTTCTGAAAAGGCCGCTGGAACATCTCCATCCCGATGGCGATCTCCGGCTCTTTCCGATACAGGGCCTTGATCACGGCGAGTTCCACGGCGTGATGGCTGAACTCGTCGTGCTGCTCCCCCACGTACACGATCCGTTTTCCCGCCACGCCCGCGATCACCGCAGCGAGCGATTTGAGCGATCGCATATCGACCGCCACCGTCTTGTCCTGCATGCTTTTTCCTTCCCCAACGGACGGCGCCGCGGCATGGCGCGCGTCCCCGGCCGCCCCACCCCCACGCGCCGGAAGCGGACCGGCGGCAGCGGCGATGGGCAGCGCCACAAGAACGAACAGGGTAATGCCGAAAAGGACCGGGATGCTTCGCGTGCTCTTCATGGACGTTCTCCGGAGGTCGTCGGTAATCACGTATAGTAGCAAAAATCCGTCTTCTTGGCTACCCCCGGGGCGGGACAAAACCGCTTGTATTTACGCGGTGACATAACTATAATAATTTTAACGGGTCCTTTTCACGACGAGGGAGGGGCGAACATGGCCGCAACGAAAAAGAGTAAAAAGAAGGAAAAGACCCCGCTCACCGGGGAAAAAGGGAAGCAGAAGACCCCCGGCGCCGCTGCATCCTCCAGTGGCCGAAAGCGCACCGCAACGAAGAAAGAAAACACCGGCAAATCCGCCCGCCGGAAGACGGCGCAGACCGCATCCCCCGCGCGCCGTACCGCTCCGGCAGGGGCCGATCAGCCCCGCGCGGCAGCGATCACGCAGAAACGCCGGGCGGTGCTCGAAAAGCTGCTGCTCCGGAAACGGAACGAGGTCGTAAACGGGCTGGAGGCGCAGATGGGCAGGAAACTTACGGTGGAGGCCGGCCAGGCGACCGTTGCCGGGTTGTACAGGGCCGACGTGGCGGCGCACGACGTGGACCAGGGCATCGACTATTCCCTGCTGGAGATGAAATACGCCCAGTACAAGGATATCGCCGACGCCTTCCGCAAACTCCAAAACAATACCTATGGCCTCTGCGAGGAGTGCGGCGCGGAGATCGACATCAAGCGCATGGAGGTCAACCCCCTGGCACGCTTCTGCATCTCCTGCAAGACGCAGAAGGAAGAGATCGAGCGGATCCGGAAGGAAGAGACACGGTTCAAGGAGTAGGTTTTTCTTGACAAAACCGGCGTGATCCAGTATCCTATGCCTCTGATTTTTCCCGGGGCGGTGTAGCTCAGTCGGTAGAGCAGGGGAATCATAATCCCTGTGTCCGGGGTTCGAGTCCCTGCACCGCCACCATTCTTCCTCCCCCGAACTCATTAACACGGTTTTTCCCGCTTCCATGCTGCCCGCAAAGATCACAGCGACCATCAGGAAATATGCCATGGCGTCTCCGGGCGACTGCGTCGTGGTTGCCGTGTCCGGAGGTCCGGACTCGGTCTGCCTGCTGCATGTGCTGCACGCCCTGGCCCCCGGGCTCGGCATCACCCTGTACGCGGCGCACCTCGACCATCGATTCCGCGGCAGGGAATCCGCCGCGGACGCGGAATTCGTGGCCGACCTCGCGCACCGCCTCGGCGTTCCGTCCGCGATCGAGGCAATCGACGTGCCGGCCTTCTGCCGCGAGCGCGGGCTCTCCGCCCAGGCCGGCGCGCGCGCGGCGCGCTACGGCTTTCTCACCCGCGTCGCGGATGCCGTCGGCGCCCGTTGCATCGCTACGGGCCATACGGCCACGGACCAGGCCGAGACCGTGCTTTTACGGCTCCTGCGCGGCGCAGGCACGCCCGGCCTCGCGGGCATCCCGCCGATCCGGCAGAACATCATCCGGCCCCTGATCGAGGTCACCCGGGACGAGGTCCTGACATACCTGCAGGAAAGGGGCGCGTCGTTCCGGACCGATCCGTCGAACGCAAAACCCCTCTACACGCGCAATCGCATCCGGAGCGAGGTCCTGCCGATCCTCAAGCGCTTCAACCCCCGGATCATCGAAACGCTCGCCAAGGAGGCTGGGCTGCTCCGGGCCGAGGACGACGCACTGGAAGCCTGCCTGGCAAACGAGCACCCCGGCGCGCTCGCGACCGCGGAGAACGGCGCGATCATCGACCGGGACTCTTTGCTTGCCATGCCCCTCGCCTTCCGCCGCAGGCTGCTGCGCAAGGCCGTGGCCCTCTGCAAGGGAGATCCCGCAGAGATTTCCCTCACGACGATCGACGAGGCCCTGACCTTCCTGGCAGCTGCCGCGACCGGCCGGACCATGCTCCTGCCCGGCGGCATCACGATCGAGCGTTCCTACGGCAGGTTCCTGGTCGGCTTCCCGCAGTCCCCTGTCCCCTTTTGCGTCCCCCTGGCGGTCCCGGGGACGGCCGCGATCGGGCAGCTCGCACTGGAGCTGGAGGCCGTTGGGCCGATGCCGGGCGAGGGAGCGCCCCGACGGAACGCAGGCCCGGAGCAGCATGATGCTGCTATTCCTGAAATTTATTGCTGGCAGGCTGCCTTTGATTATGATAAGATACAAACTTCTTTGACGGTCAGGAACCGGCGGCCCGGAGACCGCTTCCATCCGGCCGGGATGGGCGGCAAAAGCAAGAAGATCCAGGACTTCCTGGTGGACGAGAAGGTCCCGCGCCGCGACCGGGACCGCGTTGCGCTCCTCTGCGCCGGGGAGGACGTCCTCTGGGTCGTGGGGATGCGCGTTGATGAACGCTATCAGGCGCGGGAGAACTCGGCGCGGGTCCTGACCGTGCGGGTGAGGCCGTCGGGCGCGCAGCGCCGGGCATAGCAGAAAAGGTTTGGGAGGTGCGTTTTGGGGGAGGATGGCATGGTCGGTATCGACTTCGGCAAACCGCTGTTCACCAGCGAGGAGATCCAGCGGAAGATCCACGAGCTCGGCGCGCGGCTGTCCGCGGACTACGCCGACAAGGACCTGCTGGTCGTGGGCGTCCTGAAAGGGGCGCTCTTCTTCATGTCCGACCTGCTGCGCGCGCTCCGCATATCCGTGCGCATGGACTTCATCCACTGCACCAGTTCCGCGTCCCGGAGCGAAGGGGGCAACCCCGTGCGGATGCTGTGCGACGTCAAGGAAGACGTCAAGGGGAAGCACGTGCTGCTCATCGAGGACATCATCGATTCCGGCGTCACGATCCAGCACCTCAAGCAGATGCTCCTGGAGCGCGGGGCCGCGTCGCTCAAGGTCTGCGTGCTCCTGAACAAGGCGGACCGCCGGCAGGTGGAGATCGAGGCGGACTACGCCGGGTTCCGCATCCCGAACAAGTACGTGGTCGGCTACGGCCTGGACTACCAGGACCGCTACCGCAATCTTCCCTATATCGCCGTTCTGCCCGTGGAGGAGATGCACACCCCCTGAGGGGCGAAGCGGCGCGAAGAGTTGTCACAAGCCGCCGCGGTATGGTACTATGCCCGTACGGCGCACACCCGGACGGCCCGTTGCGGACGCGGCGGCTTCCCGTGCGACAGCCGGAACTTCAAGCACCAAACGGAGGTCCCATTCGTGAATGCACCATACAAGAACCTGGCGCTGATCCTGCTCTTCATCGTGGTATCGGTGCTCATTTTCAACCTCTTCAATCCCGTGGGCCAGACGGCCATGCAGATGTCGTTCAGCGACTTCATGACGAAGGTCCAGAACAGCGAAGTGAGCGACGTGACCATCAAGGGCCAGGAGCTGACCGGTACGCTCAAGACCGGCAAGACCTTCAAGACGAACCTCGTCGAATATCCCGACCTCGCCAAGGAGCTGATGGCCAAGGGAGTCAAGATCAACGCCGTGGAGGACAAGGAGTCCCCCTGGTACAACTTCCTCATCGTCTGGGCGCCGCTCATCCTCATGGGCGTCTGGTTCCTCTTCATCATGCGCAACATGCAGATGGGCGGCAATAAGGCCCTGTCCTTCGGGAAGAGCCGCGCCAAGCTCCTGAACGAGAGCACGAAGAAGATCACCTTCAGCGAGGTCGCCGGCATGGACGAGGCCAAGGTGGAGGTCCAGGAGATCATCGAGATCCTGAAGGACCCGCAGAAGTTCCAGAAGCTCGGCGGCAAGATCCCGAAGGGCGTCCTGCTCGTCGGCCCGCCCGGCACCGGGAAGACGCTCCTGGCGCGCGCCATCGCGGGCGAGGCGGGCGTCCCCTTCCTTTCGATCAGCGGCTCCGACTTCGTCGAGATGTTCGTGGGCGTGGGCGCGTCCCGCGTGCGCGACCTCTTCGAGCAGGGCAAGAAGAACGCACCCTGCATCATCTTCATCGACGAGATCGACGCCGTGGGCCGCCACCGCGGCGCGGGCCTGGGCGGCGGGCACGACGAGCGCGAGCAGACCCTGAACCAGCTCCTGGTCGAGATGGACGGCTTCGAGTCGAACGACGGCGTGATCCTCGTGGCCGCCACGAACCGCCCCGACGTGCTCGATCCCGCGCTGCTCCGGCCCGGCCGGTTCGACCGCCAGGTGGTGATCCCGCGGCCCGACCTGAACGGCCGCGTCGGCGTGCTCAAGGTGCACACCCTCCAGATCAAGCTCGCCCCGCACGTGGACCTCGAGGCCATCGCCCGCGGCACGCCGGGACTCTCGGGGGCCGAGCTCGCGAACCTCGTGAACGAGGCTGCGCTCCTGGCCGGCAGGGCGGGCAAGACCCAGGTCGAGAACGACGACTTCGACCGGGCCAAGGACAAGATCCTGATGGGCCTCGAGCGCAGGACCATGATCATCAGCGACGAGGAAAAGAAGAACACGGCCTACCACGAGGCGGGCCATACGATGGTGGCGAAGCTCATCCCGGGCACCGACCCGGTCCACAAGGTCTCCATCATCCCGCGCGGCATGGCCATGGGCGTCACCCTGCAGCTTCCCACGGCGGACCGCTACTCCTACGACCGCGAGCATCTCCTGAACAACATCGCGATCCTCCTGGGCGGCAGGGCCGCCGAGGAGATCGCCCTGCAGCACATGACCACGGGCGCGGGCAACGATCTCGAACGCGCGACCCAGCTGGCGCGCAGGATGGTGACCGAATGGGGCATGAGCGACCGGCTCGGTCCCCTCACCTACGGCAAGAAGGAAGAGCAGATCTTCCTCGGCCGCGAGATCGCCCAGCACCGCGACTACAGCGAGCACACGGCCGTCGAGATCGACGACGAGGTGAAGCGGATCGTCATGGACAACTACGAGCGCGCCAAGAAGCTCATCGCCGACCGCCGCGAGACGCTCGACCGTCTGACCACCGCACTGCTCGAAAAAGAGACCCTCGAAGGTCCCGAGATCGAAGAGATCGTCCACGGCGCTCCTGCCGCTGCATAGGAGGGCATCGGTGCCGCAGGGAACCGGAACGCCCCCGGGACGCATCGACTGCGGGGGCAGGCTGCTCGATCTCACGGGCCGCACGAACGTCATGGGGATCCTGAACGCCACGCCCGATTCCTTCTCGGACGGCGGCCGGTTCATTGATCTCGAGCGCGCCGTGGCCCACGCCCACGCCATGGTCGCGGCCGGCGCGGACTGCATCGACGTGGGCGGCGAATCGACCCGCCCCGGCGCCGACCCGGTGCCGGAGGACGAGGAACTGCGCAGGATCATCCCCCTCATCAGCCGGCTCGCCCGGGAGCTTCCCGTCCCGATCTCAGTGGACACCTATAAGGCGACGGTCGCCGCAAAGGCGCTCGCCGCCGGCGCCGGGATCGTGAACGACATCAGCGGACTGCGGTTCTCCCCGGACATGGCCCGTGTCGCGGCCGATGCCGGAGCCGCGATCGTCATCATGCACATCAAGGGCACGCCCCGCAACATGCAGCAGCACCCCGTCTATGCCGACGTGGTCGGCGAGATCAGGGACTGGCTGCACGAAGGCGTGCGCATCGCCGAGCAAGGCGGCGTACGGCCCGACCGGATCCTGGTCGATCCCGGCATCGGGTTCGGCAAGACTGCGGCGCACAACCTGGAGATCATCGATCGTCTCGGCGAGTTCACGCGACTGGGCAGGCCCGTGCTGCTCGGGACCTCGCGGAAGCGGTTCATCGGCGCGGTCCTGGGGTTGCCGAACCCCGACGACCGGGTCTTCGGCACCGCAGCCACCGTGGCGCTCGGCATCGCGCGCGGCGCGGCGATCGTGCGCGTCCACGACGTGGGGCCCATGGTGCAGGTCGCGCGGATGACCGACGCGGTGGTGAGAAGCAAGTCCGCAATAAGACTCTCGACGAGATAACGGGATATCCGGATTGGGCAGGAGAACGCAGCGCTGACTGCGTAAGTTCTTTTTTCGCCGCAAAAGGCGCACAAGGGTCCCCCCGACCTTTCTCCCTACTTCTCCGTGCCTGCTGTGCATTGTGTGGTCGACTGATTTTTTAATTTATTAGCCGGTCGTATCCTGACATCCTGTCAGAATGGTTTGGTTGCGCATTTCGGATTCGCCCTATCCCTATGCTCACGAACTTTACCGAAATACACGAGGCCCTCAGCCACTACCGCTGGTTCTCCGACACGCTGGACATCGCGGTCGTCTATTTCGTCTTCTATCGCCTGCTGCTGCTCCTCAAAGGCACCCGGGCCTTCCAGATGCTGATCGGCATCGGCCTGATCGTGCTGGTGCTCCTCGCCTCGCAGCTCATCGAGCTCTATACGCTCGACTGGCTCATCCACAGCTTCTGGTCCCAGATCGTCCTGGCCCTCGTGATCCTGTTCCAGCCCGAGATCCGGCGGACCCTCGCCCGGGTCGGCGAAGGCCGGATCTTCCGCTCGCTCTCGACCGTCGAGGGCGCCAAGTTCATCGAGGAGACGGTCAAGGCGGCCGTGTCCATGGCCAACAAGCGCATCGGCGCGCTCATCGTGCTGGAACGGGACACGGACCTCACGACCATCGTCGAGATGGGGACCGACCTGGACGCCAAGGTCACGAAGGAGCTCCTGGTCAGCATCTTTCTGCCCTACTCGCCGATCCATGACGGGGCCGCGATCATCCGGGGCGGCAGGATCGTTGCCGCGGGTTGTTTCCTGCCGCTCACGCTCTCGTCGAACCTCTCGAAGGCCCTGGGCACGCGCCACCGGGCGGCCGTGGGCCTGACCGAGGAGTCCGACGCCGTGGTGGTCGTGATCTCCGAGGAGACCGGCGAGATCGCGGTGGTCATGGACGGCGCGGTCCGGCACACGAGCGACGCGGCAGCGCTCCGGCGGGCGCTGTCCGATATCTTCATCCCGAAAAAAGGCGGGAAGAAACAGTCATGAAGCTGCGTGAAGTATTTCTCGACAACTGGGGCATCAAGCTCCTCTCCCTGTGCATCTCGCTCACCCTCTGGTTCTACGTGACCTCCAAGGGCAAGACGGAGATGACCCTGACCGTGCCGCTGGAGCTGCGCAATGTCCCGCAGAGCCTGGCCGTGGTCGGCAACGTGACCGGGACGCTCGAGGTGCGCGTGCAGGGCCAGGAACTGGCGCTCCGGGACATCACGATCGGGAAGCGGGTCTTCTGCGCCCTGGACCTGTCCACGGCGACTCCCGGCGAGAACGTCCTGCCGATCACGCCCGACGAGATCCGGCGTCCCTCGGGCGTTTCCATCACGCACCTCTCGCCCACGGAGGTCCGGGTGCGGCTCGATCCGATCATCCAGAAGACCCTCCGGGTCCGGGCCAAGCTCCGCGGCGATCCGGCGCCGGGCTTCCGCGTCGTAAAGGTCGTTGTCTCGCCGCGCCGCCTCACGGTGGTGGGGGCGGAGAGCGCCGTGCGTTCCCTGGCCGTCCTCCGGACCCTGCCGATCGACATCGAGGGGGCGCGCGAAAGCATGACCGTCGATCCCCGGATCGACTACCAGGGCAGACAGGTCAAGATCGTGGAGAAGGACATCTCCGTGACCATCGTGATCGAAAGGACCGGGCAATGAAAAGGCTCTTCGGCACCGACGGCGTCCGCGGCACGGCCAACCAGGACCCCATGACCTCGGAAATGGCGCTCCGCATCGGCAGGGCCGCTGCCCATCTCTTTCGGGATTCCGCGCGCCGCCACCGGATCGTGATCGGCAAGGACACGCGGCTTTCGGGGTACATGATCGAGAGCGCCCTCACCGCGGGCCTCTGCTCCATGGGCGTGGACGTGTTGCTCGTGGGGCCCGTGCCCACGCCGGGCATCGCCTTCCTTACCCGGAGCCTGCGCGCCGACGCGGGCGTCGTGATCTCGGCGTCCCACAACCCCTACGAGGACAACGGCATCAAGTTCTTCGGGAGGGACGGGTTCAAGCTGCCGGACGACATGGAGCAGCGCATGGAGGAGCTGATCTTCTCGGGCGCCGTCGAGGCCATCCGGCCCACGGCCGCCGAGATCGGCAAGGCCTTCCGGATCGACGACGCCATCGGCAGGTACAACGAGTTCGTAAAGTCGTCGATCCCGCGCGGCATGGACCTCGCCGGCCTGCGGGTGGTCGTGGACTGCGCCAACGGCGCGGCCTACCGCATCGGGCCGCACATCCTGACCGAGCTCGGCGCCGACGTCATCTCGCTCTACGACCAGCCGAACGGCACGAACATCAACCACGGGTGCGGGTCCCTGCACCCCAAGGTGATCTCCCGGGCCGTGGTGGCGAACCGGGCCCGGGTCGGCATCGCCTTCGACGGCGACGCGGACCGCCTGATCCTGTGCGATGAAGCCGGGACGATCGTAGACGGCGATGCGGTCATGGCGATCTGCGCCCTGTGGATGAAGCAGGAGGGCAGGCTCAAGCACAACACCCTCGTCGCCACGGTCATGAGCAATCTCGGCCTGGAGCGCGCCATGCAGGAAGCGGGCATCACCCTCGTCCGCGCCCCGGTCGGCGATCGATACGTGATGGAAAAGATGCTTGCCGGCGGGTTCAACCTGGGCGGCGAGCAGTCGGGCCATGTCATCTTCCTGGACCACAACACCACGGGAGACGGCCTCATCACCGCGCTCCAGGTCCTCGCCATTATGCGCCAGACCGGCAAGCCCCTGTCCGAGCTCGCCGCGTGCATGAAGACCTATCCCCAGGTGCTCGTCAACGTGCGGGTGAAGGAACGGAAAGACCTCGCGACGATCCCCGCGATCGCCGAACGCATCGCCTCCCTGGAGAATCGGTTGGACGGCCACGGCCGTCTCCTGGTGCGGTATTCGGGCACGGAGCCCAAGGTGCGGATCATGATCGAGGGCGAACAGCAGGACGAGATCAAGGCGCTCGCCGACGACCTCGCCGCGATCATCCGGGAACACCTGGGGTAGCGGATTTATCCCGATCACACCAGAGAGATCCGAACAGCTTGCATACTCCCTATGCAGAGCCCCGTCATCGTCCTGACACTCGCCTTCCTCGCAGGCATCCTGCTCGGCAGGGGCATGCTCTTCTTCCCGCTCTCGCTCTCTGCGCTCGCCGTCTCCGGCATCCTTCTGCTCGCGGTCCTGGTTCCGCTTCGGCGGAGCACGGCGCGCCGCTTTTTCCTGATCACGATCCCTGCCCTGCTCGGAGCGTTCGCCTATCTTTTTTCCGCGGCCTGGGTCCCTGCCGGCCATCTCACCCGCGTCGTTCCTGCTGATCATGCGCGCCATATCCTGACCGGGACCATCGTCTCTCCCCTGGAACGGGACCCGGACCGTACCGCCTTTGTCCTTCGCGTTCGGAAGATCGACGGCCTGCCGGTCTCGGGCAAGGTCCGCGTGAGCCTGCGCGAACCGGACGTAGCCGTCGGATACGGCGACAGGATCCAATGCAGGGCATACCTGATCGCGCCCCGGGGGTATCGCAATCCCGCGGCCTTCGATTACGCGGAGTATCTCGCGGAGAGCGGGATCAGCCGCATCGCGAGCGTGAAGAACAGCGCCGCCATCACGGTCCTGGCGCAGGGCCACGGCCTGTTCCGGACCGTCCAGGACTGGCGCGAACGGATCCGGCAGGCCTTCCTCGCCTCGACCCACGGACCCGGCTCTGCCGTGCTCCAGGCCATGGTGGTCGGCGAAGAGGGGGGGCTCACCGACGATCTGCGCGACCGGTTCATGGCCGCAGGGGTCATGCACATCATCTCGATCTCCGGCTCCCACCTGGGCATGCTGGCCGTGCTCTGCTTCACGCTCTTCCGGGGCCTGCTCTTCCTCCTGCCCGAGCGCCGGTATCACCGGCTCACGCTCCACGCGGACCCGAACAAGATCGCCGCAGGCCTCACCCTGCCGGTCGTGCTCTTCTATACGCTCCTGGCGGGCGTTCAGATTGCGACGCTTCGCTCGCTCATCATGATCGCGGCAGGGCTTGCCGCCCTGCTGCTCGACCGCGAGCACGCGCTCATGCAGTCCCTCGCCCTCGCGGCCCTGGCCCTCCTGGTCGTGACCCCCCAGGCCCTCTTCTCCATCTCCTTCCAGCTTTCCTATCTGTCGGTGCTCGTCATCGGCTTTACGGTCTCGCTCTGGAACGAGCTGGTCCCGAGACCCGCGACCAGGCTGCGCAGGATCGGGAACGGAGCGCTCCTGCTCGTATGCATCTCGCTCGCGACGACCCTGGCCACGGGCCCCCTGGTCGCGCGCTACTTCAACCAGTTCTCGCTCGCCGGTCTCGCGGCGAACCTCGTGGTCGTTCCCTTCGCCGGCATGATCGTGGTCCCCCTGGGGCTCTTCACCGGCGTTGCCTCGCTCTTCGCGCACCACCTGGTCTTCGCGTCCCTGGACCAGCTCGCCTCCGACGTCTTTGTCCGTATGGTCGGATTCTTCGCGCGCATGCCCCTCGCCGAGTTCCATCCCCCTGCCCCGCCCGTGCCCTGGCTCGTCCTGTACGGGGTCTTCCTGGTTGCCCTCGCCGCCCTGCTCCGGAGCATGCTGCGCGCGCGATTCACGCCCTTCATTGCCACGACCCGTTTTCCGCGAAGGGAGTTTACAATCACCCTGATCC
>JBJKRX010000064.1:0-4371 GCA_046704425.1 Nitrospirota bacterium
CTAGCATACCCGGGCACCGGCTGTCAAAACCAAAATATCCTCGGCGCTTGACACCGGCGCGTTGATTGAATACACTCAATAGCAGGCTTGGCCGCTCGCCGCGAAGACGACCGGCACGTCCGGGAGGAGGAAACCATTATGCCGAAGATGCCGGCGCAGTACACGACCATCCAGAAGAAGTATAAAGGGGTCATGAAGTCCCTGGAGACCCTCGGGAAGGCCACCAAGGCGGCGGGACCGCTCAACCGGAAGAGTGCGGAGCTCGTCCAGCTCGCTGCGGCTGCCGCGATCCGGTCCGAGGGGTCGGTGCACTCCCATGTACGCAGGGCCGTTGCCGCGGGCGCCAAGCCCGACGAGGTCCGCCACACGCTGATCCTGCTCACGAGCACCATCGGGTTCCCGGCCGTCTCGGCCGCGCTCTCCTGGACCGACGACGTGCTGGAACGGAAAAGACTGGTGTGAACGTCGTCGTGCGATCACGACGGCTCAAATTCAAACAACGCGAGGTGAAAAAATGGCAAAGGTGACGATCACGAGAGAAGAGTGCATCAGCTGCGAATCCTGCTGGGCCGGCTGTCCCGAGTTCTTCGAGCAGAACTCCATGGACAACTGGAGCCAGATCGTGGCCAAGTACCAGATCGGCGGCAATCCGGCCGAGGGCGAGGCACCGGCGGAGCTCCTGGACAAGGTGAATGAAGCGGCGGATTCCTGTCCGGTCCAGATCATTCAGGTGGGCTAAACGGCCGGCATGCCCCTGCAGATCGACATCTATATGTCCGAAGGCTGCGGTTCCTACTATGCGCTCAAGGAAAACCTCGAACAGGCCCTCACCGATCTTGTTGTGCAGGCAGACGTGGCGTACCACACGTACACCTACGAGGACGCCCTGCGCCTCGGGATCAACGGCTCCCCGTCGTTCTGGATGAACGGGAAAGATGTCTTCCCGGGCGGGAATTCGCCGGGACTCACCTGAAGGGCTTATATTGACGAGTCCGGGCGGCTCAAGAACGTTCCTTCCGTGGCAATGCTGAAACAGGCGATCGCCCGGGTATTAGGGAAGGATGCCCTGTGACGAACGCGGGAAAGACCCTCGTGTTCCTGGGCGACTCCCTGACCCAGTGGTTCGACTGGCAGCGCAGGTTCCCTGCCTTTCGCGTCCTGAACCTCGGCATTGCAGGCGAGCCGATCGAGGGTCTGCTTGGTCGCAGGGACGCGATCCGCGCAAAGGTCCGCGATCCGGATTTTCTGTTCCTCATGACCGGCATCAACAATCTCGCCATGGAGCAGTACTCCATCGAAGCCCCCTTTCGCGAGATCGTACGCAACCTCACCACCTGGTACAAGAAGACCGGGATCGTGATCCAGAGCATCCTGCCCGTGGATCTCACCTGGATCAGCAACGACCTGATCCAAGACGTCAACCGCCGCCTGCAGGGGATCGCAGAGGAGTACGGGACCGCCTATCTGGATGTCTTCAGCAGTTTTCTGGACGCACAGGGTGAGGTGCGAAACGGCTTCGTCTCGGACGACGGCGTGCATCTTACAACGAAGGGCTACGAGGCCTGGGCGAAGACGGTGGAGGGGTTTCTCAGCGAAACAACCGGATGCCGGTAATCGCGTTCTAGGAGACACCCAGTGAGCGGGAACATCCGGGGGGCCACAGTTCTCGTGCTGCTTGGCATCATCCTCGGCCTGGCCGGCTGCGGCACCATGGCGAACGGCCGTGTCTGGGGTCAGGACGCCACGCTCACGCCGGGCTGGGAGCGGATCGGCCAAGCCGCATGGCACGCCGCGATTGCGCCGCGGACCTGGGTCCCTGCTGCGGGAGCGGCTGCGTTCCGGATCGGCGACGCGGACCGGAATGCCACGGAATGGGCGGCGAAGAAGGCGCCAATCTTCGGATCGCGCCACCGTGCGGACCGCACGAGCTACACACTGCGCGATATCGCAGGTGCGGCCTGGGTCGCGAGCGCCATTGCCGCACCGGGCGGCGACGATGCCGCGGGCTGGGTCAGGAACAAGGCGCAGGGCCTGGGGATCCAGACCGGCGGCGGCATCTTGATGCGCGAGGCCGTGGGCGTGCTCAAGGTCGGCGTGAACCGGGCCCGGCCGGACGGCACGGACCGGGCAAGCTTCCCTTCCAACCACGCCACGGGGACAGCGTTCTACGCCGCGCTTGCAGCGCGGAACATCGAGACCTTCGGCTGGTCTCCCGGCGCCGTGACCGCGTCGCAGATCGGGCTCGACACCCTGACGGCTGCGACTGCCTGGGCCCGGCTCGAGGCCTATCAGCACTTCCCTTCGGACGTCCTCGCCGGGATCAGCCTCGGCAATTTCCTCGGGAATTTCTTCACCGAAGCCTTCCTCGGTCTCAACGCACCAGGGGACCCCGCCCTCATGTTCGCACCTTCGCAGAAAGGGGCCATTGCCCTCTTGCTCTTCCCTTTCTAGTCCTGTCTCCTCGCGATCGCACATAAATCCCTCGCATTCATCCGTCACCGTGGTATTATCCAATTTCGTGCCCACGCTGCTGCGGCCACGGGAGATGCGTCCCCATGTCTTCTCTTCCTTCATTCCGGATCATCGTCATACTCGTGCTGCTCTGGATGCCTGCACGAGCCGCTGCCGCGCAGGCGGCCGGCCCCGTCCCGAATGCACCCGATCAAGGCGTTGCGCCCCTTGATTTGAACGAATCGTATTTTTGGGGATACGCCACCGACGGCGCCACCCTCCTGACTGCGCCTGCGCGCTGGAATGCCGGGGACTGGCTCACTGCCTCCGTTGTGACCGGCGCGACCATGCTGCTCTACGGCCATGACCAAAAGATCCAGACCTGGGTCCAGGGACATAAGACCACGACCGTGGAACGGATCGGCGACGACGTGATGCCGATCGGCTGCGGTTTGGCCACCGTCCCCATCGTGGGAGGCATGTTCCTCTATGGCAGGCTGGCCCATGATGCGAAGATGCAGACGACCTCGCTCCTCACGGTCGAGAGCGCCGTACTGACCGGCGTCATCGTAGAGGCGCTCAAGTATGCGACCGGCCGGCACCGGCCCTTTACGGGCGACCCGCCCCACACCTGGGACGGCCCGGGCATCCCTGCCGACTCCGCTCAATCCTTCCCTTCGGGCCATGCCGCGATCGCCTTTTCCGTTGCATCCGTCATCGCCACCGAGTACGACAACGCCTTCGTCGCTCCCCTGGCATACGCGATCGCCGCGATCACCGCGGCGACCCGCGTGGTGCACAACGTCCATTGGACCTCCGACGTCTTCGCGGGCTCGGCCATCGGCTTCTGGACCGGCAGAATGGTCGTTGCCGCGCACCGCGTCCCCAAAGGGGCAGGCATCGCGATCGTCCCGCTCATCAATAGGGACGTACGCGGTCTTACTCTCACCGCCGCCTTCTGAACGCCGGAGAAGAAATTTCCTCGAACACGCATCCCCTCTTGCCAAGGCCGCGATTGAAGATTTATAATATCCCGTCACTCGGGGGGAGGAACCCGTGTCACCCAAAGCGGTCGCGCTCATATCCGGCGGTCTGGACAGCATCCTTGCGGCAAAGCTCGTCAAGGAGCAGGGGTTCGACGTGGTCGGCCTGTTCTGCACCTCCGCATTTTCCAAGAGCTACGGCAACGAACAGGACACGCACGCGGCGCGCGTCTCCCAATCCGTAGGCATTGAGCTGCGGATCCTTGATATGGGCCAGGCGTACATCGACATGGTCCAAAACCCCGCACACGGCTACGGCAAGAACGCCAATCCCTGCATCGACTGCAAGATCTTCATGCTGCGCAAGGCGGGCGAGCTGATGCGCGAGCTCGGCGCCCCCTTCGTGGTCACCGGCGAGGTGCTGGGCCAGCGCCCCATGTCCCAGCGGCGCGACACCTTTCCCGTGATCGAACGCGACGCGGGACTGCGCGGCATGGTCCTGCGTCCGCTCTCGGCCGCCCTCCTGCCGCCCACCAAGGCCGAGCTGGACGGGGTGATCAAACGGGACCTGCTCCTGGGTGTGAGCGGCAGATCGCGCACGGTCCAGCTCCAGCTCGCCGAACGGTTCGGCATCCGCGGCTTTTCCACGCCCGCCGGCGGCTGCCTCCTGACGGACCGCAATTTTTCCGCCAAGCTGCGCGATCTCTTTAGCGACAAAGGCTCCCCCACGCCAAGCGACATCCGGCTCCTGACCGTCGGCCGTCACTTCCGGTTCGCCGAAGGGCGGAAGGTCGTCCTGGGCCGCAACAACCGCGAGAACACCCTCCTGCTGCAGCTTGCGCCGCAGGGGTACCACCTCTTCTCGCCCCAGGGTTTTCCCGGTCCCGTCGCGCTGCTGCAGGGAGAGCCGGACCAGGAGATCCGGCAGATCGTGGGC
>JBJKRX010000065.1:0-9590 GCA_046704425.1 Nitrospirota bacterium
CTCTCTTGCCGAGGTGAGAATTCTCTCGCGGCAAACAGAGGCAGTACCCTTTCACGCGCCTTAACGATGTCGATATTACCTGATTTCATGCCGCTTGTCTAGCAAAAAAGTAGCGCTGTAGTATTAGCCTGAACTCCGTATAACGGTCTTTCTCGCGATTCGTGATCACGCCTTGCGCGGGGCACGGTTTTCCGTTGACAGGGTGTTAAAATTAAGGCATATTCCAATTGCGGCATGAGGGGAAATTGCCTGCGAGAGGTTTGAGATATGAAGGTTCAATTAACCGCGATTTTTCAAAAAGTGGCTGAGGGTTACATCGGTTTTGTCGAAGAGCTCCCGGGCGCAAATTCGCAAGGCGCGACCCTTGAAGAAGTTCGCGCCAACCTTGAAGAGGCCGTCGCCCTCGTCCTTGATACGAACAGGGCTTTGACCGAAGAGTCCCTGAAAGGTCAAAACGTCATCCGCGAAGCCATGCCGGTTACTGCTGCGTGAAGCGGATCGATTTGCTGCGGCATCTCGAAAAGCATGGTTGTGAGATCTTTCGAGAAGGCGGCAGCCATTCGGTTTACATTAATCGAGCAGCAAAGAAGACATCGACCATTCCCCGCCACCGCGAGATCAACGACTTTCTCGCTCGAAAAATCTGCCGGGATCTTGAAGTCATTGAGCCATGAAAGACGACGCAGAGACATCCGAACGTCGCTTCCCTTTCTTCTGCGCAACCGTACTCAAGAGCGTGGAGTCGCGTATCTGCGTAATCTGCGGATAAAAAGCCTTTCCGGATTACAGCTCCCCCCGCAGCGGGGAACTTGATTCGTACACCTCATCCGCGGGCAGGTCTCCTCTCGCAGCCGCAGCGGTCGCCAACCTGTCGCATTGCTCGTTTTCCGGGTGCCCGTCGTGGCCGCGGACCCAGACGAACCGCACCTGGTGCCGGTCGCAGAGGTCGAGCATCCGCGTCCACAGGTCCGGATTGAGCGCCCTGCTGCCGTCGCCCTTCTTCCAGTTGTTGCTTCTCCATTTGCGCGCCCAGCCCTTGACCACCGCATCGACAAGGTATTTCGAGTCACTCGTGATCGTGACAACGGAGGGGGCGGTCAGCGATTCGAGACCCAGGATCGCGGCAAGCATTTCCATGCGGTTGTTCGTCGTCAGGTGATACCCGCCGGAAAGGATCGTCTCTTGATCGCCGGAGCGGAGAACGACGCCGTAACCGCCGGGCCCGGGGTTGCGTTTGCACGCGCCATCCGTATACAGCAGAACTTCTTTCAATTTCGTCATAGCATTTCCTCCGGAAGCAGACGTTCATGATTATCGTATCCAATTCGTACGGTGTCTGTTATACTCCTTTTCATGGAGAAGGCAAGCAAAACGGAAAAGAAGAAAGAGGCCTTGTCCCTGCAGGATCTCGGGGAGCGGCTGCTCCATTTGACCGCGGAAGACATCAAGGGCCTGGATCTGCCGGAAAAGCTCTTCGATGCGGTTATGCAGGGGAAGATGATCAAAAAGCATGGCGCGCTCAATCGGCAGGTGCAGTACATCGGGGCGCTGATGCGGAAAATCGATCCGCAGCCGATCGAGGCGGCGATTCGCAGCAGGCGGGAAAAGGACCGGGAAGGAACCGCACGGCACAAGCAGGCGAAGGCGTGGCGGAAGGAGCTGATCGGCGGAAACGACGAGCTCAGGGAGACGTTGCTGCGAGCAATGCCCGAGGAGGAGCGGCCCGGTTTCGTCTCCCTTGTTGCGCGTGCGCGGGAAGAGGCCGTCAAGCAGCAACCGGACCTCGCCGCATCGCGGATGCTGTACCGCATGCTGCATGCATTGTCATGCAGAACCAAGGCGGTGGATATTTCCAGTTGACGTCAGGTTCTCCCTCGCATCTGATCGGCGGGCATCGTTCATGGTGAAATGAATCCACCCTTCGCCCCGGGCGGTTTGACGATGATCGCGTCGATAATCCTCAGGCCGTCCGCCGAAGCGTGCCCTCCCAGTTGCGAGATCGTCCTTCCCGATATGCGTGGAGTTTACGACGCCATCGAAAGCCGAAGACCCACGTTGTGATGTCTCATGAGCATGCCCGGGACACGGTGGTTGCGGCAAATCCTTGTACTCACCGAGGGCGTCATCCTCTCCCTTGCCGCATCATTGTCGATCAATCGCAATAACGATTACACCTCACTATGCCTTTCGGCAGAGGAGCTCCTCAGCTCTGGAGGCATGTTCGCGTCTTGTTGAAGCGGCTTCGCAAAAAAAGCGGAGGGCGTTCCGCCCTCCGGCTTGCGATAGCATCCGGCATTTTCCGCATCCCGCGCTTCGCGGATAGCCGTTATGGTCCTGGTGCACCGGCACGCATTCTGCTTCCGCCGATATCCGCGGTTTGCCGCGGCCGGCTCAGCGTATTGCATAGAGTTTCCCGTCATCCGACCCCACGTACACGGTGCCGTCGGCGCCGATCGCCGGAGAGGAGTCGACCCTGCCCATCGTGGCGTAGCTCCACTTGAGCGTGCCGTCGGGATTGACGGCGTAGAGCTTATTGTCCCGCGACCCCACGAACACGGTCCCGTCCGGACCGACCACCGGGGAGGAAAACACCATGCCTCCTGTAGCGTAGCTCCACTTGTACACTCCGTCGGGATCGACGGCATAGAGCGTATTGTCCTCCGACGCAACGTATACCGTGCCGTCCAGGCCGATCGCAGGCGAGGATTCCACGCAGTTCCCCGTCGTGTAACTCCATTTGAGCGTGCCGTCGGGATTGATGGCATAGAGCTTGCCGTCATCCGATCCCGCGTACACGGTGCCGTCCGGCGCGATCGCCGGGGACGACCATACATAGTTCCCTGTCGCGTAGCTCCACTTGAGCGTGCCGTCGGGATTGACGGCGTAGAGCTTATTGTCCTGCGACCCCACGTACACGGTGCCGTCCGGCCCGATGGCGGGTGAGGAAAACACGGCGCTCCCCGTCGCGTAGCGCCACTTGAGTGTGCCGTCGGGATTGACGGCATAGAGGCTATGGTCATAGGAGCCCACGTACACGGTGCCGTCCGGGCCGATCGCGGGCGACGAGTATATATAACTTCCCGTCGTGAACGTCCACTTGAGCAAGCCGTACCGATTGATGGCGTAGAGTTTTTTGTCCGCCGATCCCAGGTACACGGTCCCGTCCGAGCCGACGGCCGGGGAGGAAAGCACCCCGCTCCCGGTCGTGTAATACCACTTGTATATGCCGTCGGGGTCGATGACATAGAGCTTGCCGTCATTCGAGCCCACATACACGGTCCCGTCCGGTCCGATCGCGGGAGAGGATATCACGGCGTTGCCCGTGGCATAGCTCCACTTGAAGGCGCCGGTGGTTGCGCTCGCGAGCACGGGGCTGGAACCCGTGCCCTCCGCATCCCGGCGAAACCGCGGCCAGGGGCTGGCGCTCGATACGCTGACGCTGCTCGTGCCGCGTACCGTACCCGTGCCGTCGCTCACGGCAACCGACACGGTATAGTAGCCCGGGATGCCCGGGGAGTTCCAGAGCGCGCTGCTGCCGGTCAGGAGGTTCCCGATCCCGCCGATGGTCCAGGAGTAGGTGAGCGGAGCGTTGTCCGCGTCGGAGGCGGTCGCTACCAGTTCCGCGCTCGTGAGCACCGGCTGGGGATAGATCGAGATGCCCTCGATCACCGGCAGGGAGGGGCCGGTAGCTCCGGTCGCGCCGGTTGCACCCGTCGATCCCGCCGCGCCGTTGCAGATATACGAAACGGACGTGATCTCGGACGGATCGAGGACGCCGTTGCCGTTCGTGTCGAGCCCCGCGCTGACCTTGCTGCCCCCGGAGGCGCAGTTCGTGCCGGACGGCTCGGTGACGATCGACACCAGGGCGCTGGACCCGTTCGTGCCGTCGGCGCCGCTCGCGCCGTTGACGCCCTTGCAACCTGCCAGAACGAACACGGCAAGAAGCGCGGCTCCCGGCAGCGACCAATAAAAGAATTTTTTCACCATGCAGCCCTCCCCTGTGCAATCCTTGCGTCCACTGAGTAACCTCACGGTTCCGATGGCCGATCGCCCTTGCCCTCCCATGAGGGAAGCCGGATCCTCGTCAATTAACCGCAATAACGATCAAATCTCAATATGCCTTTCGGCATAGGGGCGTCTTTTTCAAGCGGCGTCCGCAAAAAAAGCCGGAGGGCGTTCCGCCCTCCGGCTTGCAATCCCGCGCTCCGCGGATAGCCGTTACGGTCCTGATGCGCTAGCAACACATCCTTCTTCCGCCGGGATACGCTGTTTGCCGCCCGACACCGTGCCCGGCCGGCTCAGTGTATGGCGTAGAGCTCATCATCGTCGGACCCCACGTACACGGTCCCGTCTGCGCTGATGGCCGGCGAGGAGTCTATGGCGCCTCCCGTCGTGTAGCTCCACAAGAGCGAGCCGTCGGGCTTGATGGCGTACAGCTTATAGTCCTCGGACCCCACGTAGACGGTCCCGTCTGCGCCGATGGCCGGGGAGGAATCCACATACGCTCCCGTCGTGTAGCTCCACTTGACGGAGCCGTCGGGATTGAAAGCGAAAAGCTTGCCGGTGGTATACGATCCCACGTATATGGTCCCGTCCGCGCCGATGGCCGGGGAGGAGTCCACGGAGCCTCCCGTCCCGTAGCCCCACAGGAGCGATCCGGCGGGACTGATCGCTAAAAGGTAACCGTCCTCGGACCCCACGTACACGGTCCCGTCTGCGCCGACTGCCGGGGAGGAGGCCAATACATAATTTGTCGGCGTAGAGGTCAGGCAGCTCCACAAGAGCGAGCCGTCGGGCTTGATGGCGTACAGCTTGGCGTCCCACGACCCCACGTAGATGGTCCCGTCCGGTCCGATCGCAGGAGAGGACGTCACATACCCTCCCGTCGTGTAGCTCCACTTGAGCGAGCCGTTGGGATTGATGGCGTACAGCTTATCGTCCTGGGAGCCCACGTACACGGTCCCGTCTGCGCCGATGGCCGGAGAGGAGTTTACCGCACCTCCCGTCGCGAAGCTCCACTTGGCCAAACCGGTGAGAGGATCGACGGCATACAGGTTCTTGTCCTTGGAGCCCACGTAGACGGTCCCGTCGGCGCCGATGGCCGGAGAGGAGTCTATCGCGCCTTGCGTGGTGTAGCTCCACTTGGTCGAGCCGTTGGTATCGATGGCGTACAGATTATGGTCCTCGGACCCCACGTAGACGGTCCCGTCGGCGCCGATCGCCGGAGAGGAATACACCCAATTCGTCGGGATCACGTAAAACCACTTGAGCGTGCCCGTGGTCGCGGTTGTCAGGAGCGAGCTCCGCCCCGTGCCCTCTATGTCGCGCCTGAACTTGGGCCAGGGGCTTCTGCTGCTTATCTGCATGTTGCTGAAGCTGTTCCCGGCTACCGTGCTTCTGCCGTCGCTCACGGCAACGCTCACCCGGTAGTAACCCGGGATGCCGGAGGAGGTCCAGATCGCGCTGCTGCCCGTCAGGATATTGCCGATCCCGCCGATGGTCCAGGAATAGGTGAGTGCGTCGTTGTTTGCGTCATAGGCGCTCGCCACCAGGTCCGCGGTCGTGAGCACGGGCTGGGGATAGATCGAGATGCTCTCGATCACCGGCGCCGTATCGCCCTCCGTGCTGAGCGCGATCGAGCCCACAGCGGACCTGCCCTGGGAATCCGTGACCGTCACCGTGGCCGTGCCTGTCGCGGCATAGTTGCCGGGCGCCGTGATCGCGGCAACGGTTGTGGTTCCCCCGCTCGCGACGGACCATCCCGCGGACACGGACCAGGCATAGGTGAGTGCAAGGTTCTCCGCGCTCTGGGCGCTGACCGATGCCGTGACCGTGCCTCCGGGCGCTGCGGGGGAACCCGCGAGGTCCAGACTCTGGATCACCGGCATGGCTGGGCCCGTGGCGCCGGTCGGTCCTGTGGCGCCGGTCGCTCCCATCGGCCCCGTCGCGCCGTTGCTGCCCTTACAGCCCGCCAGAAGGAGCACGGCAAGCAGCATCGCCGCCGGCAGCGACCAAGAGAATAATTTCTTCATAACGCAGTCCTCCCTTCTCATTTCGTAAATTCACGCCTTCCGATAGGTGATCGACTTCGTTCTCTCATCGGGGAGGTCATGTCTTCTTGCCCCCCGGAGTTTCCCCCAGGCAACTGTCCGCAGCATAAAAAGCACGTTTCGGTAGAGAAGTATGGCAGTGGAGGTATGCTCAAGCGTCGAGGGGACGCGATGGTTGTCCGCATATCGCACAGCGGAGGCGGCCCCGTCGTGCAGGCACAGTACGATAGGTGCGTCAATGTGATGATGTGAAGGTCGTTTTTTTGCCCTCTTCGGCATAGTGTGGCACGCGGACGCAACGTCCTGTGCGCTGCAGCTTGTTGCATTAAAATGTTAGTATCATCTCATTCGTTTGTCAAACTCTATATTTAATTGAATGGCGCAATATATGTTGTCGAACGCGATGAAAGTTCCTGCCTCAGGCTTCGGAGAGGACTTGCTGCCTTCGCGTGTGTGCTCCCCTTCCGTCAATGGGGGTAAGACCTGCATATTGCCGTTTCTGTTTTGCACTCTCTCCTGTGCGCAACACCCCTTTCCCGGGCCGACAATACGACGCGGTTCGTGATGCGGTTCGTGGAGCCCGGCCGCCCCGCCCCAGTCAGTGCCGGCATCAGTGGCGCCGTCATTTTTTTGATACTATCTTTTTATGGTTATGGTAAGTTGGTAGCGACATGCGGTCCTTTGCGGAAATAAAAAGACACTACGGCTTCACCGGAGAGGATGAGCGCCGGCTCGGCTCGATCCGCGCCTTCATGGCGGGGCATGCCGAAGGGGCGATGGAGGCGCTGCGCGGCTGGATCCTGGGGACAAAGGAAACGGCCGGTTTCTTCGACGATGCGGCGCTTCGGGCGCACGTCTTTCGGATGCAGGAGGCCTGGTTCCAGGACCTCTTCTCGGGCAGCTATGAAAATGCCTATTACGAAGGGCTGATCAAGATCGGGCAGAAACACGTGCAGGCGTCGGTCGATGCCCATTTCATGAACCGTGCGATCAACGTGATCAGGGCCTTCTGCACGACCGCCCTCGGGTCCTCTGGCTCCGACAACGACGAGCAGAGGCGCCTGCTGATCTCGTTCAATAAGCTGCTCGATATCAACCTTGATGTCATCACCGCTTCGTACATCGAGGACGCGATGGCGGCGTTGCAACGACTGAACGAAGAGCTTGCGGAAAAAGTGAAGGAACGGACCCGGGAGCTGGAAGCTGCCCGGCGAGCGGCGGAAGAGCTCTCGCTCTTGGACGGGTTGACCGGGATCCCGAACCGGAGGCGTTTCGATGCCTATCTGGGACAGGAGCTGCGGCGATCGGCGCGGGAAAAGACGCTCCTGTCGCTCATCATGGTGGATATCGATTTTTTCAAACTCTTCAACGACCACTACGGGCACCTGGCGGGCGATGACTGCCTCAAGAAGGTGGCGCAGGCCCTGGCAAAGGCGCTCATGCGGCCTGCCGACATGGCCGCCCGGTACGGCGGGGAGGAGTTCTCCTGCATCCTGCCCGAGACCGACGCTTCCGGCGCGTTTGCCGTGGCCGAACACTTTCTGGAGCGGGTCAAAGAGCTCGCTATCCCGCATCAGCATTCCATTGCGGCAAAACGGATCACCGTGAGCTGCGGGATCGTTACGCTGACGCCTTCGCAGGCAACGACGGCCGCGGAGATAATCGGCCATGCTGACGAGCTGCTGTACCAAGCCAAAGCAGCCGGGAGAAATAGGATACGGCAGATCGAGATCAAATAAGCGGTCTGTTGATACAGCATAAAGAAAAAAAGCAGGACGGAGGGTTCCGTCCTGCTTTTTTGCTTTCTCATAGCCGCCCGGCCGCTGACTCAGGCGGTCACTGCATCCGCTTCGGTGCACTCCGCCTTGGTCCTGTTCCAGCAGGGGCCGAGGATCGCTTCGAGGTCCTCGTCCGGGGTTGCCGCGATGGGCTTGATGGAAAAGTTCTTGACCAGCACGTCCAGCACGTTCGGGGTAATGAAGGCCGGGAGCGTGGGCCCGAGCCGGATATCCTTGATTCCGAGGTGGAGCAGGGTGAGCAGGATGGCCACGGCCTTCTGTTCGTACCAGGACAGGACCAGGGACAGGGGCAGCTCGTTCACGCCGAGGTTGAAGGCCTTGGAGAGCGCGAGCGCGATCTGCACCGCCGAATAGGCGTCGTTGCACTGGCCGATGTCGAGGAGCCGCGGGATGCCGCCGATATCGCCCAGGTCCTTGTCGAAGAACCGGAACTTGCCGCAGGCAAGGGTCAGGATCACGGTGTCCTTCGGCGCCTTTTCCACGAACTCGGCGTAGTAGTTCCTGCCCGGCTTGGCGCCGTCGCACCCGCCCACGAGGAAGAAGTGGCGGATCTGCCCTTCCTTGACCGCGTCGATCACCTTGTCAGCAACGCCGAGCACGGCGTTCCGGGCGAAGCCGGTAAGGACCTCCTTGCCCGGGACGTCCTCTGCATAGCCCGGCAGGGCAAGGGCCCGCTCGATCACCGGGCTGAAATTCCCGTCCTTGATGTGCTGCACGTCCGGCCAGCCCACAAGACCGCAGGTGAAGAGGTTGTCCTTGTACGAGGCTGCCGGTTTCTGGATGCAGTTCGTTGTCATGACGATGGCGCCGGGGAAGTGCGCGAACTCCTTGTGCTGGTTCTGCCAGGCCGTGCCGTAATGGCCGGCGAAGTGTGCATATTTTTTGAGCGTTGGGTAGCCGTGGGCCGGGAGCATCTCCCCGTGGGTGTAGACCATGATGCCCTTGCCTTCGCTCTGTTTGAGGATCGTCTCGAGGTCCTTGAGGTCGTGGCCGGACACGAGGATGGCCTTGCCCTTTTTCGCGCCGAGCGGCACCGGGGTCGGCATGGGATGGCCGTAGGCGCCGGTGTTCGCGGCGTCGAGGATCTCCATGGTCAGGAGGTTCACCTCGCCGCACCGTAAGACCAGGGCTATCCATTCCTCCAGGCCCTTGTCGGTCGTGGTCATGGCAGCCAATGCCTCTGCCAGGAATGCGTAGATCCGGTCGTCCGTCTTGCCGAGTATCCGGGCATGATCGGCATAGGCGGCCACTCCCTTGAGCCCGTAGAGCAGGATGTCCTGGAGCGACTGGATATCCGGGTTGATCCGGGCGTCGGGCACGCGCTCCCGCACCTCGCGGCCCTGCTGCACCAGCCCCTCCATGGTGCCGGCAGGCGTGAAGGACGCGCTGCCATGCGTGAAGTCCGTCCTGCCGCCCGCTGCCTGTACCTTTTTCCTCAACTCCTCGCGGAGCGCGACGCAGTTCCGGATGAGCGCATCGAACCGCAGCGGATCGAAATCGACGTTCGTGAGGGTGGAAAAGAGCCCCTTGGCCAGGAAGGCGTTCACCGCATGGTCATTGACGCCGTGCAGCCTGCCTTCCGTTGCGACGAGCGCAAGGCCTTGCAGGCCGTGGATCAGCAGGTCCTGCAGGGCCGCGACGCTCGGGTCCTTGCCGCATACGCCGACCTTGGTGCATCCCGTGCCGTTTGCCGCTTGCTCGCACTGATAACAAAACATTGTTTCCTCCTGATGAACAAAAG
>JBJKRX010000066.1:0-37677 GCA_046704425.1 Nitrospirota bacterium
TCCGGTCAGTGGGCTATTCCGGGAGGGCGCTTCGCAGGGCCTTTCCGGATTACACCAGATTGCCCACGGGCCTTCTCGACCAAATCCGTCTGGACAAGGAACGGAAGTCGCGCGTCGTCTTCGATATGGTCGTGCATCAGCGAAAGCAGCAAACCGCTCCCGCGGTCCCGGTTGCGCTCCTCTGGGGGACCGGGGACCGGCTCATCCCGTTGAAGCAGCAGGCCGCACTCCGTGCGGGCCTCACGAACGCCCTGTTCGTCCCGCTTGCCGGCGCGGGCCACATGCCGCAGGTGGAGCAGCCGCAGGAGTTCGCGGCGGCGCTCCGCACGGCTGCGCTGGGCTAGGCCTCTTCGCCTTTTCGCCGCGAAAGCGCTCGTGCAGCGCGATCGCCCTAGCGGTTCATTTTTATGGATTTCCATCCAGGCCTGGACAAGCTTCATTTGCGACCCCGGCAATTCCCCCTCAAAGACCTCGCCATTATCAATTGCGATGACAGCGCCATGCTCCGCGTATTCAGCGTGAATGTGCGGCCGATGATGTGTATCGTTGTCCAAGTAATACATCATGATAAGAATGCCATAAAACATCGAAATTACCGGCTTGATTTCTCATCGAAAATAATAGCACAGTTGATCTACGAAAACCACTGGATCGTTGAATAGTATCGAAGTGAAATAGAAACCACGCACTTTAGCGCGTGGCTGGATACGTCCCTTGGTGGGGGATCCTTTTCATCCTCGTGCCGTGGGCGCTAGCAGTGAGTATCCGCCTTATCGGAACAATGCCTTGAAATCATGAGAATGATATGCGATAATCCTGGCCGTTATGGGTTTTTCTGCGACGCTCGGAAAGCATCGATCCCTCATCGCCCTGCCGTTCTGGGCGTGCATCCTGGTCTGGCCGCTCACGGGGTTCGCTGCCGCGGTCAAGATCGGCCTGGCGGTCCTGGGTGTGCGCGTCCTCTGGACCGCAGGCACGACCGGCCGCGCCCGTGTGTTCTGGCGAACGATCGTGGCAGGGACGTGGCGGCGCAATCTGTCGCCGCGCGTCGCGCCCATCGCATCCTTTCTGAAATCTCCGACAGCGCTCGTCGTCCTCGTGGTCCTGCTCTTCCTTCTCCCCCTGACGCTCAATAACTATTACCGCGACATCATGACCCTGACAGGCCTGTACATCGTGCTCGCCCTCGGTCTGAACCTGATCGTGGGACAGGCAGGGCTGCTCCATCTGGGCTACGTCTCCTCCTATGCCATCGGGGCCTACACCTACGCCATCCTCTCGACCTCCTTCGGACTGTCGTTCTGGCCGGGGCTTTTGGTCGGGGCAGGGGTTGCGGCCGTGATCGCGGCGCTGCTCGGTCTGCCGATCCTGCGGCTCCGCGGCGACTACTTCGCCATCGTCACCCTCGGCCTGGGCGAGATCACCCGGATCGTGCTGAACAACTGGGACCAACTGACCAACGGGCCGAACGGCATCGCGGACATCCCCAGACCGGTTGTCTTCGGCCATGTGCTCTCACGGACCGTGGACTTCACCTACCTGATCCTCTGCATCGCGATCCTGACCGTCATCGCCATGCACCGCCTGATGCATTCGCGCATCGGCCGGGCATGGATCGCGATCCGCGAGGATGAGATCGCGGCAGAGGCCATGGGCATCGACACATTCCGTCTGAAGCTGCTGGCTTTCGTCCTGGGCTCTGCCTGGGCGGGCCTTGCCGGCGTGTTCTTCGCGGCCAAGATGGCCTTTGTCTCGCCCGAGAGCTTCACCTTCTTCGAGTCCGTTATGATCCTCTGCATGGTGGTGCTCGGCGGCATGGGGAGCATCCCTGGCATCATCCTCGGCGCAATCCTGCTCATCACCCTGCCCGAGGTCTTCCGGGAATTCCAGGACTACCGCATGTTCGCCTTCGGGGCGGCGCTGGTGCTTATGATGATCTTCCGGCCCCAGGGACTTTTGGGGTCGGCGAAACGAACGGGTTGAACCCATGCTCTTACTGGAAACGAAAAACCTCTCCAAGCACTTCGGGGGGCTCACGGCCCTGGACGGCATCGACATGCGCGTGGAGCGCGAGCGGATCGTGAGCGTCATCGGTCCGAACGGGGCGGGCAAGACCACCTTCTTCAACTGCATCACCGGCGTCTATCGGCCAACAAGGGGCCATGCGATCTTCCTGGACCGCGACGTAACGGGCATGCAGCCCCACGAGATCACGGCGCTCGGCATTGCGCGCACCTTCCAGAACATCCGGCTCTTCGGCGGCATGACCTGCGCCGAGAACGTCATGGCGGCGGCGCACTGCCGGTCGCGGGCGGGCGTGTTCGGCGCCGTTTTCCGGCCGCCGCGGGTGCGGCGGGAAGAGCGCGACATGACCACCCGGGCCATGGACATCCTGCGGTTCGTGGGGCTCGAAACGCGGTGCGACGCGCTCGCCCTGGAGCTGTCCTACGGCGACCAGCGGAGGCTCGAGATCGCGCGGGCCCTGGGAACCGAGCCGCATCTCCTCCTGCTCGACGAGCCCGCGGCAGGCATGAACCCCCAGGAGACGCAGGACCTGATGGGCCTGATCCGTCGCGTCCGCGACAACGGCACGGCCGTGCTCCTGATCGAGCACGACATGAAGGTCGTCATGGGCATCTCGGACCGGGTGATCGTGCTGGACCACGGTGTCAAGATCGCCGAGGGCCTGCCGCGCGAGATCCAGAACGACCACGCCGTGATCGAGGCCTATCTCGGCAAGGAGGACGTCCATGCTTGAACTGCGGGACGTCGTGGTCTCCTACGGCATGATCGACGCGCTCAAGGGCGTCTCCCTCTCCGTGCAGCAGGGGGAGATCGTCGCCCTGATCGGCGCGAACGGGGCGGGCAAGTCCACGACCCTCATGTCCGTCTCGGGCGCAGTGCCGCTCCGGTCCGGCGTGATCGCGCTGGAAGGCCGACCGCTTACGGGTCTCGCGACCCACGCGATCGTGCGGCAGGGAATCTCGCAGGTGCCTGAGGGCAGGCGGATCTTCCCGGCGCTCACGGTCAAGGAGAACCTGGAGACCGGCGCCTTTTCCCGGACCCGGCAGGAGATTGCCGAGAGCCTTGCCGAGATCTATGCCATGTTCCCGGTGCTTGCCGACCGGAGTAAGCAGCTCGGCGGAACCCTGTCGGGCGGGGAGCAGCAGATGCTCGCGATCGGCAGGGCGCTCATGGCGCGGCCGCGGCTCCTGCTCCTGGACGAGCCTTCCCTCGGCCTCGCGCCGATCATCGTGAGCCGCATCTTCAAGATCATCGCCGAGATCAACCGCCGGGGCACCACCGTCCTTCTGGTGGAGCAGAATGCAAAGGCGGCCCTCCGCCTGGCCCACCGCGCCTATGTGCTCGAAACCGGCAGGATCGTGCTGGAGGGTCCCGCAGCAGAGCTTGCCGCAGACGCGGGGATCAAGAAGGCCTATTTGGGAGAATGATGCATAACATCAAACTCCTTTTGGAATACGACGGCACCAACTACCACGGCTGGCAGTCCCAGGCAGGCAGCGGGCAGCCCACGATCCAGGACACCCTCGAAGCGGCCCTGGCGCAGATCGCCGGCCACGCCTGTCCCACGGTCTCTTCCGGCCGGACGGACGCGGGCGTACATGCCTTGGGGCACGTTGCCAATTTCCGGACCAGCCATTCCATGCCGCCAGAGGCATGGGCGCCTGCGCTCAATCATCTGCTTCCGCAGGACATCCGGGTGCTCGCTTCGGAAGCAGTGCCGGACGACTTTCACGCCCGCTTCAGCGCACGGAGCAAACGCTATTGCTATCGCATCCTGAACCGGAAGGCCGAGACCGCGCTGCACCGCAACTATACCTGGCACGTGAAAGCACTTCTGGACCTGGAGGCTATGCAGGCGGGTGCGGCACATCTTACGGGCAGACATGACTTCTCGGCATTCCGCGGCGCGGGATGCACGGCGAAGACGCCGGTCAGGACCCTGCAGCGCCTGGATCTTACCCGGGAAGGGGACCTGATCTTCGTGAAGCTGGAAGCAGACGCCTTCCTCCAGTACATGGTGCGGAACATCGTGGGCACGCTGGTCGAGGTCGGGCTCGGCCGGTTCAGCCCCCAGGACGTGCTTGCTATCCTCGAGTCTTGCGACCGCACCCGGGCAGGCAGGACCGCGCCGCCCCAGGGCCTCTATCTCGAAACCGTTTTCTATTTCTGACAACGGTCTCTCTCCTCTCCTGCCAATTCGACAGACGTCTCAATAACCCTCAAAACAGCGGCTGACCGTATAATGCACAAAAAACACATAAAAGAACCGGGAAGACAATATGCAAACGGTCTTAACCCACCGGGGTGAATGATTATCGCAATCCACTGATCTTCTTTGTGCTTTATGTGCCTTGTGTGGCTGAACTGATCTTTTCAGAATAATAAGAAAACGAACAGCCGAAATCTCTCTGTTGCAGAAAGGAGCTGCTATTTCTTTTCTGCAGAGCATTCCCCCCTTCTCGAACAGTGCCCTCCTTTTTTTCATAAAAAACGAAGGAAAACGCGGATTCTGTCTGCAGGCTGAAAAAACTTCGGCTATAATTGGGCCAGGGTCGGGGGGATTTCCCGCGAGAATCAGAGCATCCCGGCAGAGAACCGGTTTTGCGAACAGCCATGCCGCGCGTCGAGGGCAGTCCGCCTTTCCGGATACGCTGCTGCAGGCCGAAAGGAGAGCCTATGAGGAAATGGTTGAGCGTCAGCATGCTGTTGCTGTCCGCACTCGTACTGGTCCCGCCTGCCACGGCGGCGCCCGATGCGGCCGTCTGTCTGGGCTGCCACGGCACGATGGAAGGGGCCGCGCATATCGACCAGGCGCAGTTCACCCAGTCGGTGCACGGTTCCCTTGATTGCGTGCTCTGCCACGTGCAGCTTCCGGGAGATCAGCATGCGGGGCTCTCGGGCACGGCGGACCAGGCAATCCGGCGGCTTGCAGCCTCCCTCGCGTCCAAGGACCTGGTCGACCCCATTGCCGAGGCGGCCTGCGTCCAGTGCCATCCCGATATCTACCGCCAATACGAAGCGAGCATACACGGCCAGAATATCATGGTGCAGAAGTCGTCTGACGGACCGGTCTGCACGACCTGCCACGGTTCGCCCCATGCCATCCTGCCGCAGTCGAACAAGGAATCCCGGGTCAACCATTTCCAGATCGTCAAGACCTGCGGCACCTGCCACGAAGAGAAATCGCTCTCCGACAAATACGGCTTGAGCGAGGACGTGATGGAGCGCTACAAGGACAGCTTCCACGGCCGCAAGCTGCGGGTGGGGCTCGCGAGCGCGCCGTCCTGCGCGGACTGCCACGGTGCGCATGACATCATCAGTGTCAAGGACCCCTCATCGCCGGTGTACGGGCCGAACAAGATCAAGACCTGCGGCAAATGCCACCCCGGGGCGACTGCACAGTTCGTGTCCGCCATCACCCATCAGCCGCCGCAGCCCATAGCGCACTGGACCGAGATCGGGCTCATCATCCTGACCGTCAGCGTCTTCCTGTTCATCTGCATCCACGTCCTGTTGGACATCATCGCGGACATCCGCGAGCGCTTGTTCCGAAAGGGGGACCACCATGAGTAAGCCCGTGCCCGCAGAGATCGAGCGTTTCGACCTGTCCGCCCGGATCCAGCATATCATCATGTTCACGACCTTCCTGCTGCTGGCCTTCACGGGCTGGGGGCTCAAGTACGCCTACCAGGACCCGGCGAGCGCCTGGATCCGCTTCTGGGGCGGCGCGAAATCGGCCGGCATCATCCATCGTGTCGCCGGCATCACCATGCTGCTCGATTTCGTGTACCACCAGTTCTATCTCTTGAACAAGGCGCGCAAGAAGGACCTGCGGCTTTCCCTGCTGCCGGTGCCGAAGGACTTTGTTGACCTGTTCCACAATTTTCTGTACTTCTTCGGGCTGCGCAAGGATCGGCCCTACTTCGGGAAGTTCAATTACATGCAGAAGTTCGACTACTGGGCGGTGTACTGGGGCATGTTCATCATCGGAGCCTCGGGGTTCTGCCTGGCCTTCCCGGTGATGGTCTCGCCGCTCTTTCCGAACTGGTCGCTCGGCTGGATCTGGGACGTCATCTTCGTGATGCACAGCGACGAGGCGCTCCTGGCCATTGTGTTCATCCTGATATTCCACTTCTATAATGAACACCTGCGGTCGGAGGTCTTTCCCATGAACTGGATGTGGCTCACGGGCAAGATGTCCACCGAGCAGCTTAAGCACCATCACCCGGCTGAGTACGACCGCCTGTTCGGGGACGAGAAGAAAGAGTAGCGTCTGTGGGAAGTGCGTGAAAACAAAAGCGGTGGTCCGAAAGGGCCGCCGCTTTTTGTTTTGCAGGGAGCTGCGGAAGGTCAGCTTAGCTTTTCGAGTACGCCGTGTTTCATGCGGAAGCGGGAAGCGGCGCGGGCGGCGACCTCGGAGCTGTGGGTCACCATGATCATCGTGACGTTCCGCTCGCGGTTGACCCGTTCGAAGAACGCCATGATCTCCGCCTCGGTCTCTTCGTCGAGGTCGCCGGTCGGCTCGTCGGCCAGGAGGACCTCGGGATCGTGGATGAAGGCTCGGGCGATGGCAACGCGCTGCTGCTCGCCGCCAGACAGCTCGGCCGGGTAGCGACCGATCTTGTCGCCGAGTCCCACGACCCGGAGCAGGTCTTCGGCGTCGGCGCGGGTCTTCTTCCCGCCGAAGACGGTCGGGAGCAGGACGTTCTCCGCCGCAGTGAGCGTCGGGATGAGGCTGGCGAACTGGTAGACGAACCCGTACTTGACGTTGCGGAGACGGGAGAGGCGGGCGTCGTCCATCCGCCAGATGTCCTCGCCGTCCACCAGGACGGTCCCGCTGTCGGGCCGCGCGATACCGCCGATCAGGCTCAGGAAGGTACTTTTGCCACTGCCGGAATGGCCCACGATGGAGACGAACTCTCCCGCGGCAAAGGAAAGGTCCACGGGCCGGACCGCGGGGATGACCGTCCCCGATACGGTGTAGCTTTTTGTCAGTGCCGTGAGTTCGATCATGGCGCTCCCTTCCGGTCGATCTCCTTCTTGAGCGACTTTGCCGTACTGTCATCGATGCCGGTCAGCTTTTGGTACTGCCGCAGGGCATCCTGTCGGTTCCCGCGCTTGAGATAGGCCATCCCGAGGTTGAAGCGGGCCGTGGCATAGCGTGGTTTGAGCGCAATCGCCTTCCGGAACGCCGCGATCTCTTGGTCATGCTTGCCGACCTTGCCGTAGGCCACTCCCAGATTGTTGTACAGGACCGGATAGCGAGGCAGGTATTTTTTCGCCTTGAGGAAATTCTTGATCGCCTCGGGGTAGCGCTCCAGCCGATTATAGGCCGTTCCGATCTTGAGGTACGTGTACCCGCTCGTCGGCCGGAGCGCGGCGACCTTCTGCAGGGCATCGATCTGTTCCTGATACTGTCCTGCCTGTTCGTAAAGCGTAGCAAGATGCCGCCAGGCCTCCGCGTCCTTCGGGTCCTTGACGGTCTGTTCCCGCAGCTCCTCGAAGAGGCTCTTCTGCGCGGTCTGGGGGACGGACTGCTCTTCCTGATCGTGGGAGCAGGACAGGAGCAGGAGCGGCAAGAGCAGGGCGGCGAGGATCGTTCTCTTCATTCCGCACTCCTGATCGCCGCATAGGGCTCTACCCGCAGCACGCTCACGGAGGGGAGGACGGCGGCGCACAGACCGGTCAGGATCGAGATCAGAAGCGCCCCGACGGTGAGTGCGACGAGGGTGCCGGGCTCGGGGAACAGGTAGGGCAGCCGGAGATAGTGCAGTATGAGGTCCTTGAGTCCGGCCAGAAGGCCGTAGCCGAAGAGGATCCCGGCCGCACCGCCGGCGGCCGACAGGATGCAGGCCTCGGTCAGGACGATGGCCGCGATATGCAGCCGGTTTGCGCCCATGGCGCGCAGGAGGCCGATCTCCCTGCGGCGTTCGTTCACGATCATATAGAACGCGAAGGCCATGATGAGCAGCACGATGAACCACAGGATGACGCTGATGATGAGGATCGCCTTGATGAGTCCGGAAAGCTGTTTCCGCACCGTACTGATGATGGTGTCGGAGACGATGGCCTTGACGCCGCTGATGTCATGCTCGATCCTGATCGCAACCCGGTCGGGCGTCATATCGTCGTTTACTTGGACCAGAACGGTGGAGATCTGGTCCCTGCCGATGGTGAGGGGCACGACGGCGCGGGCCTTCGAGTGCTCGGCCATTTGGTAGGCGGCGTCGAGGCTCATGAAGACGGCCCGATCAAAGAAGTCCATGCCCGTGGCCTCCATGGTTCCCGCGACGCGGAAGTTCGACCCGAAGAAGGGGATCACGTCCCCGACGATGACCGGGACGGCGCGACCGGTGATGATCTCATGCGGCCCGAGCGACCGATTCAGGTGGCGTTCGAGCCACGGTTTGACGGTGAAGTCGCTCGCCGGGTCGAAGGCCACCAGGAAGACATCCACGTTGAAGCAGCACGTAAAGCTCGTAGGTTTGATGAAGAGCTGGGGCGTTGCGCTCCTGACGCCGTCGATGCGCTTGACCGCGTCGAGGACGGTCCGGCTCATCAGAAAGTGCGTGGGTTCGCCGGACAGGAGCGCCGACTTCGCCTTTGCCTCGGCGTTCTCCGGCACCACCAGGATGTCCGCGCCGAGCCGGTAGGTGCCGATGCGCAGGGCATTGTTGATGCTCTTCAGAAAGAGGGTGGCGGCAAAGAGCGTGCAGGACACGACCGCGACGATGGCGAGCAGGAGCCAGGTCCGCGTCAGTTTTCTCTTGAGGTTCTTCAGGGCGACGTAGGGGATATTCATCGGCAGTATCGGTCCCTTCGGATCTGTGGTGCTGCGCTCGGAGAGCACAACGGGAGACGAGGAAAATGAAAGAAAAACCGGGGGACTGCCGTCCCCCGGTCCGGGATGCGCGGAGAACGGTGTTATGTTCTCTTGACCTTCTTGCTCTTTTTCTCTTTCTTCGCCTTGCCATGGTGCCAGTCGATGGCGATGCCGCAGAGCAGGGGAGACCCCTTGTCGATGGTGACCTCGATGCCGTTCGGCTTGTGGCAGCTCGCGCAGGCCGAGACGGTGCAGATCACATTGTCCGTCTTCCGGTCCATGACGTTGAGGGTGCTGTCGTCGCCGTAGGTCCGCGACGAGAGGAAGGCGTACTTGCCGTCCTTGGTGAAGGCGAAGTCGTGGGGACGAATGTTGTCCGGCAGGACGATCCGTTTGACGACGGCGTCCTTCCGCGTGTCGATCACGATGATCTGGCTCTTGTGCGTGCCCGGCTTGAGGCCCGGATCGAACTCGTTCGGCGCGCTGACCCAGAGCTCCTTGCCGTCGGGCGTCATGCGGGTCTGGTGAATAAAGGTCATCTCCGGGTCGGTGATCTTCTTGATCTCTTTCTTCGTCTTCCAGTTATAGACGTAGACGATTCCCGTCGGCATGTCGGTGATGTAGGCCTTCTTGTGGTTCTTGGTCCACTGGATACCGCAGATCGCCTTGCCGACCGGCATCTTGTCCACGGTCTTCAGCGTCTTGGAATCCCAGACGTAGACGTTGCCGTCGGCCATGTCTTCAAAGTAGATGTTGCCGTCCGGTCCCGCGATGGCGCCGCAGAACTTTTCGCCGACCTTGAAAGGGCCTTCCTTCTTGCCCGTCTTCATGTCGATCTTGTAGACGTTGCCCGCCAGCGTGCCGGCGACAAGATATTTATGCCCCTTCTCCCTGACGATGGCCTGACCGTGGCTCCCCCCCGCCTTCTTCACCTGCTCGAAGTCCATGCCCGCGATCTTGCCTTCCATCTCGGAGCCTGCCTCGGTCAGGACGATCCGGTCCTTTTCGATGTCCGTGGGGGGCTTCATCGTGTTCATGTCGATGATCGCCAAGTGGCCGCCGTGTCCGGCGATGTAGGCGGTTGCATTAAAGGTGGGGCATTTCCCGTTCGTTGCGACCTTGGCATTGACGACCGCGATATCCGACGCGTCGACTGTGGTGGAACGGAGGGATACGCCCAGGAACAAGGTGACGACACTGCACGCAGCCAGGACGAACAGCACGTACTTTTTCAATCGCATAGTTCCTCCCCTTGGAATAGAGAGCACGTTCGGTGCTCAAACGACGGGCAAACCTAACTACCGCTGCCGGGGTCGACTTGCGGTCAACCCGTCGGCTGTTGCTCCACCTCCTTTTTTCCTCTTATGGTCTGAAGAGGGAAATGAATAAGAGAAGAGCGACCCACCGCGAAAAAGACACCCAACATGTTGACGCAACAATAACGAAATGACTATAGTCGAGTCTCTTTACGGAGTCAACTGGAAAGTGAATTCGCCCGCTGTTTATGCGGTTAAAATGCACTTTATTGATTCCGTGGAAAATCATGCGATTACCCGTATTACTGCAACAATGAGAAAATAAGTGCTGCATTTTTTTTCTTAAAAAGTGATGGGAACGAACGGGGTCGAAGGGAAAGAACGCGGGAGCAAAAAAAATCCCCTGTCGCGTCAAAGACGACAGGGGATGCAATAGGCGGGTAGTTCGGCGGACGCCTAGCTGACCTTCCTGACCTTGCCCGTCCGGATGCAGCGGGTACAGACATGCAGACGGACATGGGAGCCGTTGGCGGCGACCACCCGCACGGCTTGAAGATTCGGTTTGGACACCTTCTTGTTCTTGTTGTTTGCATGACTGACCCGATTGCCGGTCAGCTTTCCTTTTCCGCAGATCTGACACGTTCCTGCCACGGCTGCCTCCTTCTGCATCGTAGTGATATATGCTGTCGTTACGACGAGGCCCCAAAATACCATAGGCCGGCCGATTGCGCAAGCAAAAAAAGGGATCGCGGCCGCCGCGGGAGCGCAAGAAGCGAAAGCGCTTGACTTCGTCGGGGCGTTGGGGTAATGTAAGTGCGTACTTACAATTTACGCGGCAGGATGATGATGAAAAAAGACGAGACCAAAAAACGGCTTCTCGAAGCCACGCTGAAACTGATATCCGAGAAGGGGTTCCTGGGTGCCACCACCCGCGAGATCGCGCACAACGCCGGCGTCACCGAGCTGACCCTGTTCCGCCACTTCGGCAGCAAGGAACGTCTGTTCGAGCAACTCCTGAACAGTTATACCTTTCTGCCGCGCCTCCGGGAGCTGCTGCCGGAGCTGAACTCCTGCACCTATGAGGAGGCTTTGACGTTGATCGCGACGCGGTTCCTGCTCACCCTGAAGGAGCGTCGACCGATGATGAAGATCGTGGTGTCGGAGCTGCATGTCTACCCCGACAAGATCAGGAAGATCTACAATACCGTGATCGGCGAGGTTCGGGCGACCCTTGCGGCGTACTTTGCCCAACAGAAGCGGCGTGGCCACCTGCGTGCGGTGTCGCCGGAATTCGCAGCGCGGGCCTTTCTGGGTATGCTCTTCAACTATTACCGCACCGAGGAGATCATGAAAGAGAACGGCATGACGAAAAAACGGATGGAGCGGACCATCCAGGAATTCGTCGATATCTTCGTCAACGGCACGATGCCGGGCCAAGGGGCCGCGGGAGGGGAAGGACAATGAACCGGGGCATCGTTCTGGGGCTGTGCCTGACCCTTGCCGGTCTCAGTGCGCATCCCGTCTCTGCCGCTGCGGCGGATGCAGCGAAGACGCCGGGGGCGATCGTACTGACCCTCCAACAGTGCATCGCCACGGCCCTTCAAAAGAGCCCCGACCTTGCGGCCGCATCGGGGACGGTGGACGTGGGCCGCAGCAGGGTGGGACAGGCCCGGTCAGCCTGGTACCCCCAGATCGGCGCCACGGGCTCCCTGCAGCGCATCGGTCCGCCCTCCGGATCGCTGACCGGGGGCACCGTTACGGACGCTCCCTATAACCGGTATCAGACCGCAATCTCCCTGAACCAGACCCTGCTCGACTTCGGCAGGACGTCGTCGCAGGTGGATATCGCGAAAGAGAACCTCCTCGCGGCCAAGGCGGACCTCCAGACCCAAGAGGACGCCGTCATCCTGAACGTGAAGCAGGCATACTACGGCGTGCTCCAGGCAAAGCGGAACCGTGACGTGGCTGCGGACGTCCTGCGTCAGTACCAGCTCCATCTCGAACAGGCCAAGGGCTTTTACGCCGTGGGCGTCAATGCGAAGATCGACGTCATCAAGGCAGAGGTGGACCTGAGCAACGCCAAGCTCGGACTCATCAACGCGGAGAACGCCCTCAAGATCGCCTGGGTGACCCTGAACAACGCCATGGGGGTCCCTGATGCGCCGGAATATACGATCGAGGACAACCTCTCGGCGCCGGAGTACTCCATTACTCTGGAGGACGCCACGGCAAAGGCCCTGGCGAACCGACCCGATCTCCTGGCGCTCGAGAAACAGTGCAGGGCCGATGAAGCGGGCGTCTCTTATGCCCGTGCGGGCAACTACCCCGTCTTCTCGGGCAGCGCCGAGTACACCTGGACGGGCGAGCAGCCGCCTCTGCAGCAGGGCTGGGACGCAGGCGTGGCCGTGACCTTTCCGCTCTTTAACGGGTTCCTGGTGAGCCAGCGCATCGCCGAGGCGAAGTCCACGCTCACCGTCGACCAGGCGCGGAAGGAGGCCCTGCGGCAGCAGATCCTGCTCCAAGTGCGTCAGGACTACCTGAACCTTCAGGCCGCCCATGCCAGCATCGCGACTGCGGAGCTCGCCGCACAACAGGCCAAAGAAAACCTGGACCTGGCGAACGGCCGGTATGCGACGGGAGTCGGCAGCCCCATCGAGGTGTCCGATGCCTTCGCTACCTACGTCAGCGCCCAGGCAGCCTATACGGGTGCGTTGTACCAGTACAAGATCGCCCAGGCGAACCTTGAGAATGCCATGGGCGAGCGATAGGGAACGATCATGGACGAACGACCGAGAGCAATTCCATTTCTTGCGGTGCTCCTGCCGATAATCCTGGCATGCACCCTTTCTGCCTGTTCTTCGAACGGCAAGGCACGGCAGGCGGGAAGACCGCCGGCGCCTGTTGCGGTCGGCACGGTCGCCGTCCGGGACGTGCCGTTAAAGCTCGAAGCCATCGGGGCGGTCGAGGCATATAATACCGTCTCGATCAAGTCGCTTATCGGCGGCGAGGTGACGGCGGTCCACTTCCAGGAAGGTCAGGAAGTCAAAAAGGGCGACCTTCTGTTCACGATCGACCGCCGTCCCTACGCGGCAGCGCTGCAACAGGCTCAGGCGCAGCTCGCCCGGGATGAGGCCCAGGCAAAGAATGCGGAGCAGCAGGCGGATCGGTACCAGGTCCTGGTCAAGAAGAACTATGTGTCGCAGGACCAGTACGACCAGCTCCGCGCCTCTGCGGACGCGCTTGTCGCGGCCGTCCAGGCGGACAAGGCCGCGGTGGAGAACGCCCGTCTCCAGCTCGCTTACTGCTCTATCCGCTCCCCCATCAATGGCCGCGCCGGCAGCATCCTGATCAACCAGGGCAACGTGGTGAAGGCGAACGATCTTCCGCTCGTAACCCTTACCGAGGTCACGCCGATCTATGTTTCTTTTTCAGTGCCCGAGCAACGTCTCCCGGAAGTGAAACGCTACGCAGCAGCGGGACCGTTGTCCGTCGAGGCCCGCATTCCCGGCGACGAGGAGCATCCTGCATACGGCACGCTCACCTTCATCGATAATGCCGTGGACCCCACAACCGGCACGATCCGGCTCAAGGGCACGTTTCCGAACAAGGACCGGATGCTTTGGCCCGGCCAGTTTGTGACCGTCTCGCTGACCCTCACCGTCCAGAAGGACGCCGTCGTGATGCCCGCAGCCGCGCTTCAGAATGGTCAGCAGGGCCAGTATGCCTTCGTCGTCAAGCCTGATGATACGGTCGAATCCCAGCCGGTGACCGTCGCGCGGGTGGAAAGGGACCTTGCCGTGGTGCTGAGCGGGGTCACGGCCGGAGAGCGGGTCGTTACCGACGGCCAGCTTGGGCTCGTACCGGGGGCGCGGGTGGAAGTGAAGGGCGAACAACAGAAAAGCCAAGGGGAAGTGCCGAAGACCGTGTCGCCGAAGGTACCGCAGAATATCATCCAGAACGTGCAAAAGGAAGCGCCGAAGACCGTGTCGCCGAAGGTGCCGCAGAACATCATCCAAAACGTACAAAAGGAAGCGCCGAAGGCCGTGTCGCCGAAGGTGCCGCAGAACATCCCCCAGAACGTGCAAAAGGAATCGTCCAAAGCTCCTGCCGCACCTCCGCACAGCAAAAAGGCCGTGCGGAAAAAAGCCGGACGCACTGGTCCTGAAACCAAGAACCGCTGAGTTGTTCGCGTCCTCTCCCTGCGCCCGGCGCACTGTTCCCCGAGACCGGCCTGTGTGAGATACTGGTGATACCATGAACATCGCAGAACCGTTCATACGGCGTCCGGTCATGACGACCCTGGTAATGTCCGCGATCCTGCTCTTCGGCATCGCGTCGTACCGCCTGTTGCCGGTGAGCGACCTCCCGAACGTGGATTTCCCCACGATCGTTGTGTCCGCGTCGCTCCCGGGCGCCTCTCCCGAAACCATGGCCTCGGCAGTGGCCACACCGCTCGAAAAGCAGTTCTCCACCATCGCCGGCGTGGACAACATGACCTCCACGAGCGGTCTCGGCTCCACCCAGATCACCCTTCAGTTCGCCCTGGACCGGAACATCGACGCAGCGGCCGAGGATGTGCAGGCCATGATCGCCAAGGCAGCGCGCCTGCTCCCGGCGGACATGCCCTCGCCGCCGACCTATCAGAAGGTCAACCCCGCGGATTCGCCGATCCTCTATCTTGCGCTCTACTCGCCGACGCTTCCGCTCTCCACGGTGGACGAGTACGCCGAGACCACGATCGCCCAGCGCATCTCCATGATCAGCGGCGTGGCCCAGGTGTCGGTCTACGGATCGCAGAAGTACGCGGTCCGCATCCAGCTCGACCCGCGCGCGCTCGCGTCGCGCGGGATCGGGATCGATGAGGTGGCGAACGCGGTCACCACCGCGAACGTGAACCTTCCGACCGGGGTCCTGCAGGGAAGCGCGAAGTCCTTTACGATCCAGGCGACCGGGCAACTGAACGACGCGGCAGCCTACCGCCCGATCATCGTGGCCTACCGCGGCGGAAACCCGGTGCGGCTCCGGGAACTCGGCAGGGTCCTGGACAGCGTGGAGAACGACAAGGTCGCGAGCTGGTTCAACAAGGACGACACGAGCACCCGGGCGGTCATCCTCGCCATCCAGCGTCAGCCAGGCACGAACACCGTGGAAGTGGTGAATGCCATCAAACAGCTGCTCCCTCGGTTCCGCGCGGACATGCCCGCGGCCGTGCATCTCGACATACTCTACGACCGGTCGCAGTCCATCCGGGAATCGGTTTCAGACGTCAAGTTCACGCTGGGGCTTGCCATCCTTCTGGTCGTGCTCGTCATCTTCCTCTTTCTCCGGAACCTGTCCGCCACGATCATCCCGAGCCTGGCGCTGCCCATGTCCCTCATCGGCACCTTCACGGCCATGTACCTTCTCGGCCTGAGCGTGGACAACCTTTCGCTCATGGCCATGATCCTGGCCGTCGGCTTCGTGGTGGACGACGCCATCGTGATGCTCGAAAACATCGTCCGTCACATGGAGCAGGGCATGCCCGTGCTCCAGGCATCGCTCGAGGGGTCCCGGGAGATCGGGTTCACGATCCTGTCCATGACCCTGTCCCTGGTGGCGGTCTTCATCCCCGTGCTCTTCATGGGCGGCATCATGGGCAGGCTCCTCCATGAATTCGCGGTCGTGATCAGCATCTCCATCCTCGTCTCAGGCGCGGTCTCGCTCAGCCTCACGCCCATGCTCTGCAGCCGGTTCCTGCGGCCGCACACCGGGGAGCATCACGGCAGGGTCTATATGGCCCTGGAACGATTCTTCGACGGCCTGCGGGACGGCTACGAGCGGAGCCTGCGGCTGGTGCTCTCCCATCGGCGCATCATGCTCGGCGTAACGGCCGCCCTCTTCGTGGGCACCCTCGTCCTGTTCGTCGTCGTCCCGAAGGGGTTCCTGCCGAGCGAGGACACGGGCCAGATCTTCGCTTTTACCGAGGCGCAGCAGGGGATCTCCTTCGACGACATGATGACGCACCAGAAGGAATTGATGAACATCGTCGCCAAGGACCCGAATGTGGAACAGTTCATGTCGAGCATCGGCGCGAGCGGGTTCAGCGCCGCTGCGAACACGGGCCGCATGTTCATCAAGCTGAAGCCGCGCTCCGAACGGAAGCTCTCGGCGGACGAGATCATCCAGGAGCTGCGCCGGAAGACCGCGGGCGTCGTCGGCATCCGGATGTTCATGCAGAACCTGCCGCCGATCCGTATCGGCGGCGTGCTGACCAAGAGCCAGTACCAGTACACGCTCCAGAGTCCGGACACCCAGGAGCTCTATACGGTGGCTCCGCTGCTTGAGAACAAGTTGCGCGAGATCCCGCAGCTTCAGGACGTGACGAGCGATCTGCAGATCAAGAACCCGCAGGTGAACCTCGTGATCGACCGGGACAAGGCCGCGGCCCTCGGCGTCACGGCACAGCAGATCGAGAGTGCGCTCAGTATGGCCTACAGCACGCTTCAGGTCTCCACCATCCTGGCGTCTACGGACCAGTACCAGGTCATCATGGAGCTGCTGCCGGAATACCAGCGGGATCCGGCATCGCTCGCCATGCTGTACATCCGGTCGTCCAGCGGGACCCTGGTCCCGATCACGACCGTGACCACGTCTGAGCTCGGGATGGGGCCGCTCCTGGTGAACCACGTGGGGCAGCTCCCGGCGGTCACCCTGTCGTTCAACCTGAGGCCCGGTGCGTCGCTCTCGCAGGCGGTCTCGCTCGTGGAACAGGCATCGCGAAAGTCCCTGCCTGCAGACGTGACAACGAGCTTCCAGGGCGCGGCCCAGGCCTTCCAGTCGTCTACCCAGGGCCTGTTCGTCCTCCTGGTGGTCGCCGTCCTCGTAATCTACATCGTCCTCGGGATCCTGTACGAGAGCTTCATCCATCCCCTGACCATCCTGTCCGGTCTGCCGGCAGCGGGGGTGGGCGCCCTGCTGGCCCTCTTGGTGTTCGGCAAGGAGCTGAACATCTACGGGTTCGTGGGCGTGATCATGCTGATCGGGATCGTGAAGAAGAACGCCATCATGATGATCGATTTCGCACTCGAGGCGGAGCGGAAGGAAGGCAAGGGACCCGCAGACGCCATCCTGGAAGGGGCCGTGATCCGGTTCCGTCCGATCATGATGACCACCATGTCCGCTTTCATGGGGACCCTGCCGATCGCGATCGGGTTCGGCGCCGGCGCGGATTCGCGCAGGCCCCTCGGGATCGCGGTGGTGGGCGGACTCCTGTTCTCCCAGCTCCTGACCCTGTACATTACGCCCGTGATCTATACCTACCTGGACTCGTTCCAGAAACGGTTCGGCAGGCTGTCGCTGTTCCGCACCCGGGAAGAGGTCGCCAGTCACTCGTAGCGGCGATGCTATACTGAAAGAGAGCGTTATGCAGATACCCCGAAGATACCCCCTGCGACGAAAAACGCTGGTGATCGGCGCCCTGGCCATTCTCCTGTTCGGCTGCAAGGGAGACGGCGTCACCTACCGTACCGAGCCGATCACGCGCGGTCCGTTGCGTGAGACCGTGACCGCGACCGGGACCGTGAATGCCGTGACCACGGTCCTCGTGGGGACCCAGGTCTCGGGCACGATCAAGAAGCTCTTTGTCGATTTCAATTCCCGGGTGAAGAAGGGCCAGATCATCGCCCAGATCGATCCCTCCACCTTCGAGGCCCAGGTGCAGCAGGCACGGGCGAACCTGCTCGCTGCCCAGGCGGGCCTTGAGAAGGCGAAGGCCGCGCTCGTAGACGCGCAGCGGACCTATGAACGCAACAAGGACCTCTTTGCCAGGAATTTGGTCCCGCGGAGCGACCTGGACACCGCCGAGACGAACCGCGATACGGACAAGGCCGGGGTCGCGGCCGCAAAGGCCCAGATCGAACAGACGCGTGCGGCGCTCGCCTACGCCCAACAGAACCTGGGATATACGAAGATCCTCTCGCCCGTGGACGGCGTGGTCATCTCCCGGAACGTGGACGTGGGACAGACCGTTGCCGCGAGCTTCCAAACGCCGACCCTGTTCACGATCGCCCAGGACCTCACGAAGATGCAGATCGACACGAACGTGGCCGAGGCGGACATCGGCGTCGTCACGGTCGGCCAGGATGTGGAATTCACGGTCGATGCCTATCCCGACGTGACCTTCCGGGGGAAGGTGTGGCAGATCCGGAAGGCCCCCATCACGGTCCAGAACGTGGTGACCTACGACGTGGTGATCCAGGTAAACAACGAAGATCTGAAGCTCCTGCCCGGCATGACCGCCAATGTATCGATCATCGTCGCAAGGCGGCAGGACGCCATCCGGATCCCGAACGCTGCGCTGCGGTTCCGGATGCCGGAACAGCATCAGGCTAAGGGCAAGAATCCTGCCGGAGAAAAACGGGCCCATCGCGGCCCAATGATCTGGATCCTCGAACAGGGCAAGCCGAAGGGGGTCCCCGTGGAACTCGGGATCAGCGACGGGATGAACACCGAGGCGGTCTCGGGCGATCTCAAAGAAGGCGAACAGGCGATCACGGACATGAGCGGGGCCGGTAACAACCGGGGCGGCGAGCAACAACGGGGACCGCGGATGATGTTTTAGTATGGCGCTCATCGAGGCTCATAATATCCGGAAGACCTACCGGCTGGGCGAGACCGAGGTCCACGCGCTGGACGACGTCTCAACGGTCATCGAGCAGGGTGAGTTTGTGGCCATCATGGGCCAGTCGGGTTCGGGCAAGTCCACGTTCATGAACCTCCTGGGCTGTCTCGATACGCCGACCGAGGGACACTACCTCCTGGACGGCGTCGATACCGGGGGGCTCACGCGCGACCAGCTCGCCGAGATCAGGAACAAGAAGCTCGGGTTCGTGTTCCAGGGGTTCAATCTCCTCTCCCGGACCTCGGCCCTGGAGAACGTGGAACTGCCCATGCTCTACGACGGGCTTCCGACACGGGAGCGGCATGAACGCGCCCGCGCCGCCCTCCAGAGCGTAGGTCTTGCAGGGAGGGAAGGGCACCACCCGAACCAGCTCTCAGGTGGCCAGCAGCAGCGCGTGGCGATCGCCCGGGCGCTCGTGAACGCAGCGCCGGTCATCCTCGCCGATGAGCCTACCGGCAACCTCGACACCAAGACCAGCGTAGAGATCATGGACCTCTTCGTGCGGCTGAACCGCGACGATGGCATCACGGTCGTCCTGGTGACGCACGAACAGGACATCGCCGCGTACGGCAAGCGGATCATCCGGTTCCTGGACGGGAAGATCGTGAGCGATGAATCGGTAAGATGATCAATATCCCTTCCACCTTCAAGATCTCCTTCCGGGCGCTCCGGGTGAACAAGATGCGCTCGGGACTCACGGTACTCGGCATCATCATCGGCGTGGGCGCCGTCATCGCTATGGTTGCAGTGGGCGCTGGCGCGAGCCAGCAGATCTCGGCGCAGATCGCGAGCATGGGAAGCAATCTCCTGATCGTGCTGCCCGGCGCCACGACCTCGGGGGGGGTGCGGATGGGAGGCGGCACCCAACCGACGCTCAATCTCGCAGACGCCGAAGCGATCCGGGATGAATGCCCGGCCGTATCGGCGATCGCGCCCAGCCTCGGCGGTGTGGCCCAGGTGGTCGCCGGACATCTGAACTGGTCCACGGGCGTGAACGGCACGACGCCGGGGTTTTTTACGGTGCGGGACTGGGACCTGTCCGCAGGCAGGCCCTTCACGCAGCAGGACGTGAAGAGCGCCACCAAAGTGGCGGTCCTGGGCCAGACGGTGGTGGACAATCTTTTCGGCGACGAGAACCCCGTAGGCCAGACGATCAGGATCCAGGACGTGCCCTTTACGGTCATCGGCGTACTTGCGCCGAAAGGACAGTCCGCCCGGGGAGATGATCAGGACGATACGATCCTGATCCCCGTGACCACGGCGCAGAAGAAGCTCTTCGGCGCCCAGTTCCCGGGCATGATCAGGATCATTCTCGTGCAGGCAAGGAGCGCCCGGGACCTTTTTGCTGCCCAGCGGCAGATCACCGACCTGCTCCGTCAGCGGCATCACATCGGACCCAAACAGGACAATGACTTTACGGTGCGCAACCTGACGCAGATCATGCAGGCCCGGGAGGAATCGACCAAGATCATGACCCTGCTTTTGGGTGCCATCGCTTCGGTCTCGCTCCTGGTCGGGGGGATCGGGATCATGAACATCATGCTGGTGTCCGTGACCGAGCGGACGCGCGAGATCGGCATCCGCATGGCCGTGGGCGCCAAGTCCCGGGACATCCGGCTCCAGTTCATCATTGAGGCGCTCACGCTCTCCCTGATCGGCGGGGTGATCGGCAGCGTCGCCGGCGTCGCCACGTCCGCCCTCCTGTCTGCGACGCTCGGCTGGCCAGTGGTGCTGTCGCCCTGGTCGATCGTCCTGGCATTCGGATTTTCCGGTTTCGTCGGCATATTCTTCGGATTCTATCCCGCATACAAGGCCTCGCTGCTCAATCCGATCGACGCGCTGCGGTACGAATAACCTCGGGAGAGACAACCGGTAGGAGGGCGGGGCGCCGCCGGCAGTGTCGTACGCTCCGAAACGCATGCGGGCGAACCGCGTTCGCCCTGGAAGGGAATTGCAGTGACGATGGATGGTACACGCACCCCGCATCAGGCCGGGACCACCGGTCTCTCCGTAGATCGACGTCTCCAGAAGCTGAGGAGCGCCCTCCCATGACCGCGCGACAGTCCGAAAAATGGATCATTACGCTCACCGTCATGACGGGAACGATCATGAGCGCCCTCGACACGAGCATCGTGAACGTGGCGCTCCCGTACATGCGCGGCAGCCTGGGCGCCACGATCGAGGAGATCGCCTGGGTCGCCACAGGCTACATCCTCTCGAACGTGCTCATCATGCCGATCATCGGCATGCTCTCCTCGCGCTTCGGACGGAAGCGTTTCTACCTCTTCAGCGTCGCGAGCTTTACGGTCAGTTCCATGCTCTGCGGCGTGGCCTGGGACCTCCCGTCCATGGTCCTGTTCCGCGTGATCCAGGGCATCGGCGGGGGGGCGATCATCCCCATCACCCAGGCCATCCTGCGCGAGACCTTTCCGCCCGAGGAGCAGGGCATGGCCATGGGACTGTACGGGTTCGGGGTGGTGCTCGGGCCGGCCTTCGGCCCGACCCTGGGGGGATGGCTCACGGACCACTACTCCTGGCCCTGGATCTTCTTCATCAACGTCCCGATCGGCATCACCAATATCCTGATGGTCCTGCGGTTCATCAAGGACCCGCCCTACCTCGTCCGCGAGAAGGGCAAGATCGACGGGCTCGGGCTGGGGTTCATGGCCGTGGGCCTGGGAGCGCTCCAGATCATGCTCGAAAAAGGGCAGCAGGATGCCTGGTTCGATTCCTCGTTCATCCGCGTCCTTTTCGCTGCCGCGCTCATCGGGATCGGGTTGTTCATCTGGCAAGAGCTCACCACGGACCGGCCCGCGGTCGATCTCCGGATCCTCCGGGACGTAAACTTCTCGTCGGGATCGGTCATCGGCGGCATCCTCGGCATGGGGCTCTACGGCAGCCTCTTCCTGCTCCCCATGTTCCTCCAGACGCTCATGGCCTATCCCGCGCTCGACTCGGGGCTCGCCTTGATGCCGCGGAGCCTCGCCATGGCGGTTGCCATGCCCATCGGGGGACGACTGTACAATCGTGCAGGACCGCGGCTCCTGATCGCGAGCGGGATCGCCGTGACCGCCGCCTCCTTTTATCAGCTCTCGGCACTGTCGCTCAGCATCAGCTATTGGGACATCTTCTTCCCCCAGTTCCTCCAGGGGATCGGGTTCGGCCTGATCTTCGTTGCCCTGAGCACTGCGGTGCTTTCGACCGTGGAGAATCGCACCATGACCGCAGCGGCGGGTCTCTACAACGTCATCCGCCAGGTATTCGGCAGCATCGGCATCGCCGTGGCTGCGTCGCAGCTCACCAGCGAGATGACCGTCTACCATACGGTCCTGAGCGAAAAGGTGACTCCCTACAACCCGGCGGCCGTGCAGTGGCTCCAGGCGGTCGGCGCGGGCGTGCAGGCACGGGGCATCGATGCGACGGAATCGGGGAAGGCGGCCCTGGCGCTCCTGGACGGTGAGATGACGCGCCAGGCCGGCATGCTGGCATACAATCATCTGTTCCTGCTCGTTATGCTGCTCTTTATCGCCTCGCTCCCCCTCGTCCTGCTCTTGAAGCCGCAGACCCTGGGGTCAACGAAGGCGGCGGAGATGATCGTGGAGTAACGGCGTTTTTGATTTTTTTCCGGGAAATTCGGGACCGTTCGTGTCATAATAATCCCGAAGTGAAAAAGAGCGCGCGGAGGAAATCCATGCCGGATCAGCAGCACATCATCGTAACCATTTCACGCCAGGCCGCGAGCGGCGGCGCCTACATCGGCCATCTGCTCGCCAAGAAGCTCGGGTATCGATATGTCGAACGGGAAGTGCTGCGCCAGGCAGCGGAACATCTGGGGGTCGAGATTTCCGAGATCTACGCCCTGGAGGAGCGCAGCGCCGGATTTCTGGAAAAGATGATCAAGGGGTTCCTCTACGGGACTCCCGAGGCGGCCTATCTCCCGCCGTCCCGCCGGCCGGTCTACGACCGGGAGCTGTTCAAGGCCGAGTCGCGGATCATCCGGGAGATCGCGAAGCGTTCCGATGCCGTGATCGTCGGCCGGGCCGGCTACGCGGTGCTGCGGGAGCAGGAGAACGTCGTCAACGTCTTCATTCACGCGCCGCTGGAATTCCGCGTCGAACGGCTCAGGAAGTTCAATGCGCTCACTGCCGACGAGGCGCGCGAAGAGCTGGAGGCCTCCGACCGCGCGCGCGAGAAGTTCCTGCGGGACATGACGGCCACCGATCGCTATGACGCGAGAAACTACCATCTCTGCATCGATGCCGAAGCAGCGGGTTTCGACAGGGCGCAAGAGATGATCCAAGACCTGGTGGAGCGGAAAAAGCAGACCCTCGGTCTCTAGACACATCATTTCGGCAGATCCAAAGGGAATCACACAAGCCATTCAAGGGAATGATGGCCTTGTCTCTTTCCTGAAACAAGTGGCCGGTCCTGCCATGCCGATGGTCCTTTTTCCTGTCGGTATTTTAATTGACATTTAATGCACAACGAACTAGTGTTAAGAATTATCGAGAATCCCCCATCTCTGATTCACTACCCTGCAAGGTATATCGCAGCGGGCACGGATCGCTGTATCCCGCGATTATGAGCATGGATCGCATTGAAATCCTGGAAGCATTTGGCGAGGAACTTGACTCGCAACTCGCGACAATTCCCGCGGACGACTCTCAGCCCTCCACCCAGGAAAAAAGGCGAAACCTTTCGTCTGCGTACCTGCGGCTTGCAAAGGACCTGCTCAAGCTTACTGCCGGGGAAGAAAGTCTCGATGCCAGCCGCAAGGCCGTGCTCCTCGATCCCGACAATCTTGACGCGGCCTACTTCCTTATGGAGAGGCTGGAAAAGCACAATCGTATCGACGAGGCCTGGTCACATTTGCTTTCCCTGGAACAGCAACATCCGGCGCTGTATACCGCCTGCAGCAAGCTCTATTTCATAAAAGCCTGTCTGGTATACCGGCGGGAGCAGCTGGAAACGGCCCGCAGGATGTTCGAAGAATTCATCGAGAAGAATCTCGGACAACCCCACTGCATATTGGCGTACGGCTGGCTGGGGAAAACAAGGGACCGCCTCGGCCTGCACGACGGCGCGATGGAAGCCACAACTCGGTACAACAGCCTTGCTTCCGCCTATCCCGAGGCCCGGGAGATGCTGAAGAAAAGCAAGGCATGGCTGGCCGATGTCGAAACCAGCCTGCGCTGGTATCGAGGAAAGACTTCTTTCGAGTGGCAGGACATAAACGCCCGCGAAAGCGATGCCTCGCCGATAGTGCTGGTCGGGTTTCCGCGTTCCGGAACAACGTTGCTTAACCAGATATTGAGCTCGCATTCGATGTTGTTGAGGACGCTGGAGGAGAAACTGACGCTGGAAGGGATCAAGGAACGATTCTACGGCAGTGAGGAGAAGCTATTGTGTCTGCAGAAGCTAAGCCCTCATGACGCCGGGCTCTGCCGGCAGACATACTGGGAAAATGTCGCGAGCCTAGAGGAAGGTGTTCCCGGTGAGCACACTCGTGTCGTGGACGAATTCCCGCTCAACATCATACACCTCGACATTTATGCTCGCCTCTTCCCCGGGGTAAAGGTCATCGTGGCCCTGCGGGACCCGCGCGACTGCGTGCTCAGCAACTATTTCCAGATGTTCAAATTGAACCCGGCAATGGCGGCCAACCTGAGCTTGTCCAACAGCGCACGGCAATATGCCAAGGTCATGGAATTGTACCTGCTGTTCAGGACTTTCATGCCGGGCAACATCTATGAAGTCCGGTACGAGGACTTGGTCGGGAATTTCAGAAACGGGTGTTCAAAGCTCCTCGAATTCCTCGGGCTTGCATGGGAAGATGGGCTCGAACGTTTTTATGAAAACGCCTCGCATCGCTGGATCACGACAGCGAGTTACGACCAGGTCGTCAGACCCCTCTATGGCGATGCTATCGGGAGATGGAAAAATTATTCCCGTCACCTGGAAGAGGTCATTCCTGTCTTACAACCCTTCATCGAGACGTTCGGGTATGAGCGGCACGTGTAGCCCGTTCCTGCGCGTACCGCAGCATCACTTCTCCTTCTCGTCCACCCGATCAGGCCGGCTTCGACGCATGAGCCAGCACATAGGCGGTCATTGGCAGCCCGGCCATTTTGTCGGCAAAACGAAGTAAATACCGGAAAAGCCCCCCCTTGGCGCGGCCGGTGAGCAGGTGGCGCAGCGCACGCCCCCTCGTATAGTCGATAAAGCCCTGCACGCACGAACGCGTGACATCTTCGCAGGTGACGTTACGGAAGCCGCAGTCTTCCCAGAGCGCCCGGTACTCGCCGATGTCCCGGTAGAGTTCCTGTTTCGATAATATCTTGTCAAAGCTCTTCGGCTGAGTGTGGAACAGGATGTCCGCCACCACAAGTTCACCGCCGGGTTTCAACACACGATAGGCTTCCTTGAGAAACTCCCGGCGTCCCCTGAAATGCTGTGCCGCCTCCACCGAGACGACGGTGTCGAAAGAGGCATCGGGAAATTCCAGGCGCTCGGCCGGCATCAGGTGGAAGTGGGCCTCCGGGACCCGGCGCCGGCAGATTTCAAGTTGGCTGGCGGAAATATTGACACCGTGCACCTGGTCAGGAGGATAGGAGCGGGTAAGGTACTGTGTTGATCCTCCATGGCCGCAGCCGACGTCGAGCACCCGGCCCTGTCGTTGCCGGACGAGGCTCAGCAGTCGCTCCATCATATTCTCGCAGGCAGCGGTTTGATTCGGCGTATCAGGCAGAAAGATACCGAGATTGGCGAATCCGCTCTCGACGAGATCATCCTCGAAGTAGTACCAGATGCGTAACATCTGATCGTATGACTCGGTCAGGGCGGCTTGAAATGCGGAAAGCTCGGGTTGTTTCATGGTATGTAACCTCCCGGAAATGTAACTTCTCTTCCCCGTGTTGTGCGCCCCATCAGGCCGGCTTCGACGCATGGGCCAGCACATAGGCGGTCACCGGCAGCTCAGCCATTTTGTCGGCAAAGCGAAGTAAATATTGGAGAAGGCCCCCGTCGATGCGGCCGGTGCGCAGGTCGTGCAGCGCACGCCCCCTGGTATAGTCGACAAAGCCCTGCACGCACGAACGCGTGACATCTTCGCAGGTGACATTTCTGAAGCCGCAGGCCTCCCAGAGCGCCCGGTACTCGTCGATGTTCCGATAGAACTCCTGCTCCGGCAGGATCTTGCGAAAGCTCTTTGGCTGAGCGTGGAACAGGATGTCCGCAACCGCAAGTTCACCGCCGGGTTTCAGCACGCGGTGCGCTTCCTTGAGAAACTCCCGGCGTCCCTTGAAATGGGGTGCTGCTTCCACCGAGACGACAGTGTCGAAAGAGGCATCGGAAAATTCCAGGCGCTCGGCCGGCATCAGGTGGAAGTGGGCATCCGGGACCCGGAGCCGGCAGGTTTCGAGTTGGTTGGCTGAAATATTGACGCCGTGCACCTGGGCAGGAGGATAGAAGCGCGTAAGGTATTGTGTCGGTCCGCCAACGCCGCAGCCTACATCGAGCACTTGGCCGTGATGTTGCCGGATGAGACCGAGTAGTCGCTCCATCATATTCTCGCAGGCAGCGGTCTGATTCGGCGTATCAGGCAGAAAGAGGCCGAGGTTGGCGAATCCACTTTCGACGAGATCATCCTCGAAGAAGACCCAGGTGCGAAACATCTGATCGAATGATGCGGTCATGGCGGCTTGAGACGCGGAGAGCGATAAGTGTTCCATGGTACGTGACCTCCCGGAAATGCAGCATTACATCGTCGCAGGCTCACCAGCCGACGGGTACTGAACGAAGACGGCAGAGCAAGCGCAGCACGGTGGCGGTAGTGAATATCCGCCGGTTATCGATGGCCGGCACCTCCTGTCCGCGCGCGTTCGGAATTGCGAGCAGGGCGGAGGCTGACCATGACCCGTCGGCATACTGGGACGCGAGAAGCTGCCGCATGATCGCGGCGATCAGCTCCCGGGGCGTTGTCGGCGCCAGGAGCAGAAGGCGCAGCGCCAGGGCCGTGGCGAACGGAGATGCTCCCGGGTCCATGGCTGCCGGGCTCGCGTTGAGACTGCTTTCAGCCCATTGGGCTGCGCGGGTCACACGAACGCTGTCTTCAACCCTGCCGCGCACAACAAAAGCCTCCGCTGCATGCACGGTCGTATAAATCGAGCTTTTCCACCAGTAGCCGGTCCAGCATCCGTCGGCCTGCTGCATCCGCCGCAGAAATTCAAGCGGACCCGGACCGAGCGGTTCGAAGGAGGCCGCCGCCGCAGTCACACAGGCATGGGCCGTATACCATTCCGGATTGATATCCGTCCCTGCCGGTCTTCCGTCCTTTCGGTCCGGCCGGTAGGTAGCGACACCTCCGTCATCGAGTACGTGCAGGCGCAGAAAGGTCAGGGCGTCGCGCGCTGCCTCGCTGTCGAGCGTGCCGAGCCTGGCGGCCAGTTGCAGCGCCCAGAGCGTGCTGTCCGCGTCTGCGGGCTGCAGGCTGTTCCAGCCCCAGCCGGCCCGGCCTCGCTGCGTAAGCAGGTCCCAGGCACGCCGCGCGGCACTCGCTGCCCGATCGTCCCCGCATTCATGCATGGCATGGGCGACATAGGCCGTCACCCATTCATCGCTCACGCCCTCCTGAAAGCCGTCGTAATCAAGCCACCAGCCGGCCTGCGTGCGCGCGGCCAGCAGAAAGTCCTCAGCTGCCGCAAGCGCCTGCGCGGGTTCACGAGCGCTCAACCGGGGCTCCGGGGTTGCCCGGGTCGCGGGTTCGTCGGCAGTAACGTCCGCCCAGGATTCGACAAAACCGATATAGGCTTTGGCAGCAAGCGACCGGTCCTCGGCGAGTGTGACCTTGACGTGGCTGATGCGGCACTCCAACCAGCCGATCTCCTTGGGGCTGCGCGCAAGCGCTTCCATGACGAGCGAATGCGGCCAGTCGCCGGCTACCGCATCCGGGGTCAGGATTGCAGGCCAGGCGAGGATCCGGTCGCGCGCTTCCCGGCTGCATAACCCTTCCCGCACCAGCTGGTCCAGTGCGCATTGCCAGCGGGGATCGTTTTCCTCGGGCCGGCCGAGGAAGCATTCGAAGCCGAGCATCGGCAGCAGGAAATCGCCGATTGTGAGCGCGAGGCGGATGCGGTCCACAGAGGTGAAGAGGGTGTCTGCCCGTTGCTGCGCCGCTTGCGCGTCGCCCGGAAAACCCGCCCGAGTGAGGAACGCAGCAATGTCGTCGTAGCCAACCTCATCCACGATCAGGCGTATAGGCGCGCCGGGGCGGCCGAGCATCAGCCCGAGATGAGACACATGGACCTTTGGCGAACAGGCGTCCAGGCAGCGGACCAGCGCATCTTGCCGCGCGGCGCTCGGTGCGGCGTCGCAGGCGGTAAGGATCCGCTCGATTGCCGGCCACAGGGTTTGCCGTGGCAATGCAGGAAGACGGATGAAAACAGACAGGGGCGGTGTGCCTTCCCGGCCGATGTCGTCGAGTTCCAGCCACAAGTCCTCGATGCGACCGTTCAGAAGCTCGGTCCGGCAGATTTGCAGCACTCGCTGCCAGGAGAAATCCAAGGAAAGACCGCTGTTGCCGGCACGGTGCTTGAGATAGCGTGTGAGCCGGTCGACTTCCGGTGCAGTGCGGACGCGCTGCTGCAAATCAGCGGGGCCGTCGCCGGTAAGAGGAAGTTCCATTCCCGCGCAGGCCACGGCCGGCAGCCACGTTGCCATGGCCTCGAGTCCGGGCGTCGGCGGGCATCCCCGTTCGGCGAGAACAAAACGCAGGATCGGGGCCAGCGAGCTGTCATTCATGGACAAACCTGTTCGATCAAGCGGGAAAGCTGGTCCCAGCTTTTAGTATAACGGATCACCCGCATTGGCACAGCCGCAGCCAGTGCGCCCAGGTCGCGCAAGAGGTCCTGTGAGATAAGGCGCAGATGCGCCGGCGGGTACCAGGCAGAGATAAGATAACGGAGTGCTTCAGTCGGCTGCAGCTCAGGCCCGATAACCGTCTCGCTGCTCCCATCGCCGTTCTGAAGGACATACAGCTGCGAAAGCCAAGTGGGACGGAGACAGTAGCGTGCATCGGGAGCGTCCAGGCGGCCGGAGAAATCCCAGAGCAGTTTGGTCAGGTAAGGCACACGGGGCAGATCGCTGTTGCCGAGAACCTGTTCGGCGGCGATCGAGTCCAAACGCGCGCCGGCGCAGCCGGGCTCCACTTGTACGCGATCGGCGGTCCGGGATATGACCACCAGGTCGTCTGAAATCAGTCCGTCGCCCCGTTGCACGAGAGCGGCGGCAACGGTCGACTTGCCCGCCCCTCCGTCGCCGAGCACGGCGAAGGCCCGGCCATCACGCTCCAGCGCAGAGCCGTGCAGGCAGAGCGCGCCGCGCAGGTACAGGATATATCCGAGCACGAATCCCACGACGACGGTCGGCGCATACTCGAGCTTTGCTTCCCGCGAGATGAGACGGACCCGATCGCGCTCCGGAGAAATGATAAAGCGCAGATCATACCAGGCCAGGCACATACTGCCGTCGGCTGCCGTGCCGATGTCCGGGTAGGTCCTGTTGGCCGCGGCCAGGGTGATCCGCCACGGCGAGGGGTCCCACGCGCTTTCTGGTTCCCAGGAGAAAGTCAGATCAGGAGGACCGTCGAACCGGCTCACCACCGGCGCGCCCGGCAGGGGGAAGTCGCTTTCGATGGCAAGCCCGTAGAGCCGATGGCGATAGATGCTCATCTGCATGCGCGCTCCTCGCCTTGCTCATGCCACTCGAGGAATTGGGCGGTGATCCCGCCGGTGAGGACGATCCGGAAGAAATCCGGATGCCATTGTCCGCGCGGCGCCGCCTCCACCGCCTGAAGCGTTGCCAGGAAGCGCGCGTGGTCGACAAAACGCCAGCAGCGCCGGTCGCGGGTCTCTTCCACCCAGCGGGCCAGGCTGCCGCGCGCGGCGACGAACCGGGAGGTGATCGCCGGATCGAAGGCGCCGCCCTTGTCCCGGCGCAGCCGGATCTTCTCGGGCAGGACGCCTGTCATCGCCCGACGCATCAGGCTGCGGGGCCACCCGCCGAGCTGGAATTGTTCGGCCGGCAAGTCCAGCATCCATTCGATCACCCGGCTGTCGAGCAGCGGGAAACGCACCTCCTGCCCGAACTCGCATGCAAAAATCTGGGTGTAGGCGGAAAACACGCGTTCGAAATGACCCGGGGCAAGAACGAAGCGCATCCCTTCCCAGGGCGACCATTCGCTCTGCGGTCGCGCGGGCGGCCGTGCACTCCGGTTCAGACGCTGCACCAGGTCCGGATGCGCGCAGCCGTCACGTGCGCCACCGGTCCGGCCGGGCAGCAGGGGACGAACGATCTCACGCAAGAGAAGCCGGGGCCAACTCGACCCCTGTTCCCGATGCAACGCCCGGAGGGTGGAAAGGGCGGACCGCCACTGGCCGGAGCGCAATAGCTCCCGGACAGTATTCCTTCCCGGGATGGAGGCGAACAGATCTCCGCCGAAACCGCTCAAGGCCACGTCCACGCCGTGGGCGCGGCCCGCCTCGCCGAGCTGCTCCTCTATGTGGGTGACATTACTGTACGAAGGCTGCGCGAGCATGTCGAACCAGCGCGTGAGCGCGCCGAAAGGCTCTGTCTCGACAGGCGTGCGCACCCAGACAGGATCGATATTGTTTTCCTGGGTGAGCACCGCCTCGATATAGGCCCGCTCGTCCGACTCGGGCCCCTGGTGTTCACGGGGGAGGAGCGAACAGATGGCAAGGAGCTTCCTACCCTCCCGCTTCAGGCAGCGGGCGGCAATACAGGCCACGGTCGAGGAATCGAGACCGCCGCTGAGATGAACAGCGACCCTCTTTCCTTCGCGCAGCCGGCACTCGACCGCTGTCGTGATCCGATGGCGCAGCTCCCGGGCGTAGTCCGTTCCTACCGATGCCGTGGCTTTGCGTTCTTCGGGCGACCAGTAGGACATTTGTTTGAAACGCCCTCCTTCCAGGACCAGCGCATGGGCCGCAGGCAGGACCCGCACCGCTTCGTAGAACGTCGCGTCCGGAGGTCCCGAGCCGTCGCCGTTCAGATAATCGGCGACCGTGTCCTCGCGCAACGTACGCGGTATAAAAGGAAGGGCAAGCAGAGCCCGAAGCTCGGTGGAAAAAGCGAAATGAGTAGTGGAGAAAAAGTAATAGAGGGGCCGGCCGCCGAGACGGTCGCGGGACAGGAAAAGCAGCCGGCGGCCGGGGTCCCAGAGGGCAAGGGAGAACTCACCGATCAATCGGGCCGGTGCATCCTCTCCCCACCGCGCCCAGGCCCGGGAGACCAGATCGGCATCCGTCGCCCCCCTCGGCAAGGCACCGCTTGGTTCCAAAGCAATACCGAGTTCTTCGCGGTTGTCTATCCTGGAGTCGATCAGGAGGACCCGGTTGTCGGGGCCGGGGGGAACTGAATCGATTGCCGGTCCGTCCGCACTTTGGGGCCAGACGGCGAAAACCGCAGAAGGGTCGGCAACGGCAGGGAAGACGCGCGTCAAGGGACGCGCGGTGAACAGACGGAGCCAGGCTTCAGGCACGGGAGTTCGATCGTGTTGAATGATGCCTGCAAAGGCGATCATTCAGAAGGCGATCGGGAGGGGTCAGCCGGTGCCGTGGGCGCCGCTTCCTCCCCGGCAAGCAGGCCGACTTGAGACAAGGAATCGAGGAACTTCGCTACATCCGCCCGGCACTGCTCGCGATCCACCCGGTAGCGCGAGACGATCCGTTCGACGATTTCGTCCATGCTGCACGGTTTGTCGAGCATGTCCCAGATCAAGCTGCCTATGGAGTTTGCTTCATAGTAATGGGCGAGTTCGACGTTGAGCAGGACCACGTTACCTTCCAACTTGGTCCAGATGGTGCTTGGATTGCGAGAGATCATAATCGACGCGTGCGGGCGCGAGCGCCCGGTCCTCCTGACAGAAGAAAGATCGAGAGAGAGCCGCCTGTGGGGTAGCACTGCAGGCGGCGTCATATCATTGGTGGGGATTTCCGTCCACGGCAGAATTACGAATATGCAGAGTCGGCACCGGTCTTAGTGGCGCCCGTTTTGGTCAGCTCAACAACTTTGCCCAGGTCCCTGAGTTCCGGCGGCAGATACGCCTCGCGACGATCTTCGGCCGTTTCATGATGCGTTGAAGGCTTGTTCATAATCCTGTCCTCCTTAGTGTATGGAACAAGATCTGTTTCACCGGGAACGCCTCCCGGGTGTTAGCGACATTCCTGTCCGGGTAGCGCTATGAATAGATGCCGTCGGCCCCGGGATTGCTGGCGCCCGTTTTGGTCAGATCAGCAACGCTGCCCATGTCCCTGAGTTCCGGCGCCTGATACGCCTCGCGAAGATCTTCGGCCATTTTCTCGTGCATGATCCTGTCCTCCGGTCGTGATTTTTTACGATATTAACACAGCCCGTTCAGGCCTGTCAAAGGGAAAGTGGCGCTGGCCAAGGCGGCTTTGCCCGTTTACAATCCGCTTGCATTGCCCTATCGCTTAGAGTATAAAAGGCAAGATTTAAAGAGCGCGAGGTCATCGCTCAGATTTTATTTGAAGGATGACACCATGAATGCATCAACATGCATTAAGGACTTGAGCGTTGACTTGTCCTCAGCCTACCGAAGCTGGCAGACGGACGAAACCTTCGCGATTCCCGCATCCAGTCGGACCGCGCCGGAAGGGGCATTTTGGATCTGGAAGCCGGCCACAGGGCGCATGGAGCGTCTGCGCATGCCGTACCCCGCTGAAGCGGCCGGGCTGGTGGAGACGCTGCGGGCCCTGCGCCCTTCATGGCTGCCCAGGAGGCCGGAGCGGCAGGAAATGGTGGCCGTTTACCGGCTGAGTCCGCACACGGCCGCAGCCCTGGGGCCGACAGGCCTGATCTGGGCCCCGCTCAACGGCATCAATACCTACCGGTTGGATACGGAGACCGGGGTGTTCTCCGCCCTTTGCAGCAACGAGACTCCGCCGGTCTGGACGTTTTCGGCCACGCCGGCGCTGAACGCGGCCCGGGACCGGATGTTCACGGTGCGCTGCCGCATCGAAAACGACGCCGGCGACAACAGCGGGACGGACTATTCCGAGGTCATCGGCGTCGACCTCCGGGACGGGACCGAAAAAGTCTACGCCCGAACGCCGATCCCGCACAGCATCCATCAGGTCGCGGCCCAGCCGGACGGAGGCCGCCTCCTGCTTAACGAATTTCTTACCGGGCTGAACGGCCCGTTGCCGGACCTTGCCGGGGCAGATCATCGCACGCGTCTCGAAACCCTGCGCCCGATAGGAGTGCAGCCCTCGCGGCTGGCGCTGGTAGATCTTCAAACGGGCGATTACGCCGAGTGGATGTGCCCCTGGCCGGCGCCTACCCACGTGGTCTTCGATACCGACGACCCGGCCGTTTTCTACCTGGTATGCCATAACCTCGCAGTCATCGCCGGGAAGATGCACCTCTTCGGCCCCGGCTGCCTGGTCCGGATGCGGATTCGGGGCCGGGAATTCCAGGTGGAGGCGCTTTACAGCCATCCCACGTTCCATCGGCTCGCCAGCCATGAGCTGTTCACGTACCGCGGACGCAAGGCGATCGCCATAACGGTCTATCCCAACCGCTGCGAGATCATCGACGCCGAACGCTTCACTCGCCTCGCCATGATCGACCTCTACCCCATCGCAAGGCTTGAGGCGGGCGGCCTCGACGTGCCGGACCTCAACGCCGAGTATGCCTTTAGCGTCTGCGCCACGGCAACGGAGGATCTGCTGGTTCTGAGCAGCTCGCGGAGAATTTACATCGTCGATCTCAGCGAAGAGTCGCACCGCATCGAGTCCCTGGTCTACAACGACGACCCGGCCTGGGTGTCCCGGGCGCATATGACCCGGCTCGTTTAGGAAGTCCGCGTGCAGCGGAATGATCATAAACGACGGTACAGTACCCTTAGTGCGGAGGAGGATGTATAGTCATGCCGGAAATGGAACGTGAAAGAGGACTGCCGCAGCCGCGGCTCGAGGCCAGCTCCGCGGCCGAACGAAGCGAGATGACGGCCCTGGGCATTCTGTCGGCCGAGGGGAATCCTGCCCTTGCGCCGGCGCCAATCGAGCGCTCATTCGAAAGCGTGGCACGGTACGCCATCAAGGCGCCGTCGGTGCTGAACGAAGCCTATGACTATTCCCGGCCCTCGTCCTTCTCACGCGGCCTGCGCCTCGAGCTGGGCGATTATCGCCTGTTGCTGATCTCGGGCACCGCGAGCATCAATGAAGCCGGCGCCACGGTCTATCCCGGGGACTTCCGGGCCCAATGCTGGCGTACCTATCGCAACATTACCGCCCTTTTGGAATCCGAGGGCGCGGTCTGGCATGATATCATCCGCACCACCTGCTACCTGCGGGACATCGATATGCACTACCAGGATTTCAACGAGATCCGCACCGCGTTCTTTCAATGGCTCGGCCTGGATCCGCTGCCGGCCAGTACGGGAATCGAGGCGCGGCTGTGCCGGCCGGATCTGCTGTTCGAAATGGAAGCCATGGCGCTGCTGAAGACGAAGCGGTCCTGATCAGCGGCAGGGAGCGGGAAAATATATGGTAAATCCCATCGGCAGACAAGCGGCGCTCGGTTTCCTGAACGCGTTGCGGGAGGACCCGGCTGTTCGTGAGCAAGTGGCCGCCCGACGTGACGAGCTCACACCGGAGGACCTTGTCACCCTGGGGGCGTCACTCGGCTGGCGCTTCGACGCGCACGATCTCGGTCAGGCCTTCCGCCAGGATTGGCTTCTTCGCTGGATGCACTTCCGCGTCCGGAAAGACCCGATGACATGAAACCCATCATCTGCAAACGGGACATAAATACGAATCTGCCGTCGACCTGCAAGCGCTGGCAGACGGACGACACCCTGGCGATACTCTCCTGCAACCGGGCCGTGCCTGAGAGCGCGTTCTGGTTGTGGCATACGGCCAGCGGACGCCTGGAGCGCCTGGTCGTTCCTTACCCCGAAGAAGCATCGACTATGGCCGATGTCATCGCTAATCCGCCAGTCGAACGGTGGCATCCGCCCACGCAAGGGCACCTGGAATACCTGGCCCGTTACCAGTTGAGCCCCCACACAGGTCTGGCAGCAGGGGCCGGCCGCCTGGTCTGCGGACAGCTCAGCGGCCTGAATACATATCTGCTGGACGCGCGGGCCGGCACCTACGCGCCCCTCTGCCGGAACGAGCCGCCTGACTTCTGGTCGTATTCACCGACGCCGGATCTGAGCCCGGACGGGGACCGGCTGGTGACGGCGCGGTGGCAGATCTACAACGACGGCACCCCTGCCGATGAGACGCACTATTCGGAACTCATCAGCGTCGATCTGCAAAGCGGGATTGAGACCGTCCATGCCCGAACGCCCATCGCCGACAACATTCACGAGGTCGAGGTCCTTCCGGACGGACTGCACGTTCTCTTGAACGAATTCCTGATCAGCCTGAACAGCCCGCCGCCCGATATGGCGGGAGCCGATCCCCGCACGCGTTTCGAAACCCTCCGCAAGATCGGGGTGCGGCCGTCGCGGATGGGGCTGGTAGATATCCAAACGGGTGATTACACTGAGTGGACCTGCCCGTGGCCGGCCCCGGCCCATGTCGTCGTCGATCCCGACGATCCGGCCGTCTTCTACCTGGCCTGCCACAACGCGGCCATTTATGACGGCGTGATGTATCTCTTCGGCCCCGGATGCCTGGTCAAGCTGCGCATCCGGGACCGACAGTTCAAGGTCGAGGGGCATTACTCACACCCGGCGTTCCATCGCTTGAGCACCCACGAAATCGTCACCTGCCGGGGCCGCAAGGCGATCGCCGTGACCATCTATCCCAACCGCTGCGAGCTGATCGATGCCGAGCGCTTCACCCGAATCGCGGTCATCGATCTCTTCCCCGTGGCCTATCGTGAGGCCGGCGGCCTGGCCACGCCCGACAGCCAGATCGAATCCGCTTTCAGCCTCTGCGGCACGGGCACCGAGGATATGCTGGTCCTGAGCGGATCGCGGCGCATTTACGTCGTCGACCTGCGTTACGATCCCCCGAGCCTCGAGTCCCTGGTCTACAACGACGACCCGGACTGGGTGGTCAGGGCGCACATGGCCCGGCTCGCCTAGGAAGTCTGCGTCCATAGGATCGGCTCTTGCGCCGGATGCATTTCCATATCAGGAAGGCTCGATGACGTGAAACCAATCACCTGCAAACGGGATATAATCACGAATCTGCCGTCGGCCTGCAAACGCTGGCAGACGGACGACACCCTGGCAATCCTCTCCTGCAGCCTGGCCGCTCCGGAGAGCGCATTCTGGTTATGGCATACAGCAAGCGGACGCCTGGAGCGCCTGGTCGTTCCTTACCCCGAAGACGCGGCGACCATGGCCGCAGTCATCGCTAATCAGCCGCCCGAACGGTGGAAGCCGCCCACGCAGACGTCTTTGGCATACCTGGCGCGTTACCAGTTGGCCCCCCACACGGCCCAGGCCGCGGGAGCAGGCCGCATGGTCTGCGGACAGCTCAGCGGCCTGAACACCTATTTGCTGGACGCACGGGCCGGCACCTACACCCCACTCTGCCGGAACAAACCGCCTGCCTGGTCGTACTCGCCGACGCCGGATCTGAGCCCTGAGAGGGACCGGCTGGTGACGGCACGATGGCAGATCTACAACGACGGCACCCCTGCCGATGAGACGCGCTATTCGGAAATCATCAGCGTAGATCTGCAAAGCGGGATTGAGACCGTCCATGCCCGAACCCCCATCGCCGACAATATCCACGAGGTCGAGGTCCTTCCGGACGGCAGGCACGTTCTCTTGAACGAATTCCTGATCAGCTTGAACAGCCCGCCGCCCGACATGGCTGGAGCCGATCCCCGTGCGCATTTCGAAGCGGTTCGCAAGATCGGGGTGCGGCCGTCGCGGATGGGGCTGGTAGATATCCAAACGGGTGATTACACTGAGTGGACCTGCCCGTGGCCATCCCCGGCCCATGTCGTCGTCGATCCCGACGATCCGACCGTCTTCTACCTGGCCTGCCACAACATGGTTATCCATGAAGGCGCAATGTACCTCTTCGGCCCCGGCTGTCTGGTCAAGCTGCGCATCCGGGATCGGCAGTTCAAGGTCGAGGGGCATTACACCCACCCGGCGTTCCATCGCCTGAGCACCCACGAAATCGTTACCTGCCGCGGCCGCAAGGCGATCGCCGTGACGGTCTACCCCAATCGCTGCGAATTGATCGATGCCGAGCGCTTCACCCGCCTTGCGGTCATCGACCTCTACCCCGTGGCCCGTATGGACGGCGGCGAACTTGCCCTGCCCAACAACCCGCTCGAATCCGCATTCAGCGTCTGCAACACGGGCACCGAGGATATGCTGGTCCTGAGCGGATCGCGGCGCATTTACGTCGTCGACATGCGCCAGGCTCCCCCGAGCGTCGAATCCCTGCTCTACAACCCGGAACCGAACTGGGTGGTCAAGGCACACATGGGACGATTGTACTGATCATCGGCGAGGGCTGTCAGCAGACTTTCCCAAACATTCCGCGAGACGCCTCCTGGAATACGCGGCGGACGTCCGTCGGCCAACGTTATGTGATTGTTCATGGATAGGGCTTATCGTGAAGACGAACTGATAGGGAGGTTGTAACATCATCAGTGTCAAATTGATCGGCAAGTTTGAGACAGGGATCCTACCGCTGCCTCCGAAGACTGCATAGCTGTCAGTTCCTATAGAGCATCTTTCTCTCCTCCCATTCCGGCCTCCGGCCAGACGATCTTCTCTATCTCCTGAAGCAAATTCCCGAAAGTAGCGGAGTCTATCGCCGAACAGAGCACGCCGCGGAACCGGGCTGCGATGGCCTTGGCCCAGAGCGGTTCCACGAGGTCAGATATATTCC
>JBJKRX010000067.1:0-8695 GCA_046704425.1 Nitrospirota bacterium
CCGGGGTCCGCTCCGGCGAAGGCACCCACTCGCCCCGAGAGTTTCTGTATCCCCGGCCATGCCTTGACGGGTGTATCTGGCTGTCTCTGGTGAGAATCTCTTCTTTGAGATAACCAGTGCTCCCCCGTGCAGATACGCAACACCAGCCATTCGCGCAATCACGCAGGCGGACCGGCGTGCCTGCCTGTAACGTCTCAAGAACATGCGCTGACTGGTCAGGCTCCGCACGAAGCTGGACCTCGGCCGTTGTATACGCCGTTGCGCTGGCTGATTGGCAATTAGCAGTCAACGGGCAGCAACCCTACAAGATCGAGCCCTTGAAATAGGAGGTTGGCATGTTTCGCGTGGAAGCAGTAGAAGCGCTGGAAAATTATCAGCTGAAGGTTCTGCTATCAGATGGACGACAGGGCATATTCGATGTTAAGCCCTATCTGGAAATCGGCGTTTTTCAGGAATTAAAAGATCCAAACTATTTTAGACGCGTAAAGGCGGCCTTCGGCGGAATTGTTTGGCCCCATGAACAGGACTTAAGCCCAGAGACGATCGAATGCAAAATGCGTCAAGAAGTTTTATCAGAACGTTGAAAGAACGCGGTACCCGGCTTCCCCGAAGACCCGCCATAAGGTGTTGACCTGACTCCTGACTCTTTCTTACTTCTCCCTTCTCACTTCAAACTTCCATTTACTCCCCTTCCCCCTGCCCGTTACCAGCGCGTTTCCAGTCTGCCGATACGACCTTCCAGTCCCCGTCCTCCTTGGCAAAGTCCACGGTGAATGCATACATCCCGAGCGACTCGGGCAAAAGTGTGGACAGGGACTCAGTCTTCTTGCCGCCGGACAGGATGGCGTGGAACACAGCCTGCGCCTTCGTCCCGCTCACCGTCACGTCGAGGTCCGTGATATAGACCGAGATCTTCTGGTGCCGGAAGAAGTACCCGAGCAGGAAAGCCTTCATCCCGTCATAATCGTTGCCATGGGAGTCATGATAGGTCTTCGACAGGTTCCGGAGGATCTTCCCGATGTCCTTGTCCCCTGCCGCCTTCTGGATGGTCGTGACCACTTCCTTGACCCTGTCCGCATCGGTCTTCTTGTGGCATGCCGGAAGCCAGACAAGGGCCGCGCACAGGAGGACAAGAGCTATGACCTTCCGCAGTCCTGTGGAGGCTCTGCGGTCCTGGGAGAAAGCAGTTTCGTCGTTCATAGGGAGAGTGTCCTCCTTGGGGGCAGTCATCGACATTCGCCGAAGTCCTCCGAATGTCTCTTTTGAATTATACCCTCATAAAAGGCGAAGACCTGTATAGCCACAGAAGGCGCTGAAAGCACAAAAAACAAACGAGCAAGGGTGCCGGGAAGGACCACCTTCACGGATACGAAGTTTTTCCCGGAAGGCAGTGGTTCTCCCTCCTTGTGCATTATGTGCCTTTCGTGGCCAACCGCCTTTCGGTTCTCATCTGCGTAATCTGAGGCCGCGTCGACGGGCAACTCCGCCGGGGCCGTTGCTTCCCATTTGACAATCCCCCGGGGAGCGGCTACCATGTACCGCAGGCCCGGACAGCGGCCGGCCCATCCCATGCTGAAAAAAACCGTCTCTACGATCATCATCGTCTTCTGGCTCGTGATGCTCGGTCTCCTCGTGCGGCGCACCTATCTGCAGCCCACGGCGTTCATCACCTCCGACGCGGTATCGCGGGAAGGCGTCCAGGCAACGGACGAGTGGTTCGGCATCTACCAGAAAGGCGCCAAGGTGGGCTACTCCCACACCAGCGTCCGCCCGGAGACCGAGACCTACCGCATCGACGAGGAGTCGGAGATCGACCTCCTCACGCTCGGGACGGTGCAGCACGTCAAGACCGTCATCACCAGCTATACGACACGGACCTTCCGGCTCAAGTACTTCGATTTCTCGCTCCAATCCGAGGCCACGTCCATGCACATCAAGGGCGCGGTGGTCCGGAAGAAGCTCATCCTCGACATCACCACGGCCGGGACGACGCGCACCGAAAAGATCCCGCTCACCGAGACCCCCACCCTCTCGCCGAACATCACGCCCGCCCTGCTCTTGCTCGGCCTGGAACCGGGACGGACCTATCGCTTCCCGCTCTTCAACCCTGCCACGCTCAGCACCGAAGAGGCGACCGTCACGGTCGAGTCCAAGGAGCGCCTCAAGGTCGTGGACACGGAGCAGACGGTCTACAAGCTCCGGGAGTCCTTCCAGGGGATGGAAACGACCTCTTGGATCACCCAGGACGGCAAGACGCTCAAGGAGATCAGTCCGTTAGGCTTCACCCTGCTGCGCGAAACCCCGGCCGAGGCGCGGAAGCGCGGGCCGGGCGGCCCGCTCGTGGACATCACCAGCCTGACCATGATCCCGGCCGGTCCGATCGTTGATTCCGCCAAGGTGACCTCGTTGCATGTCCGGCTGACCGGGGTCGATCTCACGGGGTACGATCTGGACGGCGGCGGGCAGACCTTGACCGGAGACATGCTCGCCGTCAATCGGGCTGCGCAGCTCACCTCCTATCGCCTGCCGTATCGAGGCAAGGAGGAGGTCGCATTTCTGCGGCCCACGCCGCTGATCCAGAGCGACGATCCGCGGATCATCGCACAGACCGAGCGGATACTGAACGGTGAACACGACGCTGTTGCCGCAGCGCGGAAGCTGAACGAATGGGTCTACACGGCAGTGGAAAAGAAACCCGTGGTCAGCATGCCGAGCGCCCTGGAAGTTCTGCAGCAACTGGAAGGAGACTGTAACGAACACACGGCGCTCTTTACGGCCCTGGCCCGGGCAGCAGGGATCCCGACGCGCATGGCAGCCGGCATCGTGTACCTCGATAACGGGTTCTATTATCACGCCTGGCCCGAGGTCTGGCTCGGGAAGTGGACTGCCGTGGACCCGACCTTCGGCCAGTTCCCTGCGGACGCGACGCACATCCGCTTCGTGATCGGCAACCTGGAACGGCAATCCGCGATCATGCGGCTGATCGGACACCTGAAAGTGAAGGTGCTGTCCGCGCATTGAGTGAGAGTATGATCAAACTCGTCAATCTCACGAAACACTACGGCAAGCTCGTGGCAGTGGACCACATCAACCTGGAGGTGGCTCCGGGCGAGGTCTTCGGTTTTCTCGGACCGAACGGCGCGGGCAAGACCACGACCATCAAGATGCTGGCCGGCCTGCTCCTGCCCACGGACGGCAGCGCTCTGGTCGACGGATTCGACGTACAGAAGGAACCGCTCAAGGCCAAGGCCGTGACGGGATTCATCCCCGACCGTCCCTACCTCTACGAGAAGCTGACGGCAACGGAGTTCATGCGCTTTACGGCACAGCTTTATGGAATGGAAGACGCGCGGGGCAGGATCGATGAGCTGCTCGACCTCTTCGGCCTGCCGGACTGGAAGGACGAGCTGGTGGAGAACTTCTCCCACGGCATGAAGCAGCGGCTCGTCATGGCCTCGGCCCTGCTCCACCGGCCGCAAACCCTCGTGGTGGACGAGCCCATGGTCGGCCTCGACCCGCGCGGAGCGCGGCTCGTGAAGGACATCTTCCAGGACCTGGCAACGCAGGGAGTGACGGTCTTCATGTCCACGCACACCCTCGAGATCGTGGAGCAAATGTGCACGCGCATGGCCATCATCCACCAGGGCGAGATCATCGCCCAGGGCAGCGTCGAGGACCTGGCCCGGATGGCGCGCATGCCCGACGGCCATCTCGAATCGATCTTCCTGAAACTCACAGGCGGCGACGAGACGATCTGACCGCGGGCGGGGTCAGCCCTTCACGCAGGCGAGCGGTCTGAGCAGCGCGGTTTTCTTCGCCAGACCGGCACGATCCGCCGCATCGACCACGGCGGTCACGTCCTTGTACGACTCCGGCGCCTCCTCGGCAATGCCGGAATAGGAATGCCCCCGCACGATCACGCCCCGCGACTCCAGCATCCGCACGATCTCCCTGCCGTGCCACTGCTTCTTTGCCTGGGACCGCGACATGGCCCTGCCTGCACCGTGGCAGGCGGAACCGAAGGCCTCTCCCATCCCTTTTTCGGTACCGGTCAGGATGTAGGACGCGGTCCCCATGGTGCCGCCGATCAGGACCGGCTGCCCCACGCCCGCGTAGGCTGCGGGAATCCCGGGCCTGCCCGGTCCGAATGCCCGCGTTGCTCCCTTGCGGTGGATATAGAGCCGTTTCTTTACACCGCGAACCACATGATTCTCGACCTTGCACGTATTATGGCTGATGTCGTAGAGCATGGAGAGCCGGACATCGGGAAAGACCTCGTCGAAAACCTCCCGCACCAGATGAGCGATGATCTGGCGGTTCGCCAGGGCGCAGTTGATGCCAGCGTTCATGGCGCCGAAGTATCTCCTGCCTTCCGGCGAATCGATCGGCGCCGAGACAAGCTCGCGGTCCCGGATCGGCAGCTTGAACCGTGCGGCTGCCCCGGCGAGGCTCCGCAGGGAATCCGTGCCGATCTGGTGTCCCAGGCCGCGTGACCCGCAGTGGATGGAGACCACAATATCGTCCGTGCGCAGGCCGAGCACCTGCGCGGCATGCTCATCGTAGATCTCCGACACGACCTGAACCTCCAGGTAATGGTTCCCGGAGCCGAGCGTGCCCATCTCGCGCACCTGGCGCTTCTTGGCCGTTTCCGAGACCTGGTCGGGATCCGCGCCATCCACCTTGCCGCGTTCTTCTATGTACTCCAGGTCTTCCGGCAGACCATACCCCTGCGCCACGGCCCAGACCGCACCGCCCCGGAGCATGTCGTCTAGTCCCGCGGAGGTGAGCCGGATCGATCCCTCGGAGCCCACGCCAGCCGGCACCCGGTCGTAGAGCCGATCCGCCAGACGGGTGAGCAGCGGCAGGACCGCTTCGCGCGTCAGGCCGGTCTTGAGCGTCCGCACCCCGCAGGAAATATCGAACCCCACGCCCCCCATGGAGATGATGCCGCCTTCCGCAGGGTCGAAGGCCGCCACCCCGCCGATGGGGAACCCATATCCCCAGTGCGCGTCCGGCATCGCAAAGGAGGCGATCTGAATGCCGGGCAGCATCGCCACGTTCGTCACCTGCTCGCGCACCTTCTCGTCCATGGCACGCACCAGGTCCTCACTCGCATAGATACGGCCGGGAACGCGCATCGCCCCGTGCTGCGGGATCTCCCAGAGGCAGTCGTGGATTTTATGGAGAGCAGTGATGTCCATTCCCTATACATCCACCACGCACTGCGCCAGATAGCGCTCCCCCTCCTTGCCCGCGCGCAGGAGGTGGTACGTGGCACCCTTGACCTCAACGTTCGGCGCATGGCGCTCTCGGTCGAGCCGCTCTCCCCATGCGGTCCCGGTGAGGGTCCTCCCGGCTATCGTCACCGCGAAGCGCGAAAAGACCATGCGTTCGATGTCCGACAGGGCCAGAAGCGCGTTCAGCCATTCCACGAGCAGGGTCTCGTCATCTTCCGCTGATACCGTGAGGACCCGGGACTCCTTCGGTTCGACCCGGGTGACATCCACCATCACGGAATAGAGCGCCAGGGCCGTATTGGCGAAGGCCTCTTCCTGCGTATCGCCGAAGCCGCGGATGCCGATATCCGCTTCGTGCGCGAAGGTCTCGTAGGATTCCGTCATCGCCACAGGCCCGCGATCGGTTCCCCGCAGTGCCCGCACGCGCCGTCCTGCACGTCGTTCTGCAATATCGAGAAACCCACGCGCCGGATCACGGTGCGGCCGCAGCGCGGACAGAGGGTGTCCTCGCCCGTGCCGGGCACGTTGCCCTCATAGACATACCGAAGCCCCGCCTGCATGCCGATCTCGCGCGCCCGGCCGAGCGTGGCGATCGGCGTCGCGGGCCGGTCGGTCATGCGGTAGGTGGGATGGAAGCGGCTGACGTGCCAGGGGACGTCCACGCTCACCGAGCGGATGAACGCGGCGATCTCCCCGAGTTCGGCGTCGGAGTCGTTGTGACCGGGGATGACGAGCGTGGTGATCTCGATCCAGATTCCGAGCCGGTGATAGAGCCCGATGGCGTCCAGGACCGGCTGGAGCCTGGCCCCGCAGACGTTCCGGTAGAAATCGTCGGTAAATCCCTTGAGGTCGATGTTTGCTGCATGCAGGTACGGCGCGATCGTTTCGAGCGCCTCGGGGGTGATGTAGCCGTTCGTTACGAAGACGTTCTTCAGCCCGGCATCGGCTGCGAGCCGGGCCGTTTCGTATGCCAGCTCGAAGAAGATGGTGGGTTCCGTGTAGGTATAGGAGATGCTGGTGCAGCGCGCAGCGCGGGCTGCGTCCACGATCCGTGACGGCGGCACATCCTCACCCAGGAGCATGCCTTTGGCGTTCCGGGGAAGCTGCGAAATGTCGGCATTCTGGCAATGTTTGCAGCGGAAGTTGCAGCCCGGCGTGGATATCGAATAGGATCGGCTGCCCGGCAGGACATGAAAGAGCGGCTTTTTCTCGATGGGATCGCTGTGCCGGGCGATCACCTTGTCGTATACCAGGGTGTAGAGCGTGCCGTCGCGATTCTCGCGCACCCCGCAAAAGCCGCGATGCGACGGACGAACGAGGCAGCGATGGCTGCACAGCCCGCAACGGACCACCGCATCTTCTTTCCGTTCCTGGAACATCGCCTCGCGCATTGGCACGCCTCCCGATCCGGGAGCAGACCCGGCTTCGTCGCCGTCGTCCTGCACGGTGCCGCGATCAGGACGAGCCGTGCTGCCCGAGTCTCTGGTCCTTGATCTTATGATCCACCGCCTCGGCCTGGATCCGGTTCTTACAGGAGATGCAGATCAGGTCGGGCGAGGGTTTGCCGCAGACCAGACAGTTGCGGTCCGGTCCGACCTGCACTCCTTCTGCCTGGAAGATCATCTCCAGGAATTCGCTCTCGGACACATGGCCGTCCATATGAAGGTTCAGGCCGAAAAGGGTCTTGGGAAGGGTCTTGATCGCGTGCTTCCGGATAAGGTCCGGAAAATCGCTTGCGATCACTACGTCGGGGAATACCAGATCGCTTTCGAATCCGAGGCCCACGGCGGTCTCGGCGACGGGCCTGCAGAGGGGGCAGTCGCTCTCAACGAACACCTGGACACCCACCTCGCGTTCGAGGTGCGTGAGGGCCTTCCGGACATCCTGCGGGAACCAGACCTTGCCGACCGAGACGGCGTGGATCGTGTCGAGCAGAATGCCGAGAAACACGTCCTCGACCAGGCCGTAGAACCGCGCGAGACGGCCGTCGCGTCTCTGCACCACGATCGCCGGGGCGCGCAGGACGCCGTATTGTTCCGTCTTGTCCCGGTCCATGACCAGATCGAACTGTTCGAGCACGATCTTGGGACTCTGCTCTTTGATCGCCCGGGCCAGATCCCGCACGTCCGGGCAGACGGGACAGCCCGTGTCGGACGTGAACAGCACCAGCCGGACCGGGTCCCGAAGGTCCCAGGACGCAGCGCGCACAGCGGCGAGTGATCGGTCGGATAGCATGGAGGTCTCCTCTCTTCTGCACCGCAGCGGTTCTCAGTGCAAGTATACCAGAATCGGACTCGTCACAACCTTTCGTGAAGAACAGAAAATTCTTGTACCGCTGTTGCAAAATTTGTTATAATAGCAATCGATCATTTCAGGAGGGCTGTCGCAGACCGACAGCAGGAGGGGGGGCTCCATGAAACGCCTGATCGCCATATTGGTAGTTGTCGCAGGGTTCTGCATCGCCATGCCGGCCGGCGCTCATGCGGCAAAGGTCGGGGGAGGAGACCTGACGTTCACGCCGAAGGGCGCAGCACCCGTCGTCTTCAGCCATGAGATGCACGTGAAGGGACGCGGCCTCAAGTGTACGGGGTGCCATTATCAGATCTTCCAGATGGCCCAGGGATCGTACAAAATGAACATGAGCAAGATCACGAAGGGCGATTTCTGCGGCAAGTGCCATAACGGGCAGAAGGCCTTCGACGTCAAGGACCCCAAGAACTGCACCCGGTGCCACGGGAACGGGAACCAGAACCAGTAAACGGCGTCATTCGTTGATCGCGTATTTCTTCAGCTTATAGCGAAGCACCCGCTCGCTGATGCCGAGACGCTCCGCCGCGCGCGTCTGGACGCCGCCCGCGGCCTTGAGCGCGTCCAGGATCAGGCCGCGCTCAAGCGTTTCCATGGTCTCGCGCAGCGATCCCTTTTCGCGCACCAGCGCATCGATCCTTCGGTCTTCCGCGGCGGTATGCAGATGGAGGGGAAGGTCGCCGGCAGTGATCAATCCGCCCTTGGCGAGGACGACCGCGCGCTCCATGATGTTTTCAAGCTCCCGCACGTTCCCGGGGTAGCCGTACCGGAGCAGCAGGTCCCGCGCCTCCGCCGAGATCCCGGTGATCCGCTTGCCGTTCTGCCGCGCGTACTTCTCGATGAAGTGGTCGAGGAGCTCCGGGATGTCCTCCTTGCGGTCCCGGAGCGGCGGGATCGTCACCGACACCACGTTGAGCCGGTAATACAGGTCTTCCCGGAACGCCCCGTCACGGATCGCCTGTTCGATGTCGCGGTTCGTCGCGGCAATGAGGCGCACATCCGTCCGGATGGTCCGGTTCCCTCCCAGCCGTTCGAATTCCCGCTCCTGGATCACGCGCAGCAGCTTCACCTGCATGCCCGGCGTCAGTTCTCCGATCTCGTCCAGGAAGAGCGTGCCCTTGTCCGCTGCCTCGAACCGCCCGATCCTGCGC
>JBJKRX010000068.1:0-31886 GCA_046704425.1 Nitrospirota bacterium
CACGATGCGCTTTTAGCCACTCGTTCTTTTCGTTATTCCAAGTGATTATCCCCATCAATCTTGATTATAAGACATTGTGTGCCTATTGTCAACCTGTATTGATGCAACCTTCACCCTAAATACGATAGGAGTTAATTGAACCCCATCTGCTCCACGAACACATGGCCGATCAACGTCGTCCGCTCCTTGTCCGCGTACACCAGCGCGGCGCCCTCGAAAAAGGCATCCTGTTTGTCGATCATCAGGATCTCGCAGTTATCACTGACGGCGTAGACATAGATCGTCCTCGGCAGCCCCTCGTGGCCCAGTCTTTCCGAAAAATCGATTTGCCAAGCGGTCGCGTAGGCCTTCCCGGACAGAGGCGATTGCCAGTGGGGTGACCTGTCCGGCCTTTCCGGGATCAGGATATTAATGTCGTAGTCCCATTCGGCGTCGTGCGGCGACAGCTTCGGCCGCAATCGCCGGCCTCCATTCGCGTTGATGGTGTCGCGGCCAGCCGGGTAATAGAGATTGCCGAACCCTTCCTTGGGCGGCTTGTCGACCTTGGTGCCGGTGATCCATTGGGGGTCGGACTTCCGCCAGAACTCGACCAGCACCATCACCAGGCCGCTCTCGAACACAAAGCCCATCCAGTCGCCGACATACAGGGACTTGGTCGCCAAGGACTTTCGCAGCAGGCGCTGTTTGAGTCCCTTCGCGCTTCCATGAACCGGCGGGGTCCCGGATTGCGCATTTTTCGGCGTCGCGATCATTTGGCGATCCAGCCACAGGTAACCGCGGTCGATCGTGCGCGTGACATTGTCGATCGCAAGCGTTCCGCCGCTTTGGATCGCCAATATCGGCTGGGCGCATTCATAGGACGCGGGCGCCGATGCATCGCCGTTTTTGAACATTTCCGGACCGACGTAGCCGGACTGGCCCTCCATGATCGTGCCGCGCTTGTCCTCCACGACCAGCGAGAGCTGATATGCCGACTTTGCCGTGCGAGGCTCGTTGGCCGCGGACCGGTATCCCCTGCCGCGTGCAACGATCGAATACCCCGAACCGACGGCGCCCACGGCCCGATGTTTCGAGTCGTTCTTCAGGTATGCGAAATGCCAGTGGTCGAAGCCGTTGGGAAAGGGATTATTGCAGCAGATGCCGTCCGGTCGATCGGGCCCGCGATCAACGACCTCCAGCCAGGGCACCAGGCCGGCGGAATAGGAAAAGTCATCGACCGGCGGCACGACCAACGACGGCAGGCACAGCGCGCTTTTTGCGGCGCCGATCCCGAATCCCAGGCCGAAAAGATACTGCGACTCGTCGCCTTCCCGCCAGCCGATGCCCGTGATGCCGCACCCGATCTGGATCATTGACAGCCCTGCGCGAAGAATTTCTACCTGGATGCTGAAGGGAGTGCCGTCGGTGTCGTAAAGCGTCCCCACGTAGTACCACCACTCCTGCTGGAATTGCGTCTGCATGCCGAACAGACCAGGCAGCGAAACGCGCGGCACGTTCCAACTGGGGCCGGGGTCTGCGGGAGGATACGACGCTCCGGGCACGACGGATTGTCGGTCTGAACACATGGCTTCCGCCTCCATTTACCGCGTTTAGGCTAAAGACCTCACCCGATACCTTCTATCATGCGGGGGAGATACCGGGGACGTTGACAGACGTATTTCCTATGACTTCGTCGTTTTTTGAGCATTCCCTCAACACTCCGGTACGGAGTTATTGGCGGCGTGGTTGGTGATGATGACCGGGCTGGGCTCATCGGATGGTTTTTCGGAACATTGGTTCATGGTGAACTCGCGTGTGGCTCCCGCCGGGAGGTTGAGGCAGCACTGGCCGCAGTTGACGGCACTGAAGACGGTCCAAATTGAGTTGGTGTGGTTCCAGGTGTCGCAGCCAAGCTGACAGTTGGTGCTGCTGCAACTGTTGTACTGCACGTTGTCGGCCATGGTATGCTTGAATAACGTACGGGGATCGGGCGCCCAGCCGTAGCCTGTGCCGTAGCCCAGCTTGGTGTCGGGCTGGCCGCTTGCATTGAGCACCTGCACGTCGTCTGCGCTGCAGTTATTAAAGGTGATGGCATCACCCCATGCGCTGAATCCGGCCGCCTGCAGGTCTTGCGGCATTGTTGCATGAATGTTGTCGACCTGGCTGTTATTGACGGTGATGTTGTCGCCGTAGACTTCGAGGCCGGTGGCCTTGGCCCCGGTGTTGTATGGAGCGGGGCCGTCGGTGACGCCATGAGCTTTAAAGTTGTTGACAATGATTTCCTTTACCAGAAAAAGCGACATGCCATGGGCGTCATCGCAGCACCCCTTGATATTGGTGCTCGAGCATCCGTCAAAATGAAGTTTTTTACTTAATATCGGGATAAAGCCGATCGAGGTATGGCCGGAAGTGATCGTGAGCCCCTGGTAGTCGGTAACAAAGTCGTCACAGCTCCCCCTGGTGGTCCGAATATCCTTACAAAGCAGATAACTGAAACCTTGTGCCCCTCCGTCCTGATTTTTCAACTGGCTGATGCCGCAGTTGCTTACTGTTCCCTGCTGGCAAGCAATAAGTTGGATGCCGGCACAGGAAGCCGCCAGCACATCGATGTTGCTTACCGAGCAGTCGAGGATCTGGATGTTGCCACACCCCCCCATGAAGATGCCACACGGTGTGGCGTTTTGGGTAATTTTGTCTTTGTAGCTCAGGCTGGTTACATTCAGCGCAAATAGGTTGACCGTGTCGGCGAACGTGGCCTGAAGCCCGTAATAATTGGCCCCGCTGATGGTCCCGTTCTGCACCGTCACATTCGAACTGAGTGCGACATTAACACCGTTGAATTTTTCGGTTCCCGAGCCGGCAGGCACCTGCACGGAAAGCACGAATCCTCCCAGATCCAGAACCACATTATCTGCCAGGATGGTGATTGCAGCACCGGGCGATTTTGGAGTCCAGGCACAGTCGCCGGTCATGGTATAGGTTCCGGGTTCGTTGATGAGCCAGCCATTCTCCGGTATGGATGAGAACGTCGGCGTGGTGAGCGGCGTAGGAATGGCTGCCGCTTCGGAAGCGCTTTTGATCGCATTGAGAATATGCGGGCTTGAATCGTATTGTTGACGCAATGCTTCCTTATTGAGGTTTTTGTACGAGGGGCTGGAAAGAATATCGTTGAGCAATGCTTCGGTGTCGAGAGTTTTTATGGCCGGTTCGTTCATTATGCCGGTCTCCTTCTTGTCCTTATCTGCGCATATTTTTCATGCGCCGCGCCCTTGCTTTTCCCCTCCTGAAACTCCCGGGAGCCCCGCTGCTACTCGTTACCATGGCACCTTACCTGTCTATTACCCGCTTAAACGTTTTGTACACCCAGAGTTTGCAATTGGCGCACGGCGGGTTCTTTTTCCATTTTCCGCTATAGGTCGTTATCGTAAAATTTTTTGGATCATATCCGTCTGCTACCAGGACCGAATACATTTTTGCCTCGGCACAGTTTGTAAACGGATAATTAGGAAGAGCAGGGGTGAGCCCGGTCCACGGGTATACGTGAGGAGCGGCCCCGTAGGGAACCGCGTTCGGCATTCCGCCGACTGCTCCGCTGAATGTTTTTTTTGTGACCGTGCTTCCCTTGACCAACGCCCAGGCGACGGCGGTATTCGTTGCCGGGGCCACTCCCTCTTTCTGTCGGGACTGATGAAGCGCTACGTTGGTCCGCTTTCTTAAGATCTTTTGCCGTTCCCGTTGTCTGTTTGGCGGCATGTGCGTTTCCTCCGTTTCGGCTCGCTGAACATGAATTTCAGCAGCGATCAAAATGCATCAGATCGTTCGAGAAACATATCCCTCCCGGGTATCGGGCGGGATTCTCGCCTCAACGCCTGAGGTACCAGACGTCCATGCGCGCGTCGGCCAGGTCAGCAAGGGTCTTGTGCGGCACCCAAACAAAATCCGACTGCGGCGACAAGGGACGCGGATCACCGTACAGATAACCGCCGTCATTCACGCCCGCCACGATCGCCGGATGGTCCCCGGTATTGACGAAGATCAAGCCGTTGTCCCGCAAAACGCCCTCGACGTCGTCCGGGGACTTCAAGAGCTCGGGATACGATACGCCCCGGACCGTATCGTTCAGCGCGAGACGAAGCGCGCGGCAGAGGTCAGAGAGCGACGCCTCCGCCGTATCGAGAATATTGAGCGCTTTGGCGGTCTTGTTGATGACCGCAAGGGCGTCTTCCATCGAATACCCTTGCCAGTACGTCTGAATAGCCATAACGCCGCAGGCAAGCCAGCAATCGTTTACGTCATGCTCGCTGATGTATTTCACTGTTGCCAGCTTAACTTCCATGCCGACCTTTTTGACTGCATACAGATAGTCGTAGCGGAGGGGATTTCTAGCGAAGCGTATTCTGGATTTTCAAATCAACAATATTCCATGTAATTACAGCACCCTGCAAGAATTCATTGAATAGCCGACCCGCGGCACCTCCTTCGATACCCGTCGGCCCCAATCCATAGGTGCCCCCGCCTTCCCCCTTGATCTGCCAGCCGTGATTTTCGGTAAACTCGTGATAAAGAAAACCCTTTCCTGGCGTATTGAATTGGACAATACAATCAGCAGTGGATGCACGATTAAAATATTGGCGGACGTATTCCCGATTCGGCGCGATGCCGCCGAAGCTGTCTCCGTGAAACTGTCTACAATTGGCCAGAATCGACCACTCATCCGAAGTCATCGCCCGGTACCAATACTGAGTCATGTTTGCCACGATGTATCCATCCTGCCCTGCATCCGCTGTAAGAAAAATAAATGAATCATTATGATGACGATACTGGAGGTTATAACGACGAATGAGCATACTATACGACGGCAGCGGCCCCCGCGGAATCTGGCCCAGCGGCATATGACTGCACTCCGCTAACGCTGCAATTACTTCTTCTCTGCTATGCTTCATGAAGCCACAGCTCCCGCCGGAGCAGTCGAGCAGCCATACTTGTAGTTCCTAGAACTCATAGGGTCATCATTGAAGCCCCGCAAACGCACCATATCTCCAAAATCCACAAAAGCCGGCGCATTGTCGACAGGCCCATCCTCGTTGCGATCTATCCGCAGCGGCTTCTGGGTGACGCACACTAACGCGACAAACAGATCGACGGCACTGTCGAGCATACGGTTACAAAAGAGTGAAGTCACCGGGCATCGCAATCTGCACATCTCAAAAGCGTGTATATTGCGAGAAAGAGCAGCGCAGTACAATAGACCTGCTCCCATGAAGTATTCCAAGCATGCCGTAGGAACTGTCACCTAAACCGAATCAAGCTGCGACAATGGCAAGAATAAATATTACGGCAAGGCTCGGAACAAAATAACGTTCCGCTCCTCGCCATAAGATGGCTGCTTTCCCTTGACGGGGCACTTTAAATGGCTTGCCACAAAATGCTTACCATCTTGCTCGCTGACTTTTGCTAGCTATCTGTGCGCCAACTGGTATTCTAGCGGGGCCAAGAGGTTCTTCGGGCTTCAGTCGAAAGATAGTATAACCATTATGAGGTGAGCCAGTGCCGCCCCCTAGCACCACCTCATTTTTTTCATTTAAGTGCAAATGAACATGTTGCTGAGAGCCATCTTGCATGTCGCATTGCACAATCGCAGCATTGTCAACGATGCTGCCCGGAATTGAATCAGTACCATCATACTTATATAGGCGGAGTGCAGATACGATACAGTTTAATTCACGAATGATGCTGCTGTTAGCAAATTTGTTAATTAATGCAATATAAGGTGGATTATCGATCACCCCTTTTTTAGACTTCCAAACCACTGGTAGTTGCTGCCGTTGTGTCCCTGCTTTTGAGTCTAATTGTGCCGCCGCTGCGGCAGAGCAGGAGGAACTCGCCTGTGCGCGTTGGGCAGAGGGGCTCTGTGATCTTTCTGTCCCTTTATCTTTAAACGGCGTTTGCGTTCCTTGCTGCTCCGCTGTCCGACGGTTCGATTCCGTGTGCGCCCTTGATGCACGAGATGATGTAACCGGCTGTGGTTGCTGCGTCGTTGACCTATTTTGCTGCTCCGCCGTCCGACGGCTCGATTCCGCGTGCGCGCTCGATGCACGAGATGATGCACCCGACTGTGGTTGCTGCGTCGTTGACTTATTTTGCTGCTCCGCCGTCCGGCGGTTCGATTCCGCGTGTGCGCTCGATGCACGAGATGACGCACCCGACTGTGGTTGCTGCGTCGTTGACTTATTCTGCTGCTCCGCCGTCTGACGGTTCGATTCCGCGTGCGCGCTCGATGCACGAGGAGGTTTATTATTCCGCTTACGTGGCATGTCTGTTACTTTCCTTCAAGTCTCTACAAAAAACTCTTTCGGAGTTTCACCGCGGCACGCCTCGTTCATGACGCAGAAAGCGGTTCCCTGAGCGCTCTCGAAAATGTCCGACGGGCATCATTCCTCTGCAAGCAGTCTGTCGGCAAACATAACGACTCCGCACAGATAAGTGTCCCACGGTATCTGCCGTCTCAATGCGCAGCCGATCCCGTCAATGCATCGATCCCTTTTCGCGCGTTCAGAACGAGCGACTCATCCCTACTATTGTTGAGGCAGGCCTGGTACCACTGCCGTGCCTTTTCCCAATCCTGCAGCTTCTCTTCGCCATGGTGGTAGAGGGCTGCCAGATTGTATTGCGACGGCACATGCCCTTTTTCGGCCGATCGCGTATACCAGGATATGGCCTTGTCCCGGTCCTGCAGCTCTTCGTCGTAGATGCTGCCCAGCATGAACATGCCGTCCAGGCTCCCCTGCTCCGCGAGCCGCGTGAACCATTGGACGGCTTTTTGTGGGTCTTTTGCCACCTCTTTCCCCTGGCTGTACATCATCCCCAGGGCATAGAGCGCCTCGGGCAGACCCTTCTCCCCTGCCTGGGTGAAATGCTCCACAATGCAGGCTGCATCCTTCTCGACGCCCCGGGCCTGGGCATAGAGGAGCCCCAACTGGAAGTGCGCCTGGGCATGGCCCTGCCCGGCCGCCCGCTCGAACCACTCCCTGCTCTTCGCGTAATCCTGCCAGGAGAGCTCGCCCTGCAGGAAGATCTTTCCCAGGGCGAACTGGGCGAGCACATGGCCTTCTTCCGCGGCCCGCTCGAACCACTGCACCGCCTCGACCCCCGCCTTGCCCGGCACACGGCCCTCGCTGATCATGACACCGATGGAGTGGCTCGCGTCGGCGTTCTTTTCATCCAGCTCAAGTGCCTTGGAAAACCATGCATAGGCCTGCTCGTCGCTGCGCTCCCCTCCCTGGCCTTCTTCATACATCCTGGCCAGCGCCACCGCCGCTGCTGCGGAACCTTCCCCGGCCGCCTGCTCCAGGCAAACCCTGGCTGCGGCCTCGTCCTTTGTTACGCCGGTGCCGGACAGCAGCATGGCCGCAAGGTTGATCTGCGCCTGCGCATGCCCCTGTTCGGCTGCCTTCCGGTACCAGCGGGCGGAAGCTTCGTAATCCTGCTTGACCGACGACCCGAAATAATTTAGCTGTCCCAGGAGATACTGGGACTCGCGATTGTTCTGCTCGGCGGCCCGAGTCCACCAATACACCGCTTTCTCCTGGTCCGCCGGGGTGTTCAGCCCGATATGATAGGACATACCCAGATAGTACTGGGCCACGACGTTCCCTTCCTCGGAAAGCTGCGTCAGCTCTTCGATGCTGATTCCCTGCTGGTCGGGACTGATCAACATAGCACATATTCTCCTTGTCACCGGTCCAGAATGTACTTCTTTTCCCCGTTCTTTTCCGTGGCCACCCACTTCCGGTCCTCGGAGACGAACGCGAGCTTCACTTTATGCAGGCTGCCCTCTTTCTGTCCCTCGAGCTCGGCCCCGCCCACGAGAATATGCATATCGGGGAGCTCGCTGACCGCCGCGAGGCCTCCGGGAAGCGACGCATCCAGGATGGCGGTGACGCGATCGGTTGCCCAATCGCGAATCGATCCGGCCGAGGGAGGCGCGCCTGCCGCGGTTGTCGGCTTCGTAAAGACATTTCGCAACCCCGCGAGCAGTCCCCTGCCCGGCTTGGCCTGATGCATGGTATAGAAAAAGTTCTCGATCGCGAGGCTCAAGGTATGGATCAGGGTGTTCTTGTCGGCTATGGGTCCGGCCAGGATCCTCTGGATCGTCTCGAACAGTTCGCTGATGCCGTGCCTCCATTCGCTGTCCGCGGGCGCGAGATGGCCCAGCTGCGATTTGAACGGCTCCGTTTCGGGCAGGCCGACGAGAAGCTCGTGGAACTGGTTGGCCACGTTCTTTCTGATCTCCGGCTCCTTGAACAGGGTTTCGAGACGGGAGATCTGCCCCACCGCGAAATTCACCTCCAGTTCCACATGCTTCAAGGTCATGCGGGGGACCGGAAAACCGCGCAGGTATTCGTGGTTCAGATAGTGTTCCGATATTTTAAGGGACGTCCTGTCGGACTGCGTGCGACTGGTCGTCAGCCCGTGCAGAAAGGCGCCCACGAAATCGCTGATGGTTATCATCGTTCGGTTCCCTTAGCGGCGTATTGCGTTCGATTGCGCGGAGGCCCGCCGGAGGATCGTCTCCGGCAGGTCCCCGCGGTTCCTGTGTCCTGTTCGGTCTTGTTGGTTAATTTGCCGACGACCCGCTGTCCGGCGTGGACGGCGAAAGCTGCTTCACGCGCGCGGCGATGCTGGCAGTCATCACCTGCTGGATCAGCGCGGATTGCTGCTGGATCACGTTCGAGAAAATATTCAGCACGTTCTGCATCCCGCCCGGCATCTGGTCCTGCACGGCGTGCACGGTCACGTGCAGGCTGTAGGTATCGTCGATTGCCTGTTCGTTCTGGTAGGTGTTCTTTTCGGTCACCGACGCCTGGAAACTCGTGCTCTCGAATTCCAGATTTTCGCTGTAAGACGCCTTTGTGCTCGCATCTACCTCATTCGTCATTTTCGACGAGCTCGTAGAGTGCAGGCTGACATTGAAATCGATGGTCATGCTGTCGACGCGGATAAAGGGGATCGGCAGCATGGTCAGCAAGGGCACCTTGATCGTAAAGGCATTCGCGGCGCCCGTGCCGGTCGTCTGCGTCAGTTGTCCGAAGTCGAATTCTACAACCTTCAGTTTTTGCGAATTTGTGCTCCCGCCCGCGCCAGTCGATGATTTTTCAAACGCCGTATTCTGAATAAAATTCGTGGTAAGCTGGGCTGCGCTGGCCTGCGCGTTGATCACGGCCTGAAGCGGGCCGCCGATGATGTTGGCAAAATCGAGTGCTGCCAGCTCTTTTCCCTGTCCAAGCATATCAAGCTCCTTTCTATGGTCAATGTTATTCCACGGTGCCTTTCATCGATCAGCCGCATCAAACGCCCATGGTCATCGTCTTCCTCGTGGCGATTCCCGGGCACCCGACGCGTCAATCCCTCCTTTCTTTCGTCTTTGGTGCCTTTCCCGTTGATGCGTAGGATCGATTCTCGATATCGCTACACTGAGACGGGTTTGCGGAACGATCGCGCAGGTCCCGAAAAAGCATCGCGCGAAACCCCCCGCTTGCCGCGTCCGTTGGAAGGAAACCGGGGATCACCCGGATGATCGAACAGGGGCAAAGCCGGCGGTACAGGGCAAGATGGGGGTCTTTGAACAGCAAGTCCTCAAGGGGCGCGGGGCCGCCCGTTGCGAAGGCATCCAGGCTTCGGCGTATGTGCGGGATGGGCCGTACCTGCTCATTGCCCGCGTACGAGGGGATCGGTCCTTCGCCGACGATTTGACAACAGCCGTCGGCAAACGCCCTGCTGACCGCGCCGTCGATCAACGCCCGGACAACCCCGATCCCCCGGAATCCGGAAACAACGCCCAGGTTGTAGATGAACACCGTGTCGAACGTTGCGGGAACGGCCTGCATGGACCAGTCGTAAAAACGGTTTGGGATCGTCGAGGGATCGCGCTGATCGAAGACCCCGTAGGAAAAGGAGATGATGCCCGTAAGCCGGTTGGGGCGATATCCCAATACAATATGCCCGAGCGCGAAGCGCTTGAGATAGGTCTCCCTGCTCGCCTGCAATTCCGCGGCAAAGGCGGATTGCTCGCATTCCATGATCTCTTCGATGTCCCGGTCGAACAGTTCAACGAGCATCGCTCTTCCTCAGACGGCCCGGGTCACGGGAGCCGGAACAGGGTCGGCCGGCGCCCGGTTTGCCTCGACATGGGAAATGAAATCCTCGTATTTTCCGCGCGGACCGCGTTCGATCGCGGCGGGATAGCTGAAGTCGATCTGCCAATGGCCGCCCAACTGGCTGCGCAGATAGTCGGCGACCAAGGTCTCCTCCGGATTTGTGTAGGGCCGGGAAAGCACGACGCGCGCTTCCAACCGCTCCGTACTGTGCTGGACCAGCTGGAACTGCCGGACCGGGGGAACCCCGCGCGCCGTAAGCGCGACGATCCCGTCCTCCCGGAGGCTCGGCCAGCGCTCGCTGCCGTCCGGATACGTGAGCATGTTGCGCTGTCTGCCGAGAATGCGCTTTACGACGGGAAGTCCCCTTCCACATTCGCAGGCTGCTCCGCATTCCGCGTAATCGCCGATTGCATAGCGCACCATCGGGGCGGCAAAATTATGCAGGGAGGTCAATACGACGCGGCCCGTTTCTCCCGGGGCGCATTGCCTGCCGCGGGAATCGAGGATCTCCAGGATGACCGCGTCGGATTGGACATGATACTGTTCGTGATGAGGGCATTGCAGCGCAATAGGCCCCATCTCTTTTGCCGAATACCCGTCTATGACCGGCACGTTCCATGCACGGCGCGCCAGGGACCGGCACCGTGGTTCCAGGATCTCGCCATAGGTCCCGAGGGATTCCAGAAAGGGGAGAACGATCTTCTGTTCCAGGCAGTACCCGGCCAGGGCCGCGATCACGGACGGATAGCTGATCAGGTAGGCTGGCTCGAAATCACGGATCAGATCAATCTGGTCCGCTACCGGGGTGCGCACGCTGATCGACAATGCAGTGCCCGTTTTTATGACATGCTCGAACGACCTTTGCCAGCACGAGTCAAGCCTGCCCTCGGCAGGGGTATGCGCATCTCCCTCGCTGATAAAGACGATCTTTTTACGCGTATCGCGTCCGGCCCAGTCGTGATTGCGCAGCGCCAATGCGATCTTGATCAGATGGGTAAGCCTCGTGCTGATGGAGCGCAGGGGCATGCCCGTGGAGCCGCTCGTGAAATGCTGCAGGATCTCGCCGTGGTCCGGCGGCGGGCTGTCGCTGTACCATGCAGTGCCCGCTTCCTGGAGTGATTTGCGGTCGACAAGGGGAAGCTGTTGCCAGTCGCCCCAGTCTTTGACGCGGTCCGGGGTTACCCCCGCTTGCTCGTACAAGGACCGATAGAAAGGCGAAGTGGCGTAGGCATGGTTTAATACGATCGCCGCCTGCTGCAACTGCAGCTCACGCAATTCGTCGGCCGGCAGCCATTGCGTTCGGTCCATTTGATACAGGATCGCGAAAATGCCGGTTGTCCAGGGATTGGGGACCGTGGGCCATGCAACCTTGCTGATCTGTCCGCAGAGAGCGAAGGAAGGGCGGACACGGGTCGGATGTTCATCGGGGCTGCATGCCATTTCTTGTTCTCCAGCCAAAGGCTATCGTTTCAGCTTATCTGTCGTAATTGCCTGCTCCGCGGCCTGGGAGAGGAACAACCTTTTGCCAGGGAATTCAGTCTTAACGAATAATTTCGGGTTTATGATACGGAAAACGTATCTTTTTGTGAACTACCCAACCGGGTAGTTGAGGTTAAATCAACAGATGTAGATGATCTCAAGCGGGAATTGCGTAGCGGGATGCAACAACAGCGGAAGCAGAGGAAGCAATTTAATTATCGATGAGATTGTTGCTCATAGCAACGGCTATTGCCTGAGCTCGCGAGCACACATTGAGCTTCAGATAGATCTTTTTCAAGTGATATTTCACCGTGTCCTGGCTCAGCCCCAGTATCGAGGACATATCGTTGGTGCTTTTCCCTTCACGCATCCAATTCAGGATTTGGCGTTCTCGTGCCGTCAGATACGTCCCCGGGTGGGCGCTGCCATTCGCCGTTGATTGCAGAAAATACGGCACCACGCGATCACGAATCAGACGATTGAGTCTGTCGCAAATGACCGGCGGGGTCGATTGGAGGAGCGTGGACACCTCTGTCATATCCCTCCCTTCCGCTACGAGGGTCATTAAATGCCGATCATCGTCCGCAACGACCCCTGGTGAAGCAGGACCGTCCAAAGCAGCCTGCCGTGCAAAATCTCCCAGCATCAGCTCCGCGGCCTTGGGAGTAAAATACATCCGGTTCTTCATGACCGATTGCAATGCAAACGCCACCTCGTCAATCATGCAGTCCTTGAGCAGATAGCCCACTGCGCCGGCGGCGATCATGTCCACGATAACGCGACGGTCGAGATGCATCGATAAACCGATAACCTTCATCCTGTGTTTCGCCTGCGTCAAGCGGCGGGTCGCCTCTATCCCGTCTACTTTCGGCATAGAGACATCCATCAGGATGACATCGGGGTGCAATTCTTCCGCGAGATGTATTGCCGATCTTCCATCCTCCGCCTCCCCGATAACGCGAACGGCCTGGCTCCCTGCCAGTAAGGCGCGCAAACCGTCACGCATCAGCTTATGATCGTCTGCGATTACCGTCTGGATGATATTCATGATTGCTTCCCTGGCCCGATACGACGCGGGGCATGAGGTAACCAGCGATCCCCCATACCATGCACGACGGCATCTCCCCTACGCGGGGAAGGAACCGCCTGTGCATTTGCGGACATTGTTCTTTCTCATGCCGTCCATTCCTCTTTACGGCAGATTGTCTGCGTCATGCTGCGCTGAATACGATAAAATCATTCGTTACAGAACGAGTATACGACGCGAGGGGACGTTGTCAAGAAAATTGTTGCCCCGGAGGCGATTTTGCGGGAACTCCGAGGGGATTTTCTCCGTTTTACCAGGTGCAGACCTTTTTTACGTTTTATGGCCAGAAGCGCTTCCCGAAGCACTCCCCGGTATTGCCTGATCGGAGACTCTGCACCGTGAGGAAGCAGCGCGGTCGCAGCAAGTATGTACGACGATTAGTATCGCGCCGACGTAAAGGATCGTCGGCACTCGTCACGATGACTGCGTAGAGGGGGATGGCCTTGCCTTCGGGCAAGGTCCAATGGACGGTCGTTATTGCGCTCCGGGGTTGAATGTGGCAATATAGGAACCACAGGGAGAACCGGACTCAGCGCCTGAAGAGCGTCGGCTCAAATCCGGCTCTCGTTTGTGAAATGCATCCCGGGGGGACAGCATCAGCTGTACCCCCTTCTTGTTCTCACCCTCGCTCCAACAAACGCGTATAATAGGAGGGATGCCCGGATCACGAGTATTTTTGATAAAGGACACCGAGAAAGGAGCACCTATGCGTAAGGCACTGTTCTCATTCATCGGCTGTATGGTTCTCTGCTTTCAACTCTTCCCGGCTTCGGTCCCGGCTGCAGCGGCCCCTGCCGTCGTTCGTGCAACCCTGTCGAACGGCCTGCGCGTGGTCATCGTGCCGGACCGTCTGGCCCCGGTCGTGACCACGGAGGTGAACTATCTCGTCGGCTCCAATGAGGCGCCCGAGGGTTTTCCGGGCATGGCCCATGCCCAGGAGCACATGCTGTTCCGCGGGAGCCCGGGGCTGTCCGCCGCCCAGCTCGCGAACATCACGGCGCTCATGGGCGGGGAATTCAACGCCGATACGCAGCAGAACGTGACCCAGTATTTCCTGACCGTGCCGAAGGAGGACCTGGAGGTGGCGCTCCATCTGGAATCAGTGCGCATGCGGGGAGTCCTGGACACGCAGAAGCTCTGGGCCGCAGAGCGGGGCGCCATCGAACAGGAGGTGGCGCAGGACCTCTCGGACCCCGAGTACGTCTTTTTCACCCAAATGCTCCAAAACCTGTTCACCGGCACGCCCTATGCCCATGACGCCCTGGGCACGCGGCCGTCCTTCGACAAGACCACCGGCGCGATGCTCAAGAAGTTCTACGACACCTGGTATGCGCCGAACAACGCCGTCCTGATCATCGCCGGGGACGTGGACCCTGCCGCGACCTTGAAGACCGTGAAGCGGCTCTTCGCGTCGATCCCGGCGAAGCATTTGCCGCAGCGGCCGGAGATCCGGCTCGCGCCGCTCAAGCCCGCGGCGCTCAAGCTCGACACCGACCTCCCCTACGGCCTCGCCGTGGTGGCCTACCGCATGCCCGGCTACGACAGCCCCGACTACGCGGCAGGCCAGATCCTGGCAGACGTGTTGAACAATCGCCGCGCCGACCTCTACGCCCTGGTCCCTGCGGGAAAGGCGCTCTTTACCGAATTCGACGGCGGCTCTTTGCCGAAGGCGTCCTACGGATTTGCCGCTGCCGCTTTTCCCGCGGGCGGCGACGGCCGGGCGCTCATCGCGGAGATGAAGAAGATCACGGCAGACTACGTGAAGAACGGCGTGCCCGCAGACATCGTGGAGGCGGAAAAGCGCCACGAGATCACGGACGCCGAATTCCAGGCCAACTCCATCTCCGGCCTGGCCTCGGCATGGTCCCAGGCGATCGCGGTGGAGGGCCGCACCTCTCCCGACGACGACATCGCGGCGATCAAGAAGGTGACGAAGGCGGACGTGGACCGGGTGCTCAGGACATACCTGAGGAACGAGCAGGCGATCACCGCGGTCCTCATCCCGCGCCAGTCCGGCAATCCCGTGTCCTCACGGGGCTTCGGCGGGAACGAATCCTTCGCGCCCACGACGACCAGCCACGTCACGCTGCCCGGCTGGGCAAAAGGGATCGAGTCCGTGCCGCCGGTCCCGGCCTCGCGCGTCAACCCCGCGGAATACCTCTTGCCGAACGGCATCCACCTGATCGTCCAGCCGGAAGAGGTCAGCAATACGATCACGCTCCTCGGCAGGATCAAGAACCGGCCGGAGTTGGAAGAGCCCGCAGGCAAGGAAGGGGTGGCGGATATCCTGGACGGTCTCTTCTCCTACGGTACGCAGACCCTCGACCGCATGGCCTTCCAGAAGGCCCAGGACGATATCGGGGCCCAGGTCTCGGCGGGCACGAGCTTCTCTCTCCGCGTCCTGCCGGACTACTTTGCCCAAGGGGCGTCCCTCCTTGCCGACGATCTTCTGCATCCCGCGCTCCCGGCGCATGCCTTCAAGGTGGCACAAGGCCAGCAGGTGCAATCCCTGCCCGGTCTGCTCAAAAGCCCGTCCTATCTTTCCCGCCGGGCATTGCAGAAGGCGCTCTATCCCGCGAACGACCCGTCCCTCCGTGAGGCAGTGCCGAAGACCGTGGCCGGCCTGACGCGCGAGGATGTCCTGGCCTACTATGACGCGGTCTTTCGGCCCGATCTGACGACGATCGTGGTCATCGGCAGGACCACGCCCGCACAGGCGCGGCAGATCGTAGAGAAATATTTCGGCGCCTGGACCGCAACGGGCAAAAAGCCGGACACAGACCTCCCGCCGGTGCCGCTCAGCAAGCCCTCGGTGGCAACGGTGCCTGATGCCAGCAGGGTCCAGGACGAGGTGACGCTCGCCGAGACCATGGGCATCACGAGGTCCTCGCCGGACTATTACAAACTCGAGCTCGGCAACCACGTGCTCTCGGGCGCCTTTTACGCGTCCCGGCTGTACCACGACCTGCGCGAGAAGGCCGGCCTGGTCTATGCGGTGGATTCCTTTGTGGAGGCGCGGAAAACGCGCTCGCTCTTCGGGGTCTTCTTTGCCTGCGATCCCCCGAAGGTGGCCAAGGCCCGTGCCATGGTGGAACGCGACCTCAAGGCCATGCAGACCGCGCCGGTCACGCCGTCTGAACTGCGGCGGGCAAAGACCCTCCTGATCCGGCAGATCCCTCTTTCCGAGGCGAGCACGGCAGCCATCGCCGGGGGCATGCTTTCCCGTTCCGAGGAAGGACTGCCGCTCGACGAGCCCACGCAGGCCGCGAAGCAGTACTTGCGGATCACGGCGAAGCAGGTCCAGAAGGCCTTCAGCCAATGGGTCCGGCCGGCCGGGTTCGCCCAGGTCACCTTGGGGCCGGCTCCGCGGCCCTGAGCCGCATGCGTGTATGACCTACGTCATAGCGCCGGACAACGGACAGGGGTAGAGTAGTCCAACAAACACGACCGGTTTCGGAAGGAGGAAGCCATGATCGCAAAGAAGAATATGGTCACGAAGGATTCGGTCATCGGAGAGGTGATCAAGATGAGCCCCGGCGCGAAGGCGGTGATCCAGAAGCACTTCGGGAACGGGTGCTTCACCTGTCCCGGGATCAACATGGAGTCCCTGTCCTTCGGCTCCATGATGCACAACCTGGACCCCAACGTCATTGTTGACGAGATCAACGCCCTGGAGGAGTGAGATGGCCGGAAAAGAGATCAAATGCTTCGTCTGCGGGGCCGATGATGCGGGAAGGGTCTACCTGCCCTGCTATCATGAAGGAAACGAGAAGATCGTCTGCACGCGCTGCCTGCCCATCCTGATCCACGGCGCCCACTGATCTTGCCTTCCCTGCCCCCCGACGGCAGCGCACGGTAATGCCGTCGGGGGCCCCCTTGTGCGTCAGAATCCCCTGGCATTTTGGTATTCATGCTGGTAGCATGCCCCATGGACAAGGAACTCGCCGTGGCGCTCGTGAGCGGCGGCATGGACAGCTGCGTGACCGCCGCGATCGCGAAACAAAGCTACCGCCTCGCCTTTCTGCACGTGAACTACGGCCAGCTCACCGAGGCCCGGGAGCTGCGGGCCTTCAACGAGCTGGCTGATTTTTTCGGCGTAGAAAAGCGCCTGATCGTGAGCCTGGAGCACCTGAAGGCCATCGGCGGATCGGCCCTCACGGACGAACGCATCCCCGTGCCGGACCTGGATTCCCGTCCCTCGTCCGGCGTCCCTCGTCCTTCTGCGGACACCATCCCCGTCACCTACGTCCCCTTCCGGAACGCCCCCCTCCTGTCCATTGCCGTGTCCTGGGCAGAGGTGATCGGCGCGACCAGGATCTTCATCGGCGCCGTGGAAGAGGACAGCTCGGGCTATCCTGACTGCCGCGAGACCTTTTATAAAGCCTTCAACGCCGCGATCGATCTTGGGACCAGGCCGGAGACGCGGATCGAGATCGTCACCCCCCTCATCCACCTCAAGAAGGCGGAGATCGTCAGGAAGGGCATGGACCTGGACGCCCCGCTCCGGCTCACCTGGAGCTGCTACAGAAACAGCGACCAGGCCTGCGGCCGCTGCGAGAGCTGCGCCCTGCGGCTCAAGGGCTTCCGCGAGGCCGGGATCGACGATCCCATCGCGTACGATGCCTCCTGATCCCGGATTACGAATCACACGCGGCTACCCCGCCTTTCGCGGCCGCACGTTCTTTTCCACGGGAATGAACTCTTTCACGTACTGCTTTGCGTGATACACGGAATAGAGCTTCTCCAGGGCAAGCAGAAATCCGAAGGCTACGAACTGGCCCACCCCGTCTGCGCGGGTTGCTCCTCCGGACAGCATGTGCACGACACCCAAAATCACCAGAAGCGTCAGGAGGATTTCCACCACGGCGTCCCCGGCGCCGAGGAAGGGATGGCCGGTGTAGAAGTACCCTCCCCCGGGATAGAGGATCGAGACCTTCCGGGCGCGCTCTTCGCTCTTGAATTCCAGCCTGCAGGAGGAACAGCGATAGACGCCCGAAGTGAGTGCGACGTTGCACTTGGGGCAGAGATGGTGCCGATTGCCGAAGGGCGTGGGCTGTTGCCCCGGCAAGAGCAGACGCGCAAGGACCGACTTGAGCTTGGCGCTTTCCTTCATATACAGGAAGGTCTCCTTGGTCCCGTTCTTATACTTCACCGTGAGCCTCCTGCCCATGAACGCGGACGGTTTGAGCTCCGCCACGTCGCCGTATCGGATCTCGGCAATGGATTGACGGGGGGAGAAGTTCTTGGCCGCGGGGAAGTGCAGGATCCGGAGGTTCGTCACCACCAGGGTGCAGCGTTTGAGGTAATAGATTATCCAGCCCGTGGTGAAATGCTCCAGCGCCGTTATAGGAGAACACCCCCGCAGAACGAACAGCACCTCCTCCCCCGGCTCGAGGAACTGCTTCAGGAGCGGTACGTATTCCCGCAGCATTTTCAGCTGCTGTTTCTTGATGCGTTCCCGAAACCTCCCCTTGTTGTCCGAAAAAGCCGTTGCCTGGTCGATCGGCAACCCGAAGGTCTCTCCACCGGCAGTCGCTGCGTTCATTGAACCCTCCTGGAAGTAGATTGCATGCGAAAACAGGCGTCCCGCAAGACGCTTCAGCTTAACAATTCGAGAATCTCCCGACCTTATTGCCCGTATTTCGTGAGTGCCGGGTCCACGGATGCCCTGCGCGCGGAGAAGAACACCCCCACCAGCATGACGGCAATGCCGATGGCCTGTTGCCGCGAGAGGTGCACCCCGTAGAAACCCATGAGGACGATCAGGCTGAAGAGCGGAAAGGTCATGCTGAGGGATATGGCCTTGGTTATGTCCAGACGGTGCAGCGCCTCGTACCAGACGATCTTGCCGAACCCCAAAAGCACGAGACCGGTGAGCGCCAGGATCCGCCAGTTCGCCGCGATGATCACGCCCATATGCGAAGGCCGTTCTACAGCAAGTGAGAGCGACAGCAGGAACAGGCCGCCCAGAAAGAACCGCACCAAAAGCACGATCGCGGGCGAGACCAGGGCCAGGGCCTTTTTCGCGTAGAAGTTGCCGATGGGATAGGTTGCCGTGCTCAGAATGACCAGTACGTCGCCGGTCCGCAGACGGAACGTTCCCTGGTAGAGGATGAACAGAACGCCCAAAAAGACTCCGAGCGCGCCGATCAGTTTCTCGACCGTCGTCTTTTCTCCGATGAACGGCGTAAACAGCAGCGTAAAGATGATCTCCGACAAAAGGAGCAGCGAGCTGTTCACGCCCGAGGTCTTCCCTGCGCCGATGAAGAAGAGCGTGTACGGGATGATGACGATGCACAGGGTGATCATGAGGAGGGCCGCGTAGGCCCGCCGGTTCCGCAGCTCGGGAAGCTTCCCCTTGCACAGGGCATAGCCGAAGGAGCCGGCCGCGGCGAGCAGCGTGGCAAGGGCGGCAAAGAAAAGCGGCGGCAGCCGATGCGCGCCCCGATTCACCATGACGGGAAACACGCCCCAGAGCGCCGCGCTCAGGAGCGCGAGCAGGGCACCTTGCGTTTCACGGGCAGTTCTCATAGATGCAGGTCCTGTTGCCAACCGCGAGGCCCCCATTGAGCGGCACTAGGTACCATCCCCGGCTCCACAGAATAGCCGCGAAGGGCCATCGACAACATTCGGATCGTTGGTCTTGCCGCAAGATGCGATGAGCACAAAAAGCGTATTGACAATAATAACACAGATAGCCTGTTCCGAATAAAGCGGCCTTCCGAACAGGTGATCTGCCCTGCCGGCTCGTGCCACAGGATTTTTCCACAAACGATGAACGCCCGCAATAAAAAAAGACCGTGGAGCCTCTCCGACAAGGGCCGGAGGATGCCAAGGCGCAGGATTGTCCTGCTGCGGTACCCCACAAAACACGCCGTAAGGGCTGCCAGCGTTTTGCTTTGCTTCCACGGATCGAGATCGAATGAAATATATTGCACTGCAGCAATTTTTTCTTGCGCTAAAAAGGACGATATATACCTGGTTAAAGCATTAACTATCTGCATATCAACGCGTTACACCATTCACAGCGATGGCACACTTCTTGCTTTTTACACAATTTTACTTCATGTTTTGCGCAGGGGAGCAAGAAAAGGGACGCGGCGTGCCCCCCCCACATTACCTTACTGCCGACGTCTCGGCGAAGACTGCCGGGAAGGAGGCGGAGGATGCCCTAGGTGCATTCGCAAGGCGCTTCCTGTTCATTGTCGTTCCGATGCGGGAGGAGAGGATATGAAGCAGAGGGTGTTGATCGTTGACGATAACCCGGATGTGCCGCGTTTTCTCCAGCGGCTTATCGAGGGAGCGCTGCCGGCGAAGGCCCTCACGGCCGCCGGTGCGGACGCCGCACTCCGCATGCTCGATGAGGGCGACATCCATTGCGTTCTCACCGATATGAGAATGCCGCAGATGGACGGCGGGGAACTCCTGCGCACGATCAGGCGGCGGTTCGCCTCCCTGCCGGTGATCGTCATGACCGCCTACGGCGCCATCGAGACGGCCGTCCAGTCCATGAAGGAAGGGGCCTACGATTTCGTTACCAAGCCCTTCGACGAAGAACACCTGCTGCACACGGTTAGCGCCGCACTCGAACACCAGCGCCTGCTCCAGAAAAACAAGAACCGGCACACGAAGGCCATGCAGAAAGAGCCGGAGAACTTCTTCGTGGGAGAGTCGCCCCGGATGCGGGAACTCGTCGAGACGATCCATCTCGTGGCGGGGGCGGACACAACCGTGCTCATAACCGGCGAGATCGGAACCGGGAAGGAACTGGCCGCCCGGCTGATCCACCGCCACAGCAGCAGGTCCGGCAAGCCCTTCCTTGCGGTCAATTGTCCCGCCATCCCGGAAGGCGAACTGGAAAGCGAGCTCTTCGGCTACCGGAAAGGTGCCGGGAACGGCGCTGCCGCCGGCCGGGAGGGACTCTTCCGGGCGGCCAAGGGTGGAACGCTCTTCCTGGATGAGATCGGCGACATATCGCCCACCCTGCAGGCAAAGCTGCTTCAGGTGCTGGAAGAGCGGCAGCTCACCCCCCCGGGCGGCGCGGCCCGGCACAGCGTGGACGTGCGCGTGATCGCCGCGACCGACAAGGACCTGGAACGAAGGGTAGCCGAAGGCCTCTTCCGGGAAGACCTGTATTACCGGCTCAACGTGGTGTCGGTTCGCACGCTCCCGCTCCGGGACATCCCGGAAGATATCCCCCTCATTGCCCGTTATTTTCTTTCGCTCTGCTGCCGCGGACTCAAGCTGGAACAGAAACGGCTCCGGGACGATACGATGCGACTGCTCGTATCGCACCCGTGGAAGGCGAATGCACGGGAATTGCTGAACGCGATCAAGCGGGCGGTCGTCTTTTCGAAGGGTGAATTCCTCACGCCCGATGATTTCGAACTCAGCACGCCTCCGGTCGTTGCCCGGGGAGAAGAATCCGGGCATCCGCCTCCGACCACAGGCATGGACGATAATGACGGCTTCTTCTAATGTGGATCCTCTCACCCGCCTCCTGTGCCGCGTGGAACAGACGCCTTGCGTTTCGCGGGTTGTTCACCGGGATGCCGATCCCGTTCGCTGTTGAACGGGGATCCTTTCTGCTATTCCGGGGCAACGTTGTCCCGTACGGTGCCTCTCAAAGCAGAAAGTACCGCGTCTTGCTCCTCCCGATCGGTCTCGCGTTCTTCAACAGCTTTTCCACAACCTCTTTCGCCTTTCCCACAGCCTTTTCCACAGCCATTCCCCTGCCTATGAACACCGCCAGGCTAGCGGAAAGCGCGCACCCGGTGCCGTGAAATTCGCCTTTTCTCCGTTCTGTGGAAAAAGCGAGCACGGTCTTGCCGCCGTAGAGGGTATCCGTTGCCGGGCCCTTCCCGTGTCCGCCCTTGATGAGCACGTAGAACGGCCCCAGATCGAGCAGCTTGCCGGCAGCGAAGTCCATGTCCGGTTCGTTCTTGATCGTCCGGCCGGTCAGAAGCTCAGCTTCGGGGATATTCGGCGTAATGATATGCGCCAGGGGGAAGAGCTTCTTCTTGAGTGATCGCATTGCATCCGGTTGGAGCAGGGCGCGACCCGAGCTTGAACGTACGATGGGATCGACAACGAGGCTTCTGATCCTGTATTTCTCGATCGAAGCGGCCACGACCTCGACGTTCTGGCGCGAGAGCAGCATGCCGGTCTTTACGGCATGGGGTTTAATATCTTCGAAAAGGCATTCGAGCTCTTTTGCCAGCAGACGCGGGGGCGACGCCTCGGTACCGAAGACGCCGCTGCTGTTCTGGACCGTAAACGCGGCGGGAATCGCCATGCCGCGGGCTTTGAGGGACTGGAATACCTTGAGGTCGAGCTGGATGCCCGCGCCGCCGGAGGGATCGGACCCTGCGATCGAGAGGACCTTGATCAGGGGACTGCCTGACGGCATCGTGCCTCCGGACGAAAAACTAATCCAGCTTCAGATGAATAAGTTCCAAGGGGTCCACGCGCGCGCCCTCCACGCGGGCGCCCCAGTGCAGGTGCGGACCGGTGGCGCGGCCGGTGGAGCCGACCAGGCCGAGGGTCTGGCCCTTCTTGACGTGCTCGCCCGTATGCACGAGCACCTTGGAGAAATGGAAAAACATGGTATAGATGCCCTGGCCGTGGTCCAGGAAGACGCAGTTGCCCGCGTAGAACTGGTCCGCAACCAGCGCGACCACGCCGTTGTTCGGCGCATGGACCGGAGCGCCCTCGGCCGCGTGTACGTCCACGCCCGAATGGGGACTCTTGGGAATGCCGTTCAGGATGCGCCGCACGCCGAAGCGCGTCCCGATCTTATCGCCCGGCAGGGGGTTGACAAAATCGCCCTTCCAATACCGCGGTGAATCCACGGGCCAGATGGCGTCCAGTTGTCTCTGCTCGCGCTCTGCCCGCGCCTCGTCCTTGGGCGACAGGGTCACCATGCCCGGCGGCAAGGTCAGCCGCTCCAGGGGATAGTGCTTCTTATAGATCCGCACCGTATGCGTGATCGCTCTTCCCGCGACCGCAACCTCCAGGGGATAGACTCCGGGCTTGGTATGCAGGTCCACGGCCACGATGGCCTTCCACTCCCCCTTCTTCGTTTCGTTGAAAAAGAGGCGCTCCTGCCGGAAGGTGCCGGTCACCGTGCCGGTTGCATGCGTCACCGTTGCGAGCATGATATCGCCCGGTCCGGGATGGGACAGGGAGAAGACGATCTTCGGCGCCGGAGCATTCGCCGCAGCCGCAGGGGTTTCCGTCGCGGGCGCAGGCGTATTCATTTGGGGCGCAACAGCCGGCGCGCACGCAACGCAGGCCAGGATCATAATGGTACCCATTACCTGTTTCGCTCTGTTCATTCCGAACATTCCGTGATCCCCTTCCCGGTTAACGCTCACGCTTGGCCACATAATGCACAGAAAGCACACGGTACATAGAACATCAGGAATCCTTTTTGTGCCTTTCGTGGCTAATCAAGAAGTTCTCTTATATTCCTTTATTCCTTCTGGAAAAATCCCAACCCTTACTTCTTCACCCACAAATCTGAATCGAATTTTCACGCAAAGACACTACGACGCATTAAGGAAAGCAAACGAACATTCAGATTGACGCCTTTCTTTGCGACTTTGCGGCTTGGCGCGAGACAGCCTTGCTTTGCGTATTGTTCAGATGTTGCTTTGTTCTTTATTTTCTTCCTTCTTACTTCTTAATTCTCTCTTCTTTTTTCAGGTACTTGCTCACGCCCTTCATGGAGCAGAACTCGCCGCACATGGTGCAGACGTCCGACTCCTGCGGCGTGCTCGAGGCGCGCAAACGGCGCGCCTTCTCGGGGTCCATGGACAGCTCGATCTGGCCCTGCCAGTCGAGGGCCTTCCTGCGCCGCGCCATCTCGCGATCCCAGTCCATGGCGCCGTGCACGCCCTTGGCGATGTCCGCGGCATGCGCCGCGATGCGCGAGGCGATCACGCCGTCGCGCACGTCGTCCAGGTCCGGCAGGCGCAGGTGTTCCGAGGGCGTCACGTAGCACAGGAAGTCCGCGCCGGCGGCGCCCGCAATGGCCCCGCCGATGGCCGAGGTGATATGGTCGTAGCCCGGCGCCACGTCGGTCACGAGCGGTCCGAGCACATAAAAGGGCGCGCCCTTGCAAAGCTCCTTCTGTATCCGGATGTTCGTCTCCACCTGGTTGATCGGCACGTGGCCCGGCCCCTCGATCATGACCTGCACCCCGGCCTCGTGCGCCCGGTCGCGCAGTTCGCCCAGGAGGATGAGCTCCTCGATCTGCGCGCGGTCCGTTGCGTCTGCCAGGCACCCCGGACGCATCCCGTCTCCGAGCGATAACGTGACGTCGTAGCGCTTCGCGATCTCGACCAGGCGGTCGTACTGCGCGAAGAGCGGGTTCTCGGCATCGTTCCGGATGATCCATTCGAGATGGAAGGCGCCGCCCCGGCTCACCACGTCCATGATCCTGCCCTGCTGCATGAGCCGCTCCACGCTCGCGCGCGTTACCCCGCAGTGCACGGTCACGAAGTCCACGCCCTCGGCTGCCTGCTCTTCGATCACGCGGAACAGCAGCTCCGGGTCCATCTCGACCACGGCTTTGCCCTGCTCCACGGTTGCGACCGCTGCCTGGTAGATGGGCACGGTGCCGAGGGACACGGTGGACTGTTTCAGGATCTCGCGCCGTATCTCGATAATGGGCCCGCCGGTCGAAAGGTCCATGACCGCGTCCGCGCCTGCCGACACCGCGGCCTTGAGCTTTTCGATCTCCCCTTCCACGGACATCCGGTCCTTGGACGTCCCGATGTTGGCATTGATCTTGGTCCGGAGCCCCTTGCCCACGCCGAGAGGAGCGATCGACGTATGGATGCTGTTCCGCGTGATGACGATGGTGCCCTGCGCTACGCCTTCCCGGATACGGTCCGGGCTCACGGCCTCGGCCCGCGCCACGGCCTCCATCTCCGGGGTGATGTTCCCTTTCCGTGCCTCTTCGATCCGGGTCATCCTTCTCCTCTCCGCGCCCTGGCGGCCCTCGCCCCTGGCTTCCTTACCTGCGGCCGCACTGCACGCAGATCGACCGGTCCACGATCCTGATCATCTCGGTGATGTTTCGCGCCGCCTTCCGGATGTCCTCGGCCCCCAGGATCGTGGAGATCACCCCGATCCCGTAGGCGCCCGCCCACAGGACATGCCCGATGTTCCTTCCCTTGATGCCCCCCAGGGCGTAGAACGGGATATCGACTACCCGCCGCGCCTCCCGCAGGACCTCGAGGCCGAGCGGCTTGCCGTACTGCGCCTTCGAAGGAGTCTCGTACACCGGGCCGATGGTCACGAAATCGGCGCCCTCGGCCTGGGCCCTGCGCGCCTCCTCGACGCTGTGGGTGGAAACGCCGATCAGCATCTTGGTGCCGACGAGGTCCCGCACCGTGTCGGTCGGCATGCTCTCGCCGCCCAGGTGCACGCCGTCGGCCTCGACGGCGACGGCCACGTCCACGTGGTCGTTGATGAACAACTGTGCGCCGTATTCCCGGGTCATGGCCCGCAGCTCCCGCGACAGGGCGAGCAGCTCCCGGACCGGCAGGTCCTTTTCGCGGACCTGGATCGCCCGCACCCCGCCCTCGAGCGCCAGACGCACTGCCTCGGGCAGCGGCTGCTTGGTGATCTTTCGATCGGTGATGAGGTAAAGCCGAAAGTCGACGGTCATAGCGGTAACGCCTCCCGTCCTGCGATCAACCCCCGATCATGCCCTCCAGGGGGCTGCTGGCCGTAGCGTACAGTTTGCGCGGGATCCTGCCCGCCTTGTACGCGAGCCTGCCCGCAAGCACGCCGTATTTCATTGCCTCGGCCATGGCGATCGGGTCCTTGGCCCCGGCGATCGCCGTGTTCAGGAGCACGGCGTCGCAGCCCAGTTCCATGGCGAGCGCCGCGTCCGACGCGGTGCCCACGCCCGCATCGACCACCACGGGGACCTGCACGGACTCCATGATGATCCGGATGTTGTAGGGGTTCCGGATGCCGAGGCCAGAACCGATGGGCGCGGCCAGGGGCATAACGGCAGGGCATCCGAGATCCACGAGCTTCTTGGCCATGATCGGATCGTCGCTCGTGTAGGGCAGCACGATCAGCCCCTCTTTCAAGAGCGTCTTCGCGGCTTCGAGCGTGGCCTCGTTGTCCGGGAACAGGGTCCGCTCGTCGCCGATCACCTCGAGCTTCACGAGCTTCGAGATCCCGGCCTCGGCAGCCAGCATGGCGTACCGGATCGCGTCCTTGGCGTTGAAGCATCCAGCCGTGTTCGGCAGTATCTTGTAGACCGTGGGGTCGATGTAGTCGAGCAGATTCTCCGTTTTCCGGTCCGTGATGTTCACGCGCCGCACCGACACGGTCACCACGTCGGCGCCCGATACCTCGATCGCCTTCTTGGTCTCGCTGAAGTCCTTGTACTTGCCGGTGCCGACCCAGAGCCGGGACCGGAACTCGATGCCTGCGATTCGCAGCGGTTCATCATTCATAACTAAGCTCCTCACAAGTAGCGCCGGATCCGAATACAAAACGAAAACCAGACTCACGCAAAGACGCAACGTCGCGAAGAAACGCGTAAAGAAGGAACCCGGGGGTTGCTTTCCTTGGCGTCTTGGCGGCTTTGCGCGAGAATAGTATCGTTCCTTTACTTGACTTTCATCCGAACGTCACTGGCGAACTTCCCTGGCCGCGGGCGCTCCGCCGCCCATGAAGCTCACCACTTCGACCACGTCGCTTTCCTGTAAAACGGTCGCGGCGTAGCGGTCCTTCTTCACGATCGCCTCGTTCAGCTCCACGGCCACACGCTGTTGCGGGATGTCCAGCGATTCCAGAAGACCGCTGACCGTGATCGCCGCGGGAACCTCTTTATGCTCTCCGTTGAGCGTGATCGTCATGCCCACGCCCCCCGGAAAAGAGAAAAGCCGTATCGGGAGATACGGCTCGTACAGGTGTGCATGCTCTGCATTAGTCGCCTTCCCTCCGCCGGAACTACCCGGATCAGGTTCCAAGGGTCGTCCCCCGGGAGGGGACTCTCAGCCCCGCAATCTGGGGCACCCCCGGCTGTTTTGATACAATACTGCACGATACCGGCGGCTGTCAATGGATTTTTCCGAAAGGGGACGGAGGGGAGCAAAGAAAAAAACCGCATATCTCCACGGGGGGGGCCCGTGGAGGTATGCGGGCAGGCCGATCGGACCGCGTGAAGCCGGGGGGGAGGATCTGCTTCTCGCGGCCCGGGTGATCGACCAAGAACAAGCTGTCTGGCAGCCTAGTGCTTCTTTGACGGAGCGTCGTGTTTGCCGCGCACGGACCGCTCCAGGAACTTCTCGATGCTCAGCCGGGAAATCTGGAACCCTTCGCTCGTCGGCTCCTCTTGGCCCTTTACGGCGTTGAAGAAATCGCAGCGCCAACAGTCCGCCAGTTTCTGGGCATAGCTTCCCTGGACCTTTCCGTTGCACAGAGAGCCGGCCACGGCCCAGCAGGCCCGGCCCGCATTGGTGCCGCCGTGCACGCCGTTGAACTTCTGCTCCGTTGCCACCGGGCAAACGCCCAGTTCATTGGTCCAGATGCCACCCGGCTGCCGACCGCATCGTTTGTGCTCCCAACAATTCACTCGCTGCATTGCGCCCTTCTCCTTTCACGCATGTCCGGACGAGCCGGACGTCCACGATGTTTGTCTGTTTTTACGCGTTGCGGGGATTGGACTGCGCTCGCAACCGCCTTTGCCGCTGCGACCACCCTTTCAGCTCGCCGGCATCCTGGTCTTCAGGTACTCACCCAGCGCCCGGTCCGTTTTGCGGATATGGCTCGACAGCCATTCGATCGCGGTGCGGATCGTGAGCAGCACCACGTGCACGCCGCTCCCCTCTTCCAGGAATTTGCGTTTCAGATCGGCGATCTGGCCGATGAAATACCGGTGTTCTTCTTTGTGCGTCGCGGCCGCGTGATAGCGCGTTTCGGCCATGTACCGTTCTTCCGTGCCGAAATGCGTCACCACGTAATCCTCGAGGAAACCGATGACCCGTCCCACCTCCCCCTTGCCCTGGCCGCTGCCGCAGGCATCCAGGAGGCTGTTGATCCGGCGAAAGAGTTCCTTATGCTGTTCGTCTATTTCCGTCACGGAGGTGCTTAATTCCGGCGTCCATTCGATCCCCATACTCTTTCTCCCCAACAATCGCGCATCCGGTCCCGCTGTCGCGCGATCTCGTGGCGCTAGAAAAGCAACGCCACATTCGCTATATTAGGTGTATTTTAATCTGGAATTTAATACAAGATTCGTGCCTGAAGGAAAACGTGAAAATTCCCTGATTTGATTTATCGATCAATGCGAATACTTAATAATTTATTTTTTATAACAGCAACTTATAATATATAAGAATAAGGACCTGACAAGTACTATAAGCATCAGGCATGAGCCGCGTGGCAGGAATGTCCCCTGTAGGATATTGGCGGGTCAAAAGTGTCCCCCTATACGATCGGAATGGGGATTTTCAGTCCTCGCTGTTCAGGAGGGAGGAGGGAAAGTCATGCTCCCGCAGCTTTCTCCAGAGGGTCTTCCTGCTGATGCCGAGCTTTATTGCCGCCTCGGTCTTCCGCCCTCCGGTCTCATCGAGGGCCCGCGCGATACAGGCTCGCTCGGCTGCCTTGACGTGCTGCTCCAATATGCAGTTGCCTCCGGAATCGCCGAGAACGGCTGCCTCCCGGGAATTCCCGCGAATGGCGACCGGCAGGTCTTCCGGCATGATGGTATTCCCTTTGGAGAGCGTCACCGCCATTTCCATTGCGTGTTTCAGCTCCCGGACGTTTCCGGGAAAGTGATAGGCCGTAAGCAGGTCCATTGCCCGGGGATCGATCGTCATGCCCGGCTTTCCGCTCTTCGTGCAGAAATGGCACAGGAACTCCCGGACCAGGTCCGGGATGTCCGGCTTCCGCTCCCGCAGCGGCGGCAGCATAATGGGCACCACGTTGATGCGGTAATAGAGGTCCTCGCGGAAATTCCCGGCCCGGACCTCCTCTTCCAGATTCCGCCGCGTCGCATAGAGCATCCGCACGTCGACCGAGATCTGCTCGTTGCCCCCCAGGCGCTCGAAGGTGAGGCTTTCGAGGACCCGCAACAGCTTCGCCTGCAGGGCCGCGGGCATGTCGCCGATCTCGTCGAACAGGATGGTTCCGCCGTGGGCGATCTCGAACTTTCCCTGCTTCCTCCGGAGCGCCCCGGTGAAGGCCCCTTTTTCATGGCCGAACAGCTCCGATTCGAGCAGCGGCTCGGGGATCGCCGCACAGTTGATCTTGATGAAGGGTTTGGTCTTGCGCAGGCTGGCCCCGTGGACGGCGTTCGCCACCAGTTCCTTGCCCGTGCCGGTCTCACCGGTGATGATCACCGACGCATCGGACCGCGCGACCCGTTTGATCGTTTCCATCACCTCGTGCATGGCCGCGCTGTTGCCGATGATCTGTCGGACCTGGCTGTCGGAGTGCAGTTCCTCCCGGAGCAGGCTGTTGTCGAGCTCGAGCCTGCGGTGCACGGCAAACCGCTCGATGAGAATGAGAAGCTCTTCCGGGTCGAAGGGCTTGGAGAGATAGTCGTAGGCGCCGGCGCGCATGGTCTCGACCGCGGTCTTGACGTTCGCATATGCCGTGATCACGATCACGCCTGTGTCGGGAGCAAGGTCCTTCACGGCCCGGAGGACCTCCATGCCGTTGATGTCGGGCAGCATGAGATCCGTAATGACCAGATCGTACCCCGATTGCCGGAACAGGCCGATCCCGGACTCGCCGCGCTCCGCCGCGCTCACGTGGTGCCCCTCCCGCTGGAGAATGCGCAACATGCCGAGCATGAGCGAGGGTTCGTCCTCGATGAGCAGCAGTTTCACGTTACCTCTCCCTCCCGCCGGAGCAGACATCCTGCGGCGCGCCTTCTTCCTGCACCGGCGTCCCCCGCAGAACGGGCAGCTTCACGACGAAGGTCGTCCCGTCGCCGGGCCGGGAGTCCACCTCGATGATCCCGCCGTGCTGTTCCACGATCTCCTTGCAGAGCGCGAGGCCGAGCCCGGTCCCCCCTTCCCCGCCGCGGGTCGTATAGAAAGGCTCGAAGATCCGCGGCAGGATCTCGGCGGGGATGCCCCGGCCCGTATCCGCAAAGGCGACGCTGCAGCACCCGTCGCGGTAGCCCGTCCGGATGAAGAGGCTGCCGCCCTGGCCCATGGCGTGCAGCGCGTTCAGCATGATATTGATGAACACCTGCTCCATCCTGCTCTCCTCGACGAGCACCTGCGGCATGCCTTGGGCGAGATCGCTTTCGATGGACAGCTTGTTCGCCGCAAACTGGTACCTGCAGAGCACCAGCATGCTTTCGATCAGCAGATTCAGGTCCGCCGGGGTCTTCCGGGTAACCGTCATCCGCGAGAAGGCGAGCAGGTGCCCCACGATGGTCTTCACCTTTCCGAGCTCGGCATCGACGACCCGCGCCAGGGTCTTCCGCGTCGCATCGTCGAGGTCGGGCTGCATCAGCTCCTTGAAGCAGAGCGACGTCCCGGCGAGGGGATTGTTGATCTCGTGGGCCACCCCGGCGGCGAGCTCCCCCAGGGACACCAGCTGCCGGGTACGCGCCGCTTCGCTCCGGAGCCGGATGCGCTCCGTCACGTCGGCGGCGACCTCGATGACGCTGACGACGCGCCCTTCCTCGTCCCGTATGGGAAAGGACTTGATGTCCCTGCAGCGTCCGTCGCGCATCCAGAGCTCCGCGCGCTGCGGCGTCCCGGTGCGCAGGCATTCGGCGACCGGGCATTCGGCGCAGGGGGTCTCTTCGTGAAACCAGAGGTCATGGCAGCGGCGGCCGAGGAAGGTCTCTCCCTCGTTGCCGAAGACCGCGGCCGCCGCCTTGTTGGCCCAGAGCACCGTCAGGTCGGGGGCCAAGTGGACCATCGCGTCAGCGATCCCGTCGAGCAGCGCATGGAACTCCTGCGAGATCCGCCGGTACTTTCGTTCGCCCTCCAGGAGCTGCGCATTGCTCGCCCGCAGCGCCGCGGTCCGTTCCTCCGCCACGGCCTCCAGACGCTCGTTCGTCCCGCGCAGCTCGTCCTCGGCATGTTTTCGCTCCGTAATGTCGGTCAAAAAGGTGAGGGCCGCGGGCCGCTCCTCCCAGGAGATCATGACCGCGTTGATCTCGAGCCAGCGATGCGCACCCCGGGAGTCGATTGCCCGGAAGCTGTAGATGGGGGGAACGTATTCGCCTTCCAGCCGCATGCGGTGCATGGTCGTCACGAACTCGCGGTCCTCGGGAGCGATGAAATCGGCAAAGGGCCGGGTCAGCAACTCCCCTTCCGAATATCCGAGCAAAGAGACGAGCGCCGGGTTGACGAACCGGAAGCCCCCGTCCTGGGCCACGGCGATCCCCTCGTTCGCGTGATCCACAACGGCGCGGTATTTCTCTTCCGAAAGCCGCAGCGACTGTTCGACGATGCGGTTGCGCTCGAGCAGCTTGCGCAGGCGGAAGGGCTCCCGCATGGCGAAATAGACAAGGCCGCCCGCCGTGAGGGCGAGCAGCCCCCCTGCGGTCCAGAGCCAGAAGAAACGGCGATCGCCGGCCAGGAAAAGGCCGCGATCCTTGCGCGCCGCCGGCAGGCCGCGGGTGGGAGATGGCGGCGTCTCGCCGCGCGCAAGTGCGCGATGCAGCCCATGCAGAAGGGCGATCTGCTGTTCTTGCAGAAGGAGCCGGTGGTCGGAACGATACAGGAGCGATACGACGAGGAGGATCGCCAGCATCACCGCGATCGCCATGGCCGCGGGTTGGAACTGAGGTTTTTTCACGAAAGGCCCTGGAATGCCTTCACATCCGTCAAGCCGGACGAGACATACGAGATATTTAGCATCCTCTTTATCGCAATAGTTTTACTGCACTTCCCCGCAAAGTGCAACTGATTTTTTCTCCTGTTTTTTCCATTGGTTGACCACAAAAATCCCCTTGTGCAGTCACCGAAAGCGCGGTATCCTGTGGCTGCGGAATGACGGACGGCCGATCGCCATGAACACGCTGGTACATCACGATGGAGCGCTGGGAGACGTGCTCCTGTCGCTCACCTGCCTGAACGCGATCAGGAGGAAATGGGGCGCATTTCACTTCGTGGGCAGACAGGACGTGGCCGAACTCTTTCTGGACCTGGGGTACGCAGGCTCAAGAGCGTCGGCAG
>JBJKRX010000069.1:0-11497 GCA_046704425.1 Nitrospirota bacterium
CATGCGCGTGCTGATCGACAAGGTCCGGACGCTGCCGACGGTGTCCAAGCTCGATTTCGCCTTCACCCGCGACCTCCTGATCGCAGGCGGGCGCTGCGTCGGCGCCGTGGTCTGCCGGCCTGCGGAGCGGAAGGTACTGATCGTCTCGGCCCGGGCCGTGCTCCTGGCAACCGGCGGTGCGGGCCGCCTCTTCGCGCGCACCACGAACCCCGCGGTCGCGACCGGCGACGGCACGGCCATGGCATGGCGCGCCGGGGCCGCGATAGCGGACATGGAGTTCGTGCAGTTCCACCCCACCGCGCTCTTTCGCGCCGGGGCCCCGCAGTTCCTGCTGTCCGAGGCCATGCGCGGCGAGGGCGGCATGCTCAAGAACGTGCGCGGCGAACGGTTTATGGAACGCTACCATGCGGCGCGCGAGCTCGCGCCGCGCGACGTGGTCACACGCGCGATCCACGCCGAGATGGCGGCGACCCGGTCCGAGTACGTCTTCCTCGACATGACCCATCTGAACGCGTCCTATGTGTCCGATCGCTTCCCGCGCATCACCGCCACCTGCAGGCAATACGGCATCGACATCACCCAAGAGCCGATCCCGGTCTCTCCCGCGGCCCACTACCTCATGGGCGGGGTCAGGACGGATCTGGGAGGCGGCACCACGATCCCGGGCCTCTATGCGGCGGGCGAGACGGCCTGCACGGGCGTGCACGGCGCGAACCGGCTGGCCAGCAATTCGCTCCTGGAGGGGCTGGTCTTCGGAGAACGGGCCGGACACGCCGCCGCCCGTTACGCACGCCGGCAGAGACGCGAATCGCTGTCCGCGCCGCGTGCCGCGCTTTTGGGGAAGGAGCAGGAAGCGATAGAGAAGACCCCGTTGCCGGACGGCGATGCCATCCGGACCGCGCTCAGGAATCTGATGTGGGAGAAGGTCGGGATCGTGCGGAACAAAGGGGACCTGACCGCGGCGCTCCGGCAGTTGCGGGAGTGGGAGCGGACCATGCGCGGGACCCCGCCCGACCGCGGCATGTTCGAGCTCCGGAACATGATCGCCACTGCGCAGCTCATCACGCGCTCGGCCCTCCTGCGGGAAGGCAGCGTGGGCGCGCACTGCAGGACCGATTTTCCGAACCGGGGGAGATCCTGGCGGAGGCGGACGGTGCTGGTCCGCTAACCGCGCGTCATCGCAGCACGCTCTTCAGTGCCTCTCCGAGCGTCTGGAGCGTGAAGGGCTTGGTGAGGGCGCTCAGGAAACCGTAGCCGTCCCTGTAGTTCGCCATGACCGGGTCGTCCGAATACCCGCTCGCCGCGATGACCCGCGCCCGGGGGGCCAGGGCAAGCAGTTCCTTGACCGCCTCCTTGCCGCCCATGCCGCCCGGGATCGTCAGGTCCATGATGACCGCCGTGAATCCGGCGCCATTCTGCTGCGCCTGCCGGTAGAGCTCGATGGCCTCCACGCCGTGCCGGGCAAAGACCGGTTCGTACCCCAAGGCCTTCAGCATCTCCCCGGCGACCTGCAGCACCAGTTCCTCGTCGTCCATCACCAGGACCCTGCCCGATCCGGTGGCCGACTTTTCGCGGACCACCCCCGGCTCCGTTGCCTCCTGCTGCGAGGCGGGCAGGTAGATCCGGAACGTCGTCCCGTACCCCGGGGCCGACTCCACGCCGATATGCCCCCCGTGCCGCTTCACGATCGAATAGCTCATGGCCAGGCCGAGCCCGCTCCCCGTCGGCTTGGTTGTGAAATAGGGGTCGAATATGTTCGGCAGCACGTCCGGCGGGATGCCCGGCCCCTGGTCCCTGATCGTGATCTTGAGATACCGGCCCGCAGCAAGAGGGGGGATCTCGCCGTCCGCGACCCCGGCGTTCTCGCAGGAGATCGTGACGACCCCGCCCCAGGGCATGGCCTGGACCGCGTTGATGATGATATTGTGCATCACCTGGCTGATCTGTCCCGGGTCGATGTCCGCGGGCCAGAGCCCCTCGGCAAAGGACAGGCGGCTCTTGACGTTCGAGCCGCTGAGCGAAAAGCCGCAGGACTCCTCCACGATCTGGCGGATCGAAGAGGCCTTCCGGACCGGCGCCCCGCCCTTGGAAAAGGTGAGCAGCTGCCGGGTGAGGTCGCGCGCGCGCAGCACCGCCCGCTCTCCCTCGGAGAGCCATTTCTCCCGCTGTTCCGCGTTCCCCGAATCGAGCCGGGCGAGCGAGATGTTCCCCAGGACCGCGGTCAACAGGTTGTTGAAGTCATGGGCGATCCCGCCGGCGAGAACGCCCAGGGACTCGACCTTCTCGATCTTCACCAGCTCGGTCTCGATCTTCTTGCGCGCGGTCAGATCGCGCAGGATCCCGACCGCGTGCCAGGTCCCCTCCAGTTCGACTGCGGACGTGGACATCTCGATCGGAAAGCGCTCGCCGTCCTTGCGCAGGGCCGTGAACTCAAGGGTGTTCCCCGCGCCCGGATCTTCGCCCGCGCGGCGCGCTTGCGGGAACCCGCGGCCGCCCGGCAGCACGTCCTCGGGCGGCATGATCAGCGTCTGCAGCTCCCTGCCCAGGGCCTCCCCGGCCGGGTAGCCGAACATCCGGTTCGCGGCGTCGTTCCAGAAGGTGATGCGGCCGTCGTTGTCGACCACGATGATGGCGTCCGCTGCGGTCGAGGCCATGGCGCGGAACGTGGACTCGCTCTCCTCCAGGGACTCGAGGGCCTGGTCCAGGGCGCGCAGCAGGAACACCCGGAGCAGGACGAAGGCGCCGATGCCGAAACTGATCCCGAAGAGCGCGAATCCCAGGGTGTTGAGCAGGACCCTCCGGAGGGACCTGCTGATCACGATCCGGCCCACGACCCTCCCCGAATCGTACAAGGCATGGGACCGCGTGATGAGCGGCGGGGCGACCGTATCCTTGTTCTGCGCGAGGATCGTGCCCTTCTCGTCCGTGATCATGCGGATCTCGTTGTGGTTGTCGAAGGGACGGTGAGCGAGAAAGTCCTCGAGCCGCGGCTGCTCGTAGCGCCAGTACCCGGGATTCGCGCCGATGAGTTGGGTGAGGAAGTCGGCGGCGGCCTGCGTCTCGGTATCGAGCACCGCGTGCTTGTATTCGAGGGCCATGATCAGGTAGCCGCAGGGCGCGGACAGGGCGAGGACGAGCGACAGGAGGAGCGCCAAAAACGTGGTCGTGTGGATCGCCTGTTTGGTGATCAGCTTCATTGCGGTGCCTGCGGCGTCAGGTAGCCGATCCTCGCGAGAATGGCCCTGCCGTCACGCGAGGCCAGGAACGCGATGAATCGCCGGGTCGCGCCGCTCACCCGCGGCCCCGTGACCGCGAAGAGCGCCTTGGCATAAGGATACGATCCGTCGGCTATTGTCGTGCGGTCCGGCCTGACGCCGCCGAGCGGGATCGGATGGAGCTGCCGCTTCTCGGAAATGATCTGCGCAAGCGTGAGCGCGCCGAAGGCACCGGGTATCTTCATCAGCAAGGCTGCGTTGTCCTGGTCCGTGGCTGCGGTCAACAGGCCTTCACGTCCAAACGCCGCTCGCACGGCCGTGTCCATCTCCGGCGACATCTCTTCCAGGAGGGCCGTGTCCGTGTCCGTCTCCGGCCGGAGGATCAGCCGGATCGGCGTCTTGTCCGGCCACTGCCGGGCCTCTCCAGCGTAGATCGCAACGACCCGGGCCGGCGACAGGGAGACCGCATGGGCCGGGTTCGCGGTCGCGAACACGAAGGGCGTCCTGCCGTACTCGTACGCCGTTGCGCCCGCGGCCTCTTCGGCACGGGTGAGCGGACGCGCGCTGAGCGCGATATCGATCGCCCCGGCGAGCAATGCCCGGATGCCGCCGCCGCTGCCGAGGCTCGGCACGATCCGGATCGAGACGCCATGATGGCTTCGCTGATAGGCCTTGGCAAGGACCCGCATCGTACCGAGGGCGCAACCCGTCCCGCCGATCGTGATCGTCGTCGCCTTCCGGGCCGCCGCACCCCGCGGAAAAAGGAGGGCAAGGAGCAGGACCGAGCAGAGGAGCAGCGCGCTTCCCCGCCGCGGAGGTTGTTCACGAGAGGGATGCATGGGTGCAGTATGCCATTTTTTGGAACTTCCCGCAAGAGGGATGATTACCAGCCGGGCCAGAAGGGACCGGGGTACGGCCTGCCCCAGGGGTCGGTCAGGAACGGAGAGGGATAATACCAGGGATCGTAGGGGTACACGGGCCGGGGACGCGGCCAGAGGTAGATTTCCTTGATGGTAAAGAGCGGGAAGGTATAGTCCCGTTCGTCGATCTTGCCCGCTTCCGTGCCGGCGAACTCGGCCGCCAGGGTGACCTCCCTGCCCTGCCGGAACACCACCGGGTCGAGCAGGCCTTCTTTTTCCGGGAGGAGCGCCCGGAATCTCCCGCGCGGCCTCACGTCCTCAAGGTACCCCGAGGAATCCACCGGGACGAAGACGGCCTCGATGCGGGAGCCCGCGGGGATGAGACGCGTATCGACGATCAGGCCGCCCAGGATGAAAAGTTTCCCTTGATAGGCGTCGGGATGCGCGACCATTTGGTCGAAGGGCACCTGCCGGCCCCCCTGCTGCATCAGGTCCCGGTTCAGGACCGGCGCGCAGGAAGCGAGCAGAAGGGCGGCCAGTGCGGTAAGGACGATTCGCTTCACGCTATAATTATTCCATGTCCCTTGGCGCGCGTCAAGGTGCGGGAAAAAGCATTTGCCCGGAATGCCGGACCCATGGTATAGTTTCGACAGGACGCGCCGCACGGGGCGATCGGAGAGAACGGCACATGACGCAAACGCGTACCATACGACTCTACACCCTCAGCACCTGCTCGCACTGCACGCGGGCGAAGCGTTTTTTCGCGGAACAGGGGATCGCAACGGAGACCACCGACGTGGACCTCCTCTCCGGCAAGGAGCGCGAAGAGGTGATGAACGCCGTGCGCGCCCTGAACCCGGACTGCAGCTTCCCGACCATCTGCATCGGCGAAACGGTCATTGTGGGATTCAACGAGGAAAAGATCAAAAAGGCACTGGACCTGCCATGACCCCGGAAAAACTGTACGACATCCTCTCCGCATACGCCGTCTCCCAGGGCATCCGCCTGAACAAAGACCGTGCCTTCGTGATGGACATCCTGCAGGGCCTGCTCACGAACGAGGCGCGCTACGGCTACCGCTCCTGCCCCTGCCGTCTCGCCTGGGCCGAGAAGGAAAAGGACGCGGACATCGTCTGCCCCTGCGCCTACCGCGACCCGGACATCGCCGAGTACGGAAGCTGCTTCTGCGGCCTCTATGTGTCCGTTGCCTGGAACGAGGGCTCGCTCGAGCACCGGCAGGTGCCCGAGCGCAGGCCGCGGGAAAAGAGGGCCCGGTAAAGAGGACCGCCGCGGGCACTACCGAAAGAAATTGTATTGCCAATAAAATCCAGCGCTCCGAAAAAACTTCCCCGTTGACATCTCCCTCCCGCTTGTGCTACAAGTAGCAGTTCAAAATTTGGAATACAAATTTTTTCTCTATCGTCCCTAGGCGCATCCCCGGTGCATCCATCCGTTTTCACCTGACGCACTCTCCGGAAGGGAGGCTCTATGGCACATACCCTCTATTGGCTGCAGGCCGGCGCGTGCAGCGGGGACAGCATGTCCCTCCTGAGCGCCGAATCCCCGGACCTGGTAGAGGCCCTCGGGTTCTTCGGCATCGACGTCCTCTGGCACCCCTCCCTGGCAAACAGCACGGCAGCGGAACACGAGTCCCTCCTCGCCGCGCTCCTCACCGGCAAGAAGCCCCTCGACATCCTCTGCGTGGAAGGCTCGATCATCACGGGCCCGAACAACACCGGCATCTACGATCTCTTCCAGGGCAAGCCCAAGAAGGACCTGGTCGCCGCCCTCGCCGGCCGGGCCAAGCTCGTGGTCGCCGTGGGCACCTGCGCCGGATTCGGCGGCATCCCGGCAGGCGGCGCGGCTGCCGGCACGGGGCTCCAGTTCCTGCACCGGAAGAAGGGCGGCCTCCTGGGCGCGGACTTCGTATCGAACGGCGGTCTGCCGGTGATCAACCTGCCCGGCTGCCCCTGCCAGAGCGACGTGCTTCTGAGCACCCTCGCTGCCTCGCTGTCCGGAGTGAAGCTCCCGCTCAACGAGTTCAACTCGCCCCTCGAATGGTACGGCGTGCTCGTGCACCAGGGCTGCACCCGGAACGAGTACCACGAGTACCGCGTCGAGGAGGAAGGCTTCGGGGAGAAGGGCTGCCTCTTCTTCCACATGGGCTGCCACGGCCCCCTGGTCTACGGCCCCTGCAACAAGGTCCTCTGGAACAAGCGCAACACGAAGACGCGCATCGGCGTACCCTGCTTCGGCTGCGCGAGCCCGGACTTCCCGGGTCCCGACGACTTCTTCTACACCAAGAACATCGAAGGCGTGCCCCTCGCCCTGCCCGAGGGCGTGGAGCGGGCGAACTATCTGGCCTACAAGGACATGGCGGCATTCGCCGCGCCGCAGCGGCTGAAGGAACGGAAGACGCAGGTATAGGGCGACGGTCTTGCACGGAACCGCGGGAGGAGTCTCATGGGTAAAACCAGCATCCAAGTGCCCCTGAATCGCGTAGAGGGGGACCTCGAGATCCGCGTGGAGGTCGAAGACAACGTGGTGACCGATGCCTGGAGCTCGGGCATCCTGTACCGCGGATTCGAGGGGCTCCTGAAAGGACGCGGCCCCTTGGACGGCCTCGTGATCACGCCGCGGGTCTGCGGCATCTGCACCACCGGCCATTTGACCGCAGCGGCCCGGGCCCTGGATGCCATCACCCACGCCCCGATCCCGCCGGACGCCACGCGCATCCGGAACCTTGCGCTCATGACCGAGCATATCCAGAGCGACGTGCGCCATGGGGTGCTCATGTTCGCCGTGGACTTCGTCAATCAGGTCTATCAATCCCATCCCCTTTTCGAAGAGGCCGTCAAGCGGTACCAGCCTTTCAAGGGATCGACCGTCGTGGACGTCATCAAGCGGACCAAGAACGTGCTCGAGATCGTCGCGATCCTCGGGGGACAGTGGCCCCACTCGTCCTTCATGGTGCCCGGCGGCATCGCCTCCGTGCCGGGCACGAACGACATCTTCCAGTGCAGCTACCTGCTCTCCATCTACCGGAAGTGGTACGAAGAGGCGATCCTCGGCTGCTCGCTCGAACGGTGGGCCGAGGTGCGGAACAAGGCGGACCTCGAGGCATGGCTGGAGGAAAGTTACTCCCACCGGAACAGCCATCTGGGCTTCTTCATCAAATTCGTGCAGAAGATCGGCCTGGACAAGATCGGCAAAGGCTCCGGTACGTTCATAAGCTACGGCAGCCTGGACATCCCCGCGGGCACGGCCGTGCAGTATAAAGACGGCCGCACGCAACTGGTGCCGGCCGGCATCGCACAGGGAACGCAGATCGCCGCTTTCGACCAGGCCAAGATCGCCGAGCACGTGGCCCATTCGTGGTATGAGGATTACGAGGGAGGCAGACACCCCTTCGACGGCGTGACGACGCCGCTCACCGATCTCGGCAACGGCAAGAAATACTCCTGGGCCAAGGCCCCGCGCTACGACGGCGCGCCTGCCGAGACCGGTCCGCTCGCAGAGCTCGTCATGGCACAACATCCCCTGATCACCGATCTCATCGCGAAGGACGGCCCGAGCGCGTATGTGCGGGAGCTGGCCCGACTCGTGCGCCCCGCCGTGCTCATGCCGGTGATGGCCACCTGGCTTACCGAGATCAAGGACGGGGCGAAATATTACCAAGCGCCCGGGGAGATCGTGGACGGCGAGGGCGCAGGCCTGATCCACGCGTCGCGCGGCGCGCTCGGCCACTGGGTCAAGATCAAGAACCGAAAGATCGCGCACTACCAGATCATCACGCCCACGGCCTGGAACGGGTCTCCGCGCGATTCAGACGGCAAGCGCGGTCCTTGGGAAGAGGCGCTCGTGGGTACAACGGTCAAGGACCCCGAGAACCCCGTGGAACTGGGCCACGTGGTCCGTTCCTTCGACGCCTGCCTCGTCTGCACGGTCCATACGGTCCGCCGCGGCAGAACGCTCGGCCGCACGATCGTCGGGGCCGCGCCGTGAAACGGATCATCTGCATCGGCAACCGGCTGCTGGACGCCGACGCCGCAGGACCGCGGGTCTTCGACCTTCTGGCCGCCGGACCGCAGGTCCCGGACGTGGACCTCGTGGACGGGGGCATCGCCGGCTTGAACCTCCTCGGCCTGATCGATGGGGCCGAGCGCGTGGTCTTCGTGGACAGCGTCTCCGGCTATGCCCCGGCCGGGGGCGTGGTCGTGCTTATGCCCGCGGAGATCCCGGCCCCGGAACAGGTCTACGACCACGGAGCCGGTCTCCCCTATCTCCTCGCCGTCCTGCCCCAGGTGTGCGACCGGCCGCCTGCAGAAGTGTGCCTGGTGGGCATCGAGGTCCCCGCGGGCAACGCGGCGATCGCCGAGGCCGCGCGGCTTGCCTGCGAGCTTGCATCGGCCGGACCGGAGGTCTGTGCAGCGGTCCATTCCCGCGGAGGAAACCATGACATCGCCTGCTGAAGGTCGGTCCGTGGAGGAGCTGCAGCAGGAGAACACCCTGCTGCGCGACGAGCTCAAGACCGCGCGCAAGGCCTCGGACGTCAAGAATGCCCTGGTCGTCGATCAGTTCAAGAAGATCGACGGCATGCTGAAGCGCCTCGAAGAGGAGGCGGCCAAGGAGCAGAAGCTCCGGCAGCAGCTCGAAGAGGAGCTGCGCCTCTCCGAGGAACGCAAGCGGGAGCTCGACAAGGCCCGGGCAGTCGCCGAGCAGTCCCTGGCGCATCTGCAACAGGCGCAGAAGTCCCTCGTGGAATCGGAGAAGATGGCGGCCCTGGGCGGACTGGTGGCCGGCATCGCCCACGAGATCAACACCCCCGTGGGCGTGGGCATCACGGCGGCCACGCACCTCCAGGAGAAGCTGAAGGAGCTCCTGGCCGACTATCGGGCCGGGTCCATGAAACGCTCGACCCTCGACAAGTTCCTCGAGATCGCGGGCGAGACGCTCGAGATCACGATGACGAACCTGACCCGCGCCGCGGAGCTGATCGCGAGCTTCAAGCAGGTGGCCGTGGACCAGTCGAGCGAGGACCGCCGCACCTTCAACTTCAAGAAATACCTGAACGACGTCCTGCTCTCCCTGAAGCACGAATACAAGCGCACGAAGCACCTTGTGGAGGTCACGGGGCCCGACGACATCGAGGTCGACAGCTTCCCCGGCGCCATCTCCCAGATCGTGACGAACCTCCTGATGAACTCCCTCATCCACGCCTTCGACAAGGACCAGGAGGGCCGGATCTCTTTTGCCGTCCGGCGCGAGAACGGGTCGGTGGTCCTCACCTATTCCGACAACGGCAAGGGCATCCCGCCGGAGAACCTGCCGCGCATCTTCGATCCCTTCTTCACCACGAAGCGCGGCAAGGGCGGCAGCGGCCTCGGGATGCACATCGTCTACAACCTGGTAAGCGGCAAATTGGGGGGGGCCATCACCTGCACGAGCGAGGTGGACCAGGGGACCACCTTCACCCTCTCCTTTCCCGCGCAGCACGGAGGATAAACCATGGCAGGCTCCGATGAACTGGTCTTCGCCGACGACACCCCGGAGGCGCCCGGTGCGCCGCAGGCCGACGCACCGGCAGAGGCCTGGAAGGTCCTGCTGGTGGACGACGAGAAGGAGGTCCACAGCATCACCAAGCTCGCCCTGAGCGATTTCCGGTTCGAGGGCAAAGGACTCGCCTTCGTCCATGCCTATTCCGCGAAGGAGGCGATGGACCTGATCGCGCAGCACCCGGACACCGCCCTGATCCTGCTCGACGTGGTCATGGAGGAGGACGATGCGGGGCTCCAGGTCGTGAAGCACATCCGGGAGGTCGCGAAGAACTTCATGACCCGCATCATCCTGCGCACCGGCCAGCCCGGCCAGGCGCCGGAGCGCAAGGTGATCGTGGACTACGACATCAACGACTACAAGACCAAGACGGAACTCACGGCCCAGAAGCTCTTCACCACCGTCGTCGCGGCCCTGCGCGCCTACCGGGACATCACGATCATCGACACGAACAAGAAGGGGCTCGAAAAGATCATCGACGCCTCGTCGTCGATCTTCGAGCTTAAGTCGCTCGAGAAGTTCATCACCGGCGCCCTGACCCAGCTCACGTCGCTCCTCTACCTGGACCAGAATTCGGCCTTCGTCATGAGCTTCGCGGCCTGTGAAAAGGACGGCGACCTGTACATCCTGTCGGGGACGGGCGCCTATGCCGAGCATTCGATGAAGCGCGTACGCGAGGTGGTCTCCCCGGAGATCGACGCGCTCCTCCGCGACGCCATGCGCACGGGGGACACGATCTTTCTGGAAGACCAGTGCGTCATCTACTTCAAGACAAAGAACGGGACGCACAACATGGTCTACATGCAGGGGACCCGGAACCTCTCGGCCTGGGACAAGAACCTGCTCGACATCTTCTGCGGCAACATCGCCGTGGCCCTGGACAACATCTACCTGATCGACCGGATGGTGCAGAAGGAGCTTGAGGCGGAGCGGCACAAGATGGAGACCGAGAAGGCCTGCGAGGCCCTGTCGCGGTACGTGAGCCCCCAGATCGCCGGGGAGATCCTGCTCAAGGGGCTCAGCTTCGGCGCCGAGCGGACCCGGGCAACGGTCCTGTTCTTCGACATCCGCAACTTCACGGCCTTCAGCGAGACCCTGCGCGCCGAGCAGGTCGTCAGTTTCCTGAACAATCTCTTCGATGACATCGTGGACATCATCTTCGAGAACGCCGGCACGCTCGATAAGTTCCTGGGAGACGGGCTCATGGCCGTGTTCGGGGTACCGCTGCCGACGGGCTCGGACGAGATCAACGCCGTGACCGCGGCGATCCGGATCCGGGACGCGATAAGCGAGTTCAACCGGTTCCGGGTCCTCGAGAACCAGCCGCCCATCAAGTTCGGCATCGGCATCCACACCGGCGACGTGGTGGCCGGAAACGTAGGATCGAAAAAACGCGTGGACTATACCGTCATCGGCCGCTCGGTGAACCTCGCCTCGCGCGTCGAGGCCTTGAACAAACACTTCGATACGGACATCCTCATCACCCAGGACACCTTCAGCCGCGTCAAGGACTTCGTGGAATGCACGCCCCTCGATCCGGTGCCCGTCAAGGGCATCCAGAACCCCGTCGCAACCTATTCCTTGAACGCCCTCCGCGCCGCACAGGCCTGAAAGCGCCGGTCGCCGCCTCGGTCTTGACACCGCGCCCCCTGCAGCGTAGTATTATGCCTTGCCGCAGTGCGCGGACGCCCAGAGAGACATGGGGGATGCATGAAGAAGAGGGACCGGAAGAAAAAAGGACCGCAAGAAGCGCCGGAATTCCAGTTCAAGGAATTCACCGCCGAGGAAGGAAAGATCTACGAAGACGCGATGCAGTCCTACCGCACCGGCCTCGCCGCGGGAAAGACGCTGCGCCAGTGCTATGAG
>JBJKRX010000070.1:0-8939 GCA_046704425.1 Nitrospirota bacterium
TTGTGGCTGCCGCTGTAGGAGACCGCGCCGATGAGGCCGCCGACGATCGCGAGCAGGGCACCGGAGCTGGCCGGCGCCTCGCCGCGGTACAGCTCGATCGCGGCGATCGCCGCGGCCGCCCCGCCGCCCATGCCGTTGTAGAGCGCCACCATCTGCGGCATGGCCGTCATGGTCACGGCCTTCCCGGACCACCACGACGCCCCGCCGCCCAGGAGGAGCGCGGCCAGGATCAGGCCGTAGTTCGTCATGCCCGGCCAGGCAAAGGTCACGAGCGTGGCGAGCGCCATGCCGAGACCGGCCCAGACGATGCCGCGCCGCGCGGTCACGGGCGAGGACATGCCCTTGAGCCCCAGGATGAACAGGAGCGCGACCACCACGTAGCTTGCCTGGATCAGGGTCGCCGCGGTCATTTCCGGTCCCCGTCCTTCTTGAACATGCGCAGCATCCGCTCGGTGACCACGAAGCCCCCTGCCGCGTTCGCCGCGCCGAGCAGCACCGCGACGAACCCCGCGGCCTGTTCGAAGGGCGTCTGTGCCTGGCCCAGGGCGACCATGGCGCCCACGAGCACCACGCCGTGCACGAAGTTGGAGCCCGACATGAGCGGCGTGTGCAGGATCGCGGGCACGCGCGAGATCACCTCGTAGCCCGTGAACGCGGCGAGCAGAAAGAGATAGAGCGCCGTGAATCCGTGCATCAGGAACCTCCCTCCAGGGCCGCGCGCGCGCCTTCGTGCCGGACCCGGCCCTCGTGCGTGAACAGGCTCTTCGCCAGGACCTCGTCGTTCCAGTCCAGGACCAGCACGCCCTCTTTGATCCAGGGGGACAGGAACTGGTAGAGGTTGCGGCTGTACATCTCCGACGCCTGGACCGGCATGCGCGAGGCCAGGTTTACGGTCCCCACGATGCTGACCCCGCCCGAGACCACGGTCTCGCCCGGCCGGGAACCCGCCACGTTGCCGCCGCTCTCCGCGGCCATATCCACGATCACGGCGCCGGGCTGCATGGCCGCGACCATGGCCTTGGTAACGATGCGCGGGCTCTTCCTGCCCGGCACCGCCGCGGTCGTGATCACCACGTCGGCCTGGGCAAGGGCCTTGCCGAGCCTCTCCTGCTGGATCGCGCGCTCCTCCGGCGTCAGGTCGCGCGCATACCCGCCCGCGCCCGTTGCCGCGACGCCCGTGTCCACGAATCGCGCTCCCAGGGACTCGACCTGCTCGCGCGTCTCGGGCCGCACGTCGTAGGCCTCGACGATGGCGCCCAGACGGTGGGCCGTAGCGATCGCCTGCAGCCCCGCAACCCCGGCGCCGATCACGAGCACGCGCGCGGGCCGCAGGGTGCCCGCGGCATAGGTCAGCATGGGGAAGAATTTCGGGCTCGTCGCGGCGGCGATCAGGGCGCATTGGTACCCGGCGACCGTGGCCTGGGTCGAGAGGGCGTCCATGCCCTGGGCCCGGGAGATGCGCGGGACGAGCTCCACGGCAAAGCTGGTGATGTTCCGTTCGCACAGGAGCGCGGCCCGGTCGCGGTCCTGGTAGGGGGAGAGAAACCCGACGAGCACCGTGCACTCCCGCAGGGCCCGCAGCGCGTCCGGGCCGGGCGGCTGCACCGTGAGCACCACGCCGGATCGGTCGAAGACCTCGGCGCTGCTCGCAGCCACGATCGCGCCGCGATAGTCCTCGTCGCGGAAAAAGCCCCCCGCGCCCTTCTCGATGCAGATCTCGGCCCCGAGCGCCTGGAACTTCGCGGCAATGTCGGGCACGAGCGCGACCCGCTTCTCACCCGGGGCCGTCTCCTTCGGAACGCCGATCACCAATGCCACGCTCTCCTCCTTCGCGTTGCCCCGCCCGCGCGCCTACTGCAGCCGCGTGCCGCAGGCCTTGCAGCGTTCCCGGAAAACATCGCTGCCCAGATACTTGTTGCAGGCCGGGCAGCGCCAGTTCCATGCCGTGAAACCCGCGAATGCCGCGATCCCGATGGCCTGGAGCGCGAAGATGGCCTGGCGGGAGAGCCCGAGGAGACCGGTCCGTTTGTGCAGCACCGCCCCCAGGAGCACGTCGAACATGACGAGCGCGATGGCGACGAACTGCCTGCTCTGGCGCCGCCGGTATTCCCGTCTGATCCGCTCCTCATCGTGCATACGCTGGTCCCCTTTCTGCCGGTGCGGCAGCATCCGCCGCGTCCGGCACTAGGAAACTATAAGGGAGAGGCGATGCAAAAGTCAAGGAGGGAGCGGATCGGTCGTTGCCGGGTGCGTGGTAAGCTTGTAGTAAGGAGGCGATCTGAATGAAACCGAAGGATCTGAAGACCCGGATCTTCCTGGACGGCGGTGACCCCGAAGAGACGCGCACGCTCCTGGGGCTCATGGGTTTTCTCGACGGACAGACCACGAATCCCACGCTCATCGCCGCGAATCCCGAGGTCCGCAAGCGGCTCGACCGCGGCGAACGGTTCAGTGAAGCGGAGGTACACGATTTCTCCCGCGCCATCGTCCGGACCCTGAGCGGCCTCATCCCCGCGGGGTCGATCTCGATCGAGGTCTCCGCGGACAAGACCACGCGAGCCGAGACCATGCTCGCGCAGGCAACGGAGCTTGCGACCTGGATCCCGAACAGCCACATCAAATTTCCCGTAACGCGCGAGGGGCTGAAGGCCGCGGAGCAGGTCGTCCGGAAGGGGATGCGGGTGAATATGACGCTCTGTTTTTCCCAGGAGCAGGCCGCTGCCGTGTACGCGGCCACGCGGGGCGCGGAACCGGGGCAGGTCATCGTGTCGCCCTTCGTCGGCAGGCTCGACGACCAAGGCGAGAACGGCATGCACCTGGTCGGCAACATCCTCCGGATGTACCGCGCGGGGGACGGCCATGTGCAGGTCCTGACCGCAAGCGTGCGCTCGATCGATCACCTGCTCTACGCCATCAAGCTGGGGTCCGCCATCGTCACCGCGCCCTTCGGCATCCTCAAGACCTGGGCCCAGCGGGGCATGACCGTTCCCGGGGCCGAATACCGGTATGACCCCGGATCGCGCAGGCCGATCCCCTACCGCGCCGTGGGGCTCGCACGGCCCTGGCAGGAGTACGATATCCGGCACCCCCTGACCGACAAGGGGCTGGAAAAGTTCTCCGCGGACTGGAACGGCCTGGTCGCGAGGGAACAGAAGAAGACCGCATAAGCGGCGCGTATCGGCACCGGGGGAAAATGCCGCAATGGGAAGACTGACGATGTTCAACCTGGTATCGCTGGACGGCTACTTCGCCGGCCCGGGCGGCGACATCTCCTGGCACCGGGTGGACGACGAGTTCCAGGAGCTGGCGCAGACCGTCGCGAACGCGGGGGATATGCTCCTCTTCGGCCGCGTCACCTACGAGCTGATGGCGCGCTTCTGGCCCACGGCGGAAGCGATCAAGGACGACCCCGTCGTGGCCCACGGCATGAACCGGGCGGAGAAGATCGTCTTTTCCCGGACCCTGGCCCGGGTGGACTGGAACAATACGCGGCTGGTGCAGGGTGACCTGTTGACGGAGGTCCGGAGGCTGAAAGCGGAGGCCGGCAAGGACCTGACCATTCTCGGGAGCGGCAGCATCGTGGCGCAGCTCGCTCCGGAAGGACTGATCGACGAATACCGGATCCTGGTGAACCCGGTCGTGCTCGGCGCGGGAAGGACCTTGTTCGCAGGGGTGAAGGGGCCGATCTCCCTCACGCTCACCAGGACGCGGACCTTCGGGAACGGGAACGTGCTGCTCGTGTATGAACCGGCGCAGGAGAAACAATCGTGATGCGTCGGCGGAGGGGAAGCGGGGTGTTATAATTTTATCGAGAGGGAAAAGCTGGAGGAAGCTCCAGAGACAACAGGAAATGAGGTGATGAGTATGATGCGAAAGATGTCTCTTGGCGTCGGCGTGCTGGCGCTCTTCTTTGTCGCGGCATCGACCGCCTTTGCCTATACGGCCCACGAGGTCCAAAACGGCGGGACGATAGAGGGCACGGTCCTGTTCACCGGGAAGACCGTTCCGGTCGATCAGACGGTCACGGTGACGCCCCAGTTTACCAAGTATTGCGGTGACACCCTCCCGGCCGAGCGGTATTTGATCAAGGACCGGAGGATCCAGAACGTCGTTGTTTACATTGAAGGGATCAGGTCCGGGATGCCGGCCCCCCATGAGTCGGTCACCCTGACGAACCGGAAATGCGCCTTCGTCCCGCACGTGGCCATCGGGTATACGGGCACCGACTTCATCGAGCGGAACGACGACCCCATCGCCCACAACATCCACACCTTCTGGGGCGGGAAGACGATGTACAACGTCACCCTGCCGGGCGGGGGCATGTCGCTCACCAAGCCCCTGCGGGACACGGGACTCATCGAGATCCAGTGCAACATCCATCCCTGGATGCACGGGTACCTCTATGTCTCCGACAACCCCTATGCGGCCGTGACCGATGCGAACGGCGCCTTTACCTTCACGAACGTGCCGCCCGGCACCTACACGATCACGGCATGGCACGAGATGCTGGACAAGGTGAAGGTCTCCCACGTGAAGGTCGAGAGCGGCAAGACGACGCGGGTGCGGGTGGAGTATCAGTAGGAAGAGCAAAGGCCTGCGATGCTCGGCAGGCCTTGCGAAAACAGGACGTCATCCCGGAGAGGGGCGATCGCAACCGGGCTCGCAAGAGCCGGTTGCCGTCGCCCTTTTCTTTTCCCGGTACGCGTTGGGGCGCCCCTGCCCGCCCTCAAAATCACCGACGATCCCGAGCCTTTTCCCGGTACGCGTTGGGGCGCCCCTTATGGCAGCGGGCTGACGGTAAGGACATAGGGCCAGGGGTAGACGCCCGGCGCTGCGCCGCGCGGGAGCAGGAACCGGTAGTGCATCGAGAGGATCTTGCGGCCCAAGACCGGAACGACGATCATGCCTCCCTGGCCGTTGATCAGGATTTGACGCCCGGAGAAGGACACTTCCGCATTCACAAAGGGGCTTGCCGCTGCATCGAGGGTCAGCACGCAGCAATGGGGGGAATTGGTCCGGATCTCGATCACGGAGGGGTCCGCATCCACGTATCCCTTGCCGATGTCTTCTCCGGCCACCGCGACCGCCGAGGGGTTCCGGAGGATCGTCAGGCGCGTAAGCGGAAGGACGACGGCCTGCACGCCGATCGAGAAGGTCGTATTGCCTGCTCCGGCACGAGCTGCCCCGGCGACGCAAAGACCGGCGAGGAGGGCCGCTGCGGCCGGCGCCGTCTTGAAGAGCGCAACCAGCGAGGAAGGGAGAGGCAGGAGCTTCATGAAGCCCTCCCCGTCTCCCTGCGTCAGGAGACGTTCTGCAACGTCTCTTCCCCCCCGCAGGTGCATCGTGTTCCGAAGTTCCGTCTGATTTAACGATATTCGCCGGTCCTCCTCTTGTCAAGGCTCCGGCAAAAGAGGTTGCGGCAAAAAAAGAAAGGAAGCGGCGGCGGGGTGATGCGACATGCGGCAGGATCGCGCGGCATGAGGGACCGACGATCGTGCTTTCCCGGAGAACGGGCATAGGCAGCACAGGAGGGAGTGATCGCTACGGGCAGGACCACCCTGTTCCGAATAGCCGCAGGACAGCGGGGCAGACCTAGCCCAGCGCAGCGTTGCGGAGCGCGGCAATGAATCCCTGGGGCTGCTCCACCTGCGGCATATGGCCCGCGCCGGAAAGAGGGACGAACAGGGCGTTCGTGAGGCTCGCACGGAATGCCGTCTGCTGTTTTCGGGTGAGCAAGTGGTCCCCGGTCCCCCAGAGGAGTGCGACGGGGACCCGCGGCGGGGATTGCCGATCGCGCTGATGCACGACCGTATCGAAGACGACGCGCGCTTTCTGTTCCTTGTCCCTGCGGATCTGGTCGAAAAAACCCGCGGGCAAGTTGGTGTGATCCGGGAAGGCCTTTGCAAGCGTCGTATCCGCGTAGCCCACGGAGCGGAAGAACGAACGAAAAGGCCCTTCGAGGATCGGGCAGGTCATGAGCGAGCGCAGGAACCAGGGCAGCGCGGGCACGTATCCGCCGTTCACGAGCATGAGCTGTTTCGTGCGTTCGGGAAAGAGCGAGGCAAACTCGACGGCCACGGCCACGCCGAAAGAATTGCCTGCCACGATCGCTTTCTCCGTCTTCTGACTGTCGAGCAGGTCTTGCAGGACCTCGGCAAAGGCCTTGAGCGTCGGCCGGTCCAGGGGGGCGGATGTCCCGAATCCCGGCAGATCAGGCGCCAGGACCAGGAACGACTCTGCGAGTTCCTGCCAGACCCGGGACCAGCTGAAGGAAGCATCTCCCCAGGCGGAGTGGATCAACAGTAACGCAGGCCCCTGGCCGCCGATCCAGGCGTGAACGCGTTTTCCTTCCAAGATGAGATCGGTCGATCGCGGGTCCATACGCCACCATTCTCCTTTCTTCCTTCTTCCTTCACCGAAGGCTCACCTTCTTCCGCCGCACCACGACCGTCTCCCCGACCAGGTCGCCCAGCCGCTGCCACTTGACCGTGGCGGAAAGACACACGACCGCGGTCAGGTAATAGAAGAAGGCGTCCACGATCCGCATGAGGTTCCGCAGGAAGCCCCCGCCGAGCGTGCAGGGCGTGAGATCGGCCTTGCAGACGCGGATGCCGCAGATCCTTTTCCCCACGGTCCAGCCGAGCAGACCTTCGCACAGGGAATGATAGAAGAACCCGCCGACAAAGACGAAGAGGACCGCACCGAAGATCGCCAGGAGAAGACCGAGGGGTTTTGGGGAAGGATGTGCATGCAGGGAGACCATTGCAATTGCAATCGCGCAGGCGGGCACGAACGCCAGGAGCAGGTTGTCGAGAAACCACGCAAAGAACCGGCGGAAGAGGCTCGCGAATTCGTAGTCGGTGTCCCCCGCGGGCCACTGTCGGACCTTGAAGCGGTTGATGATCGCGGACATGCCGAAGATGATCAGGAACAGCACAACATTGATCCCGATCAGGCGCAGGCCGGCGGTCTCGCGGTGCGAAGGCAGGGAGCCGCCCAGGCGGATCGGGGCCTCGAGACTCCCCTGCGCCAGGGTGTAGAGCGTCTGATGGGAGAACTGGCGGACGAAGAGCTTCACCCCTTCACGCCCGGGGAACACGTTCCAATCCGAGAACCTGCCCGTCAGGGGAAGGTCGGTCCGGACCAATCGTTGTTTGCGAGGACGTAATAACGCAGGACTTGGTCTGCCCCGGTTCCCTGGCAATTGAAGAAGTAGAGCCGCTCCTTGTCCGCAGCCACGGCATAGCTGCCGCTGAAATTCTGCGATACCGCCGGGACCGCCCATTGCGACCCGTTCCACCGGGTCCAGGACAGGGTGCCTGCGGAGGGCCAGAAGAGGCAGAGCGTTCCCTGGTACCACCGGATCTGTGCGTAGCGGCCGGGCGAGTCTTTTTCCGCTGCCCGGAGCTCCGTCGGCAGCGGGAGTAATGTTGCGGTGCCGTCCTTGAGGAGACTGAGATGCAGTCCGTCCGGAAAGCCGCTCAGCACGTACAGGCCGTCGGGCGAGAGCGCCCCGCGGGGGTCTATGCCGATGGCGTCCGTTTTTACCGGCGTCCAACTGACGCCGTCATAGGTCCGATATTCTCCGGGGCTCAGGAAAACAAGGCTCCCCGCGCCGCCGACCGCTGCAGCATATGCAGGGATCTCCAGCTTTTGTCCCACGGATGCACCCTCCAGGGGGGCCATGAAGTATCGCAAGGGCGGGTGCTTCTTTTCGTGTGCAGAAAGACGGCTCAGGTCCGGCTGCTGCGACAGGAGCCAGGTGCGGCTCCCGTCGGACACTGCGGAGCGCGTGATCGAGGGAAGCTGCAGGAGAGCGGTCAGGCCCCCCGGCCTCGTAAGCAGGATGGCAAAAAAGAGCGCAGGCAGGAGTATGAGCAATCCGATGCCGCCGACGCCGATCCCGACCGCAAGCTTCGTGTTCGTCTTTCGTATCGTTTCCTGATCCGCCTGTCCGGCTTGTTCGTTCATAACGCACCGCCTGCATGTTGAGGTTTATTTTCTGTCTGCCTTCTTGCATCAGTTCTTTCCGATTATCTGGAGCGTCTTCGCGTCCCGCTTGCCTTCGTAGTATTTGTCCAGGACGCGGCCGAAGACCGACCCCGGCCCTGCCGCGAGCTCAAAGAGGGTCATGCAGGACTGGAGCTTCCAGGCGTCCGGGTACCCGAAGATGTCCGCGGCAGACTGCCCCGAGACGGCCAGGACCGCCTCCGCGCATTCGATGAGCCTGCGCCCGAGCACAGGGTGGCCGAGATACTGCCGCGCCTCGTCCAGGCCCTTGAGGGAAAAGAGACGCGTCGTAGGGCTGGAACCAAGGCCCTCGATCTGCGGGAAGATGTACCACATCCAGTGCGATTGTTTCAGGCCCGCCCGCACCTCGGCAAGGGCGCGGTCGTAGATGCCTTCCTGCGCGCTGAGGAAGCGGTGAAGGTCATAGGGATCGGATGTGCTGTGTCCTTTTGTCATGCCGGGCTCCTTGATTGGTTCACGCGGAGGCGCGGAGACGCGGAGGGTGCGAGGTTGTTCACGATGCGGTGGAGACCTTCCTTTAGGGTCACAGCGCCGAAATTGATCAGCAAACCGACTGACAGGCTCATGAGGCGGAGATAGGTCAGAAGCTGTTTACTGTGTACCGGGGCAAGCTTCTCAACAGACTTCAATTCCACAATCACACGATCGTCTATGAGCAGGTCAACACGAAAGCCTTCGTTGAATTCCATCTCATCGAACAGAAAACTCACCGGTTTCTGTCGCTCGACCTTGAGACTGCGTCTCTCAAGAGCCCGGGCAAGCACGCTTTCATATATCGCCTCCAGCAGCCCCGGTCCCAGCTCTCGATGGATCTTCAGCGCCGCATCGATAATTTCACCGGTTACATCGTCCAGTTCTTTCACCGCGCCTCCCGGTCCTGCACTCGGCCTTTCCGCGATGCTACGCTG
>JBJKRX010000071.1:0-7166 GCA_046704425.1 Nitrospirota bacterium
ACGCGGAGGGCGCAGAGGAAATCCAAAGATATCGTGTTGTCCCTTCTCTTGATATCACCTTGCTGTGCCGTTCTTTGTGATCTTTGCGTTCTTTGTGGCAGACTGCTTTTGGGGGCGAACGTATTCACCGCAAGGAACGCAAAGAACACAAGGAAGCCCTGAGCCGATCAAGATGAAATCTCCGGGCCTCCGCGCCTCTGCGGTAAAGAGTGAGCTCGATCATTCTTCCTTCCCGTACACGGCCCGGATCCGCTTGCCCAGCTCCCGCAGTGCCTCCGAGAACTTCATGCCCTGGTCCATCAGTTCCTTCACCACCCCGGCTTTGCTCAGTGCGGCGATCACCTCGTCGGTCTCGTCCACGAGCTCGCAGGCGTTCGCGCCCTTTTCGAGCTGCTGCTGGATGCAGGTCTCGATCTGGTCCGCGGAATAGGTGGCTACCAGTCTTTTGAGTTCGCTGTTGGCCATGGTTGCAGGGGGTAACGGTTTTTATTGTAACACAGGCAGGGGGAGGAGGGGAGGGAAAAGGAGTGGAGTTATCCACAGTTTTGGAAGCTTTTTGCGGAAACTACGTATGTTTTTCCTACGTAGTTTCCGCAAAATGATCAGATATCAACATCTTGCTTGACATTCGAAGACGCTTGCATATAATCGAGGCGCGATCGGCAACTTTCTGCAAGCCGGGATGCGGCGGAGACGCGACGAATATCCCCGAGAGGTGTGAACAGGACGCTCCGCAATCTGGACAGTTTAAGAAAAATCGTAATCGCGCCGAAGTGGATAGAACTCATTTAGCTTTATCTACACGGGAGGGGCAATGAAGAAGTATCTAATTTCCGGAGTGGTATGTCTGTTTCTTTGTTCCTGCGGAATGGGAGTTGATGGCTTTACTCCTCCTAATCCGGGAGCTGAGCGGACCTTTACGTATCACTTTGATGAAAACGGCGGTTCAATAGCCAAGAACGCTGATAGCAACGGCTATTTCGACGGCGAGCTGTACGGGCCGACCTGGGTCCCCGGAAAGGTCGGATCGGCCTTGCAGTTTGGTTCAACCGGCGAATCATATGTGGAAATACTGCCGGGATTGTTGAATGGTGCTCAATGGTTTTATATCCCTTTTGACTCGGGCATTTGTGTTGCTGCTTGGATTAAAATGGATAGCAGCCCGCAATCGGAACCCTATAGCATTATTGGCTCCGGGGGGCATGGGATGACCTTCAGATTGCAAATCAATACGAGTGGACAGGTTGAATTTCTTCTGGGTGACTATCAGGGCTGGCATACCATCGTCACGAGCAATCAGGTGCTGACGCCAGGGGTATGGCATTACATAGCCGTCACGTACGACGAAACAACGGGTCGTCTCTATGTTGATGGGATAGAGGATAACAGCCGGGCTATCAGCTACGGTGTAGAAGCAATCGGTGATCCTCTGTTTGTCGGATCGATCGCTCCTGGCGTAAATCAATTTTTTGGTGTTATCGATGAAGTGCGGATCAGCAAGGACTTGTGGACGGCTCAGCAGATTGCCGATTACTACAATTCAACCAACTAGAAGCGCAAGGCACTACAAATACTCCTTGCGCTCCGACAACAGGGGGATGTGCCGGATTGGCGGAAATGGTGAAAATGAAAGCTCTTTGTATGCTCTGCTTATTACTGCTGATCGCCTCAGGCCCGGCCTTCGCCGATGTGTCGAACGAGCTGATGGTAGGAACGGAATCTGATTCGGCGCAACAGATCAAAGGCACGCTGTACAACATTCATCAGGATTACTCCGACTATTACCGGACAGCAAATTATGAGACTGATCTGCAATACACGCGGTTTTTTTCTCCGCTTCGTGATGACGGTACGCCGATTGAGCTGCGCCGGTTTCTGCAGCATCCATCGACCATTTTTGCGGGCTTGGGAGTTGTTGCGGCGATTACGAAAGATTATTCAGACCCTCTTGGTTTTCTGGAACGACGGGGAAAAAATTCCCTCTATGCCATAGGCGGTGAGCTGTATTCGTCCGGCGGGACGGGACTTATTCTGGACTATGGTAAAGGAGACGGTTGGCAGCAGGAAAAAATGAACGGAATTATACAGCCGGGAACAAAGATCCATCTTGCATCCTCTGAGATTGGGGTGCGTCAATATGTCGCGCCGAAGCTCTCGATCCACCTGGCGGTTGTCGAAGATTCATGGAGTGCGACACAGCGATACGCGGCGGATATCGAATCGGAAACAAGAACTACGTTGATCGGTGCGCAAGGAGTGCTCGGAGAGAGTGTTGATCTCGCCGTCGAGCTTGGAAGGGGACATGGATCGGACAAGCAGTCCGGTAACGATTACTTGACTTACAACGTCAATCAGACGGACCTGACGGTAACGTACTTGGTTGGCAAGCACTTTTCGCTGGCGCTCGATGCGGACGAAGAAAGGACCAACTCTTCCGCCCCCGGCTCCTATCCGAGCAACTATACCGAGATCGAGAAAACCTTCACGGTATCCCCGACCTGTTGGTTTTCCGAAATGCTGGGCGTTCAGGTGTCCCTGTATACGCGACTGTATAAATATGAGGGGGCTCCTGTTTTCGGTGTCCTAACCGTGACCGATGAAAAGGATAACGGGATTGGTGCGTATGCGTCACTGCGCTTTTGATCGTTTGTCTGTCTTGGCGCCGGAGGTAGCTGGTCCGGGCAATAGTTCAACTTCAGGAGGGACCTATGAGAAAAGCGATCCTGGTAGTAGCCGTTCTGCTGTTTTTGGCCGGTCATGCCTTCGCGGAGCCTGCAACAGACAAGGGCGTCTATAGTCTTTCGGGGACGATATCCTATACGCGCGCAGACAGAGACGGCATGAAGACCCTGGGAGTCGCGCCGGCGATCTTGTATTTCATAGAGCCGAACCTGGCTGTTGGTACTTCAATACAGTACGACGAATCGAAGCTTGATCAGAATGCTGTGCAATCTTATTATTATCGAGCGTATGGAGTGGGGCCTGTAATTCGATACTATTTCGGAGAAAAGACTACTTATCCTTTCGTGTCCGTGGCATATCTCTATACCAAAAGTAAAACGCACCAAAAAGCCCCGGGGATGAGCCCATATAGCTCAACGGCATATTATGATGACTTGACTCTCGGTTTGGGGGCGGATTATTTCCTGTCCAAAAATGTGGCTCTCGAACCGATGGTGCGCTACACGTTCGGCCGTGACATATACAACAGCTCTTCATCATTGGGCGCATCGAATAGCCGTGACCGGTCTGAAAACTTATTCATCGGGGTTGGTGTTAATGCATTCATTTTTTAAGCAGACGATGAACGGCAGAGTGCAGATTCCCACTTGTTCTTGGAAGCGTTACAGGGACATCAGTGACGCAATCCCGCGCCTTGGCCCCCCCGGCTTTCCGGCCATTGCGCGGCAAGCGCTTTTAAGCGCCCGGGACAAGTTCCGCCGGGGGCGGACGCTTCCTCGCGACCGTGACAGCCTGCATTCGCGTGTTGAGCTCATAAACGCTGGCCGCAAGCGAATGATGCGTCGCGAGTAAGCAGTCCGACCCTGCACTCCCCCTATCGCAGTCGTTAACGCCGGGTGCAGGCGACCCGGAGCCTCTCCCCGGTCGTGAGCACGACCGCCTTAGTCCGCGATTTCTTCTGTCTCAAAAGCATGCCCGAGGAGCAGGTGCGCGAGTATCAAAAGCGTATGACCGACGAATCCTTTCGCGCCCTTCTCGACGAGGCATTCATTTTTCCGCATATGGCGCATATGCTGATGCTGGAGGACGGGTGGAAGGCCGTCGCAGACCGGATGATTGCCTGGTTTCGGAAAAAGGAGATATGAGAAACGGCCTGAGAATTCTTTGCAGAAGTGTTATGATTGTGAAATGCGTGGGCAGCGCATCAGACGGAATCATTCATCTTGGGCTCTGCAGGAGAGCATTATGAACGAAGCAACAGATAAAACGGAAACGCCGCAACCTGCTCCCGCGGCTGCATCCGCCGGGAAGATCCATATCTTGAGCAAACCGGGCTTCTTACTGCTGACCATGGTCGCGACGATCCTGACGGCGGAGACCCTCATCATGCTGATTTTGCCGCTTTTGCCGCCATTGGGCCGCTACGGCGAGGCGGCCCTCGACGCCGTCTCCTTGTCGTGCCTGATGTTCCCGTCGCTCTACTTCTTCGTCTTCAAGCCCCTCACCCGGAATATTGCGCAGCGCAGACAGGCCGAGGCGGAAAAAGACGCGCTCATCGCCGACCTGCACACGGCCTTGCGCGAGGTGAAGACCCTGCGGGGGATCGTTCCGATCTGTGCGTCCTGCAAAAAGATCAGGAACGACCAGGGATTCTGGCAGCAGGTGGAGGTCTACGTGTCCGCGCACACCGATGCCCTCTTTTCTCACGGGCTTTGTCCGGAATGCGCCGGGAAACTTTATCCGTCCCTGGCAGCGTTGCAGGGTCGGGCCCCGGAAGGAACGCAGTCAGGCGACGGCGATCATTCCCGTGAGTAATGCCTACCCTGCCTGATCCGGCAGGAACGACAACCCCGTGCGAGGCGGCATTTCGCCCGGTATCCTTACCTCGATCGGTGTGCAGCGGGATGCCGTCCGCAACAGGATGATGTCCGGCACGCAACCTCCCCGGAACCCATGATCTCCGCTCCCGACTATATCCAGCTCTACCCCACGGTGCGCTGCAATCTGTCGTGTGAATTCTGCTTCAGCCGCAACGTGCCGGAAATGGAGGACATGAGCCCCGGGGCCTTTCGTGCGCTCGCGGACAGTCTGGCGCAGCTCGGCGTGCGGACGATCGACATTCTGGGCGGCGAACCGACCCTGCACGAAGACCTGCCGCAGCTTCTGCAGTACGGGCTCAAGAAGGGGCTTGCGCTCAACCTGAGTTCGAACGCGACGGACACGGCGCAGCTCGCGGAGATCATGCAACGCGCCCCCGCGGTCCGGGTCGGTATTTCGGTGAACGACCAGGAGACCGCGGACCGGCTCGACGCCTTCATCCGGGACCAGAGGCCGGTAGTGAAAACGATCGTGGGGAGCAGTCCTGATGCACGGCTGATCGGCTGTCTTCGTTCCCTGGGGGCGAAGGAGCTCTACCTGCTCTACCGGGATGCGCTGGAACCGTCCCTGCTTCCCGAGACCATGCCCTTCGACGCGTTCCTCCGCACCGTGCGCAGGGAATTCAGCACCGGGCCGGAGGGAACGGTGTTCTGCTCAGGGTTCCTGCCGGACCTTCGGCGCTATCCGTCCCTGCGCACCGCCCGGTGCCCGGCGGGCACCACCAAGCTCGGCGTGCTGCCTGACGGGTCGGTCTGGCCCTGCAACCTCTTCTTCGGGATCGAGGCGTATCGCCTCGGGAACATCCTGACCGATCCCTTTCCCGAGATCTGGCAGCATCCCCTCCTTGCCCGATTCCGCACCTTTGCCGGCAATCAATGCCCGCGCCGGGACTGCGCGCTGCACCGTGCCTGCCACGGCGGCTGCCCCGCGCACAGCCTCGTGCACGCGGGGACCCCGGACGGCCCCGAGCCGCGCTGCCTCAGACCCTTTGCCGAATAAACCAGGAGGGCTGCCGCTACTTGCCGGTCTTGCAGGTCGAGAAGCCGAAGAGCGCGTAGGGCGGACACCAGCCGATCAGGCCGGTTGCGAGCGGGATGATGCCGAGGTAGGCCCAGTGCGACTGGGGGCCCACAAAGGCCAGGGCCAGGATGGCGGCACCCACGCTTATCCGGATGCCCCGTTCGATGGAACCGATGTTCTTCTTCATGACGTCTCCTCCTTCACGGTCGATGCGGCTGGACACGGTGTCCGCCGTTCGCGATCCTCCACCATACCGTGCATGAGGACGACTGTCTGTGACTTTGTCACCGGCCCCCGCCCCGCGCCCCGTGCAGGAGGGTGATTGTAGTGCGCGAGAGCCGCACCCCCCCCTTGCGTTCGAAGTCCTTCAGGAGACGGCTCACGACCTCGCGGGACGTGCCCAGCTCGTTGGCGATCTTCTGGTGCGTGGTGTGCAGCACATCGTTCTCCGCCTTGGCAATGAGATATTCCAGGAGCCGCTCGTCCATGCGGCCGAAGGCCACCTCCTCGACCAGCTCCATGACCGATGCGAGCCGCCGGCTCAGGAGCTCGGCGATGAAAGACCGCATCTCCTCGTGGGCGGACACGATCCGGCGAAATGCCGGCGTGGGGATGAGGAAGAGCTCGCAGGCCGAGGCCGTGACGGCGTAGGCGGGGTAGGACGTGCCGGACAGCACGCAGGAGGCGTTCAGGATGCAGGTCTCCCCGGCCCCGATCTCGTACAAGGTGATCTCCTTGCCTGCCTCGCTCATCTTGTACACCCGGACGAGGCCGTCCACGACAAAGGCGACGAGGTCGCAGGCATCCCCCTCGGCATAGAGCTGTTTGCCCGCGGGAAAGCGCGTTGTCCGGCCCGCGGCCAGCAGCTCCTCGATGAGTCCTGCGCGGCTGTCGCGGAAGAGGGGAAAGGCCCTGCGGAATTCGGTTGCGGTCATGGGGACATCTTAATCAAGGGGGAGACGGTTTGTCAATGCGGCGTCCGATGCGCAGCAGCGGGCCGCACCAAGCGCGGACAGCTATGCCGGGATGCCGGCCCCTTTCTCCGCTGGACTCGCATCTTCCCGCGTGGTACATTGCCCCCCGTGCTCACAGCGCTCGCGGTCCTTGTCTTCACCTACCTCGTCATCGGCATCCGCCAGATCCCGCGGGTGCACATCGACCGCCCGGCAGGGGCGCTGGTCGGCGCGGTGCTCACGGTCGTGACCGGCGTATTGACGCTCGACCAGGCCTTTGCGGCCGTGGACCTGCATACGCTGCTTCTGCTCTTGGGCATGATGATCATCACGGTCTACCTCCGCGCGGCCGGGTTCTTCGAGCTGATGGCGGACCGCATCATCGCCCTGGCGCGGTCCCCCCTGCAGCTGCTCGTGCTTGTCTCGATCACCTCCGGCGCGCTCTCCGCCCTGTTCGTGAACGACACGGTCTGCCTCGTCTATACGCCCATCCTGCTCGCGGTGACCGCGGAGCTCCGGCTGAATCCCCTGCCCTACCTCCTGGCCCTGGCAACGGCTGCGAACATCGGGAGCGTCATGACCGTGACCGGCAATCCGCAGAATATGCTGATCGGCGTCGCCTCCGGCATTCCC
>JBJKRX010000072.1:0-16837 GCA_046704425.1 Nitrospirota bacterium
AGCACGTCGAGGATGAACTTCTCCTCGATGGCCTGGCGCATACTGTAGGTGTGAAAGGCCTCGGGCGTACCGTTCGCGCCCTGCCGCCCGAAAAGCTCGAGCGTCTTGCCTTTCGGTGTCGCGGTGAAGGCGTAAAAGCTCAGGTTCGGCTGTTTACCCCGGGACTGCATGATCTGGTTCAGCCGGTCTTCCCAGTCAGGCGGCGCTTCCTCGTCTTCCGGGGCAGCCGCTGCTCCGAGGATGGCCTTCAGCTCCCGCGCGGACTCTCCCGTCTGGCTCGAATGGGCCTCGTCCACGATCACCGCGTATCTTCTCTGTGCAATGGCCGTTTCCCATGCCTTTGCCTTCTGTTTCGATTCCTCGTCTGGCGTATCGAGATCGTTCGCGCCCGCGGCGTGCAGCAGTCCCCGCAGCACGAAGGGAAACTTCTGGAGCGTGGTGATCACGATCTTGGTGCCGTCGATGAGCGCCTCGGCGAGCTGCTTCGAGTCCTGATCGATCGCCTTTACCACGCCCTGCGCATGCTCGATCTGATAGATCGCATCCTGGAGTTGCTGATCGAGAACGCGGCGGTCGGTAATGACGATCACGCAGTCGAATAGCTTCTCGTCCTGCTCGTTGTGCAGGCTCGCCAGCCGATGGGAAAGCCAGGAGATGCTGTTCGTCTTTCCGCTTCCCGCCGAGTGCTGGATCAAATAGTTCCTGCCCGCCCCCTCGCTACGCGTGGCATCGATGAGCATCCGCACCGCGTCGAGCTGGTGATAGCGGGGAAAGATCATCGCCTCCCGCGTCACGCGCTTCTTTCCTCCCTGCCCATCGTCCACCTTCTCATCCTTCTTCTCGATGAACATGAAGTGACCGACGATGTCGAGGAAGCTTTCCCGGAACAGGACGTCCTCCCAGAAATAGCCGGTCCGATAGCCCGACTCATGGATGGGATTCCCAGCTCCGCACTGGATATCGCCCGGCCGGCTGCCGCGATTGAACGGCAGAAAATGGGTGCTTTCTTTCCGAAGCCGCGTGGTCATGTGGATTTCATCGGGATCAGCGGCAAAGTGGACCAGGGCCCGGGCCTTGAAGCGGAAGAGCGGCGCCCGCGGATCGCGACTTTCGTGGTATTGCCTGATTGCGTTTCGCCAGGTCTGGCCCGTATTAGGATTCTTCAGCTCGCAGGTCGCAACCGGAAGGCCGTTTACGCTGAAGAGCAGGTCGATGGTGTCGTTGTTCTGCGGATGGCAGGGAACCTGCCGGGTTACGGTCAGGACGTTCTTATTGTAAAGGTCCAGGATATCAGTGTTCAATCCATGGGCGGGCTTGAAGTAAGCAAGCCGGAAAGTCTTCCCGTAGAACTTGAACCCGTGCCGAAGCACATGGAGCGAACCCTTGAGATCGAGTTCCTTGCCGAGGGCCGAGATGAGCATCGCCTCCAAACCCGAGCCATGCAAAGCCGACATCTGGGTCCAGAGCTTCGGCTGCGTGTCCTTGAGAAAAGCAATCGCCCGGCTTGGAAAGAGCGCAAGCTCCTTGTCCCATTCGGATACGTCGCCCTTCTGCCAACCCGAGCGAGTCAACAGGATTTCCTCGACGTAGCTTTCAAAGGCCTTTTCGTTTGTTTGGTTGCTCATGCGTTTTGCCGAGTCAGCAGGTCAGAGACGAGCTGCGCTCTTCAGGTTGCAGTAGCCGCCGCATCGGGAGATGAGAGGTTCCTGCTCGATCATGTCACTGCCTGCCAGGTATTCCTTTCTTCAGGCTCTCTGCTTTTCTCGGATGAATATAAATTGACTCGACTATACTCTCTGCTATGTCCATGCATGTATGAAGATCTTCAGTCGTCGGCGAATACGACCGGTGAATCGCAGCATGACCAGCCTCAAGAACGGTCTTCAGAATGTCTTCTTGACTTAAAGAGATTAGACCGTGCGCACCGAACGCGTCGAGATTTTTTACAAAGGAACCTTGATCCCCAACCTCCTTAATCATTATATGTTCTATCAGCGCTCTAATTCCCATAGTCGCCAGCCTTCGGCTGTCGTTATGAAGACTGCTGTATATCTCCTTCATTAAATCATGAACAAATTTTTGCTCCTCTTCGAGATAGCTATCAAGCTCATTAAGCCATTTTGGTTCCGGGCGATATATCGCTGGTGGATAGTAGTACGAGTAAGGGACGCTATTGCCTTTCTCATCATAGTTTCCTCTAATCCACGTCTCGTTTTTAAATGATATCGTGCCACAACCACGGCACTTTAACATCTGATAGATATCCGTTCCTTGATCAGGAGGATAGTGCTCGTCGTCAGATGGATATTCCCATTCTACAGCTTCTTCATGCAAAACATCTTGGTTAGTTTCTCTTTGGCACGTGTTGCAGTGTGACTTTTCAACGTCCATATGCCTCCCCGCTTCTATGCTTTTGTTATTTTGTCCACATTGATCTTGTCTCGCCTAGTTCTATAAAGCTGATGCACCAACTGAAGCGCGGCCTCAGCATCTTTACGCATTAACTTCTGCGGATCATAAAGTTGCGTTGTAACCGTGCGCTGATCGACTCGCATTTCATCATCGTCGGTCTTGAAGTGGGCAAAGTGGTTCCGCTTCCTCCGCAGTTTATCTATCTCATCAAGAATAAATGAGTGCAGCAGATCATGTTTTCGGAGGAATTTGAGAATCTTGCCCGTTCCTTTTCTAGCTTCTTCTGTAAGCCCGTTTTCTAAAAGCCAGACCTGCAGCATCCTTTCTATTATCGCCAAAACAAGTAATAACGTGGCCGCATAGTGCCCATCGACAAAGGCTAATTCAGATTCTTGGAATAGATAACCACCCTCAATATCTCCTATATAATTCACTTCTCCACCTTGCCGCAAGTCTTCAAGAAATTGCCAGCGACCCGCACGGTCGTGCAAAGTAACCTTATCTTTGCGCATCAGGCCAGCTTCTATTGAGTCGTCGGAAAACTCTATCTTCTTGCCGAACATGTCGGTCGAGAAACTCATGATATTTGACCATTGTTCTCTGCTTTAGCCATAATTTGCGTAACCACTTTATCTATTTTCTCTTTTGTTATACCCTTTGCCGCCAAGCAATCAAACAGCATCCTTTCCATCTCCTCGTCTGTCTCAACAAAATAACTTCTTATCCGTTCGAGTTCTTCGACAATTCTTTGTTTACTACCATGGCGCAAAAAAGATGAGGAAAGATCCGTTGCAATCTGATGCACAAGTCGGTTACGGAAGTACAGCATGTTATCTAGTTCCTCTTGCCAATACTCCGATATGTGAAACTCCGAGATAACCCGCTCAACAAGGTTGCCAAGGGTCATTTTTGAGAGCTTTTCTCTCTCCTGACATAAAACTTTGTTTGAGCCGCTTACTTCCGAAAAATGAACAGACAATAACGTATAAAGCGTTGTCTCAAGTCTGTGAGCTGCTAGTACCGCCCTACCATATGCAGCTTCAATGGCGTAACCTTCGATAGCATCTACAATTTGTTTGATGCCGTCGTCTTCTGCTGTCATGCTGCATGCCTCACATCAATCTTCCCCATCACCGCTGCCGTGATCAACGCGGTACGGTATTCTCGAAGCTTCTCAATGGCCGCGTTGACCTTCTCGATCATCCGGTCGATCTTTGCCGTTTCGCGTTCGAGATAGTCGGCGATAACATGCTGCTCTTCAACTGGTGGGCAGATCACAGGTAATGCTGATAGTTCTGTGAGGTTAAAAGTATTGTTCACGCCTGCCTTTGAGTGCTTAAAAAATCCAGTGATACGATAGCCATTGAGCAAATAGTGATAGAAAGCCGACCATGAGTCGGTCGGATTGAATCGGAGTCGCAAGAGAAATGAAACGTGCGAATACTCACCTTCTGAATCAAAAAAGGCAGTCTTCGCTAAATGATCCGAACTCCCGTTTCGCCAGTTGAACAATAAATCTCCTTTTTGAAGAAGAACCATTCGTTTTTCGATTTCGCTCACTTCAGCAAACGGTACATCATCTAAATTCAAACGTCCTTCGATGTCAATGTTCGGAAGTGAAACTGTCTTTAAGCCACTTTCCAAGGAACGGTCAATTTCTCCTCCGATCCCATAAGATATCGTGGCAATTCGGTTTAACCTCTTCATTTCCCAATTCTCCGGCACATCACCGAGCCACTCAATGCCGGAAGTCTTCAGCTTCGGATGCGGATTGAGGCCCACGGCGCGGGCGGCTTCGGGCGGCAGGCCACGCGTAACCGTGCGCGAGATGAGCGCGACGCGCTTTTCCTTCAACTTTTCAATCAGCGCATGCTTTTTCTCTATCAGCGTATCGATCTTCGCGGTCCGTGAGTCAAGGAAAGAAGCGATGGCTTCTTGCTCAGGAACAGGCGGCATGGGAATCCAGGCTGTGCCGATCGAGGCCTTCGGCAATCCAAATCGCGTGACTCCCGAAGCTGCGACCTGAAACTGGTCATTTATTCCTTCTGCCTGCAAACATCTAAACAGATATGCGCCAGACAGAAAGATCGGATCAGGCCTGATAAACGCAAGATGATAACCGCATACAAGATCAGGAATTGACCCTCGGACATAAGCAGGTACCGCGATGTCATCCCATGACTCTGAATCCTTTGTAATAACGACATCACCCTTCAGCAATCTAAATCGTCGAATTTCATCGGTTGTTGCTGTAGTTTCCATTAGCTCCGTCTCTGAGCTAATGAAATCCCTGTAGTAAACATCGGTATAATTGCAAAGCCTAACGGGTACCTCGTTTTCTGCCGGCACCTTATCAACATTGCTGACCCGATAGGTTGCTGTCCACTTGAGCCATTTGGCGTCCCAATGCTCCGGCACATCGCCGAGCCATTCGACGCCGCTGGGTTTGTATGATGGATAGGATGGGTATCTCATAACCAGTACCAGCAAACAATCATTACTCGCATATGTGTATCACAATATGATGTACGCAAAACAAGCAATTATCAGAAAAAAAACAATCAATTAGGCCAAATTTACAAATAAATTCTCCATAAAATACGCATAATTTACAAATTCAATTATGCTAGAGTCCATTTTGGTTTCTTCGCGGATCCCTTGTTCTTGATGGTTTTATCCTTTCTCGACATGTGGCCGAGAAGATTACTGACCTTATTCTTTTTTTGCTGCTCGCTCAGTGCATCAGAAAGTTTATTCGCTAGAAGCTTGTCTATATCCTGCCTGTTTGCAGAACCATATTTCGTTAAAAATGCAAGAATCGTTTTTTTATAATACTCGTCGTCAAACGACCGGTTCCGAATGTATTCCGCGCGCCTGTCAGTTGCATCAGCAATGGGAGCAGACACGTAGAGACTGGGATACCGGCCTTCCGTCAACTTCATTTTTTTGAGCAGTACGGCCTCTTCCCGCGAGACCGTCTCTTTTTTTTGCACACGGTCAAGTAAAATTACCGTTTTGAGATCAAGATCGGTCTTCCCAATAAGTAGCCGAGTATATTTTTCGTCGATTACCTTCCCTGTTATGCGAACTTTTACCCTTCCCGGGTCGGAAAGATCGTAATCGGGGAGTGGGAAATAACGGCTCATCTGGAGGGAGAACATCTTCTTAATTCCGCCTCCCTGGGTATCGATCAAATTGAGGTTCACCATTGCCTGGGCAAGAAAGGCGTTTCGGTAGTATTCCTGAGGCGAATCTTGTTCGATGACATTTTCCACGGTTTCTGGCAGGAAACTGCCGAGGTTCGTGAACAGAATGTCATCCGGATTTTCAACGACGGTAATTCTTCCCTTAAGCTCGTAATCCTGATGAGCTATACAATTGTTCAGCGCTTCGCGGATCACGTAGGGCTCGTATTTCGTTACTTCTGTGGGAAATAGCGTATTGTCGAGAAGGTAACGGTATTTTAAGTTGCGGATTTTTCCAAATACGGCGTCGATGTTAAGAAGAAACGGCGGGCCGAAATGTTCATAATCCTTCTCGACATTTTGTTCATTTTTCAATATCCAGGATATCCGCGCCACCGCCGGCATGAGAAAATGTTCGGCTTCATCTTTTCCAAGGAGAATGACGGCGGCGTGTGTTATTTTGCCCTGAATGGTTATTTTTGCCTTATTGAGGAAAGTAATATCGTCCCACGCATCAACGTCAACCGCCTTAGCCGAATACTTCCGTTTATAGTTCTCGCGGGCGCGGGCGATTGCCGACGGATCAAGGTCGTCTAGTGTAGCGTCCTCGCAGATTTCCGCCGACCAATCATCTTTTTCCTTCTTGAGCCAAATTTTTCTCTCTTTTTCAGGATAATCCTTAAGATGCTTCTTGTAGGACCCAACTCTTATAAATGCTTCGTTTTTAAATTTAATCGGAATATGGTGGGCAGGATCGATTTTTATTACAACTACATGTCGTCCGTCATAGTCACACTCGTAAAAAGTGAAGTCTACGCGCGGATTCAATAGTCTCGCAAGCCAGTTCTCGATCTCCTCGTTACCGATCTTGGCCGTACGCGGCCGAAATACTGTTCCTACGACATTATGAGTTTTGTTCTCGATGCCGTAAACGAGGTAGCCCGCTGACTGGTTGTGTAAGCAGGCTGCGTTCGCCAGCGCGGAAATATACCCGCCTATATCGTCCGGAGCGTCGTTATTTACTTTAAACTCCGCCCACTCGGTCTCCTTCGGCAGGCTCCGTAACTCATTAATCAGCGTTATAAGATCCCGGTTATTCACTCGCGCTGTTCTCCATCGCTATGCGAGAGCATTCCATTATAAAATCACCTTGACATTTGTGCAGATATACAGTAGAAAAGACTAAGAACGCTTCAAACCCTGCTCTGCCGAAGTCTGACGCTATATGTCAGATACCCATGTAGGCTGAGTGGGGTTTTCTATTTTCCGGCCCTCTTTACTTCTCAGCAGCCCTCACTCTGCAACCTCTCTGAGCAGCGTGATGATATCGCCTTCGAGCGCCTTGATGTCCTTCTCGATCTCCTCCAGCGGGCGCGGCGGTTCATACCGATAGAAGTGGCGGTTGAACGGGATTTCGTAGCCGACCTTGGTCTTATCGTGATCCATCCAGGCGTCGGGTACGTGAGGCAGGACCTCCCGTTTGAAATAGGCCTCTACGCTTTCCTTGAACGGCACCATCTCGGTGTCCCTGAGTTCCGGATCGGGCTCGGGTTTCCCGTTTCGGTCCCGACAGATTTCGGCGGTCTCATCCCGTTCGCCCAGAGCCGCTATCACCGCCTTAAGTTCCGATGCGTCGAGTTTTACGCCCCGTTCCTTATCGAGTGCTTTCAGATCGGCAAGAAACTCGTTGCGGTCCCGGTACAACTTGCCCCTGCTAGATTTTGCCAATGCGCGCAGGAGTTCCCGGATCGCCTCCTGGCGCTCTTTCCCTTCCGCGATCTCGACGAGCCGCTGCTTTTCGTTCTTTTTATTGCTCGTAGCGAGGTTCCTGAATCCGGACTGTTCGTCGAGCAGGGTAATGCGTTCTTTTCCTGCCTGGAAGTTGAGCCTGAGCGGCCGCTCGACCGTGATCTTGCGGAAGCCGAAGTCCTCGTTATCGAAGACCTTGCACACAACGAGGGACTTTTCCTTGCCGTTGGTCTTGAATTTTCTCTTTTCATTCTTCCGGAAGTCTCCATAGATGCGGGCAATCTCACCGATCTGGTCGGGCTTTCCATCCTCGCCGTCGCCGATCTCGTTTCGCTTGTTGCCCAGGCTCTTGCGCATCTTGACGAAGAACTGCCGGGCGTCCACGAGCTGCACCTTGCCCTTGCGGTCTTTCGTCTTCCGGTTCGTCAGGACCCAGATATACGTCGCAATACCGGTATTATAGAAGAGCTGGTCCGGCAGGGCCACCACGGCCTCCAGCCAGTCGTTCTCGATGATCCACTGTCGGATATTGCTCTCGCCCTGGCCCGCGTCGCCCGTGAAGAGCGGCGAGCCGTTGAACACGATTGCGATCCTGCTGCCGCCGTCCCTGGGCTTCTGCATCTTCGAAAGCATGTGCTGAAGGAACAGGAGCGACCCGTCGTTCACCCGGGGGAGTCCGGCGCCGAACCGTCCGTCATAGGCCAGGGTCTTGTGCTCCGCGGTGATCTTCTTTTCCTGCTGCTTCCAGGTGACGCCGAAAGGCGGATTCGCCAGCATATAGTCGAAGGTCTTATTCTCGAAACCGTCCTCGGTGAAGGTGTCGCCCCGGATGATGTTGTCCGCGTCCTCGCCCTTGATCAGCATGTCCGACTTGCAGACCGCCCATGCCTCGTCGTTCCAGTCCTGCCCGAAGAGGTGGGGGTTGGCCTCCGTGTTCTGACTGCGGATGTACTGCTCTGCCACGGAGAGCATGCCGCCGGTGCCGCAGGCCGGATCGTAGATGGTCTTGACTACGTGGCTCTTGTGAATGTCCTTTTCCGGCGAGAGGAGCAGGTTCACCATCAGCCGGATCACCTCGCGCGGGGTAAAGTGCTCTCCCGCCTCCTCGTTCGCCTGCTCCGCCCCGATCCGGATCAACTCCTCGAACACGTAGCCCATCTGCATGTTGTCCACGCGCTCGGGAGAGAGGTCGATCTTGTTGAAGGCCTTGACGACCTCGAAGAGCAGGTTTTTCTCCGCCATACGGGCGATCTGCTGATCAAAGGCGAAGCGCTCCATGATGTCGCGCACGTTCTTCGAGTATTTATTGATATAGCTGATCAGGTTCTGAGCAAGCTGGTCGGAATCGTTGAGCAGGTTGGAAAAATCGATCTTAGAGAGGTTATAGAAAGGGCGCTTCGTGATCCGTTGCAGAAGACTGCGGACCACGGTCTCCGGCTTTCCCTTTATCGTGCGGTATTCCTTCAGCACCCGTGCCTTCGTAGGCGCAAGCAGGCAGTCGAACCGGCGAAGCACGGTGAGCGGGAGGATGACCTTGCGATATTCGTTGCGTTTGTACGGTCCGCGCAGGAGATTGCAGATATTCCAGATGAAACCGGCAATTTCCCGATGGGTTTCCGGCGACATGCGATCTCCTGACCTCGGTGCAACGATGGCGGGGTGCTGATATCGGAATCAGTGCGTCAAGGATAGTACAGGCATGGGTGAAAATCAAGAAAAAACGGGCGAGACACCGGCGCGGTCAGCGGCATGGGCTCGCGGACGGAGTTATTCGACCTTTGGTGCGGCCGGCTCCGTCTTGGCGGCCTTGCGCAGCCGCCAGAGCATGACGCAGGCCAGCGCGAACATGCCGATCGCGATGATCTGCGACGTGGAGATCAGGCCGTGGAAATAGACGCCGCGGATGGCGTCGCCGCGGTAGAACTCAATGATGAACCGCAGGGTTGCATAGAGCGGCACGTACAGCCAGAAGAGCTGACCGTCGAACTTCTTGTAGCGACGGAGCAGGAGCAGGATGCCGAAGATCAGGAACTCGCCGCCCGATTCCGTGAGCTGGGTCGGGAAGAGCGGAATGCCGGTCGGCGCGATCGAGTGGGGATTGGTAAAGGTAATGGCGATCGGCAGGTGGCACGGGACGCCGTAGCAGCAGCCGGCAAAGAAGCACCCGATCCGCCCGAAGCCGTGCGCCAGGGCGATGGACGGCGCCATGATGTCCGCGGTCTTCCAGAGCGGCAGGCGGTGGCGTTTCAGGTACCAGATGCCGACGGGGATGGCCCCGATCAGCCCCCCGTAGAACACGAGCCCGCCTTTCCAGATCGCGAAGGCGTCCCAGGGCCGGGCCGCGAAGGCGTGCAGGTCGGTCAGGACGAAGAGGATGCGCGACCCCACGAGCGCGGCCAAGAGGACGTACACGCAGAGGTCCATGATCCGCTCGGGCGGCAACCCCTCCTTCCGCGCCTGGCGTGCGGCGAGGAAGACGCCGAGCACGAAGCCCAGGGAGATCATCAGACCGTACAGCCGGATCGGGATCGGGCCGATGACCCAGTGCAGGAACGTGAAGCGCGGGATCACAAAAAGGATAGGATGCATAGGATTCCCCTAGAACAAATCCGAAATGCGAACAGCAAAATACGGAATCGTTCGACTGGCATCGTTTCGTCCTTCGCATTCGCTTCGGATTTCGTTATTCGGATTTCGTGCTTGTTGCCTCCGGTTTTTTTATAAACAACATATCGACCACCAAGAGCGCCACGCCGACGGTGATGGCCGAGTCGGCTACGTTGAAGGACGGCCAGTACCAAGTCTTGACGTACCACTGGATGAAGTCCACCACGTCGCCGTGGCGCACCCGATCGATGAGGTTGCCTGCGGCGCCGGCCAGGATGAGCGCATAGGCAGCAAGCATCAGGCGTTCGCGGGTCTTGACGATCAGGACGGCGATGATGACGATCGCGGCGATCGTGACGGCGATGAAGAAGGCGGTCCGCAGGCCGTCCGGGGCGCCGGCGAAGAGGCTGAAGGCAGCACCCTTGTTCCGCACGTAGGTAAGATTGAAGAATCCCTTGATGACCGGGATGGTCTCGTACGGCCGGATGCGCTTCGTGACCCAGTACTTCGTCGCCTGATCGAGCGCGATGATCAGCCCGATGAGCGGCACGATCCAGCGGTATTTGTTCTGCATGGGGCACTCCGTTTTCCCGGCGATCAGCTCTTGGCAAGGTTTCCCGCGCACCGTGCGCAGATCCCGGGGTGCTCCGCGACGGAGCCCACGGTCTCGCTGTACATCCAGCACCGGCCGCACTTGGCGCCCTGCGCCGGACCGGCCGCGATCCTGAGGCCCGGGATTGCCTCGCTCGCGAAGGCCTCGCGAGGCGCCTCCGTTTCCGGGGCGAGCGTCGACGACGAAACGAGGAAAATGAACGCCAGGTCCTTCGCGTATCCCTGCAGGAACGCATGGAGGTCCGGCGCGGCAAAGAGCGTCACCCCGGCGTCGAGCGAGTGGCCGATCTTCTTGTCCTTGCGGAGCCCCTCGAGCACCTTGGCGACCTCGCCGCGGACCGCGAGCAGCCGTTCCCACCGCGATGCGAGCGCGTCGTCCAGGAGCTCTGGGTCGGCCTGCGGGAATCCTGACAGGAACACGCTCGGCACCTCCTCCTCGTGCCGCATATATCCCCAGATCTCGTCCGCCGTGAAGGACAGCACCGGCGCCATGAGCCGCACAAGCGCCGACAGGATGGCGTACATGGCGGTCTGGCCGGAACGCCGCTCCGCGGACCTCGCCGGCGCCGTGTAGAGCCGGTCCTTCAGGATATCGAGATAGAAGGCGCTCATGTCCACGGCGCAGAAGTTGTGAATCCCGTGAAAGACGACATGAAACTCGAAATCATCGTAGGCCCGGGTCACACGCTGGATCAGCTTCTGGAGCTTGTGCAGAGCCCAGCGATCGATCTCGAGAAGCTTCCCCGCTGCGACACGGTCCTGCGCAGGATCGAAATCCGCGAGGTTCCCCAGGAGATAGCGGCAGGTGTTCCGGATCCGGCGATAGGCCTCGGCAAGCTGGGTCAGAATCTCCTTGGAGATTCGCTGATCATCCTGGTAATTGACCGACGAGACCCAGAGCCGGAGCACCTCGGCGCCGAACTGATCGATCACCTCCTGCGGAGCGATGATGTTGCCTGCGGACTTGCTCATCTTCCTGCCCGCACCGTCCATCGTGAATCCATGGGTAAGCACGGTGCCGTAGGGCGCCTTGCCGGTCGTACCCACGGACGCCAGGAGCGACGACTGGAACCAGCCTCGGTGCTGGTCGCTCCCTTCGAGGTAGAGGTCCGCGGGCCAGGAAAGCTCCTTCCGCTCCTTGAGCACTGCGGCATGGGAAACGCCCGAATCGAACCACACGTCCAGGATGTCCATCTCCTTCGCAAAGTCGCCCTTGCCGCACTTGGCGCACTTCGTTCCGTTGGGAAGCAGCTCAGCGGCCGACTTGATGAACCAAACGTCGGCACCTTCCTTGGCCACGAGGTCCGCCACATGGTCGATAACGGTCTTGTCCAGAAGCAGCGTGCCGCAGTCCGTGCAGGTAAAGGCCACAATGGAAACGCCCCAGGCGCGCTGGCGCGAGATGCACCAGTCCGGCCGGTCCTGCACCATGGAGAGGAACCGGTCCTTGCCCCAGCCCGGCACCCAGGTGACGGTGTTCGCGCTCGCGACGACCTTCTTGAGCAGGGCGTTCTTCTCCATGGAGATGAACCACTGCTCGGTGGCACGAAAGATCACCGGGTTCTTGCACCGCCAGCAGTGGGGATAGGAGTGTGTAAGCTTCTCTTCCGATAAAAGCGCCTTCTTCTCCTTGAGCAGGGCGATGACGCCCTTGTTCGCCTTATGGACGTGTTCGCCCACGAAGATGCCCGCCTCTTTGGTGAACCGCGCCTTGTGGTCCACCGGCGCATAAACGTCGAGCCCGTACCGGAGGCCGGCCTCGTAGTCTTCCTGGCCGTGGCCCGGGGCCGTGTGCACGGCGCCGGTGCCCGCCTCGAGCGTCACGTGCTCGCCCAGGATCACGAGCGATTCGCGGTCCAGGAAGGGATGGCGGGCCTTCAGCCCTTCGAGCTTCCTGCCCTTGAACTTCTCGATCATCCGGTAGTCCGTGATCCCGAACTTCTTGAGCGAGGGTGCCAGGAGCGCCTCGGCCACGATCAGGACCGATCCCGATCGGAGGTCCTCGATCGCGACATACTCCAGGTCCGGATGGAGCGCCACGGCAAGGTTCGAAACGAGCGTCCAGGGCGTGGTGGTCCAGATGACGATCGCCACGTCCTTCCCGGCGAGCGACGGCAGAGCCTTCCCTGCGTCAAGCAGACGGAAGGGCACGGAGATGGACGGCGACTCGTGGTCCCCGTATTCCACCTCGGCTTCGGCCAGGGCGGTCTCGCAGGACCCGCACCAGTACACGGGCTTCTTACCCTTGTACACGGAGCCCGCGCCCACGAACTTACCGAGCTCCCGCACGATGGAGGCCTCGTAGGCATGGTGCATGGTCAGGTACGGATTTTCCCAATCACCGAACACGCCGAGCCGCTGGAACTCCCCGCGCTGGATCGCAATGAACTTCTCGGCGTACTCGCGGCAAAGCTTCCGGATCTCCTCTTGGCTCATTCCCTCTTTCTTGGGACCCAGAGTCTTCAAGACTTGGTGCTCGATCGGGAGGCCGTGGCAGTCCCAGCCCGGCACGTAGGGCGCCGCGAATCCCTGGAGGGACTTGTATTTGACGATGATGTCCTTAAGGGTCTTGTTCAGGGCATGGCCGATGTGGATGTGGCCGTTGGCGTAGGGCGGGCCGTCGTGCAGGATGTAGGCCTGCCTGCCCGCGTTCTGCTCCTGCATGCGGGCGTAGGTCCCCTCTTCCTGCCAGCGCGCGATCATGCGCGGCTCCAGGTCCTTCAGGTTCGCCTTCATGGGGAAGCCGGTCTTCGGCAGGTTCAGGGTCGTCTTGTAATCCATATCCGTCCCAGCCGGGCTAGTCCTCGATCTCGTCGATCGGCAGCTGCTTCTGCGGGCCCGTGCCGACGCCCTGGTCGTAGAGGTAGAACTGGTCCGCCCGGTGCTCCGTCAGGTTGGCGTACTGCGTCGGCTCGGTCCCCTTGCGGAACACCTCGTCGATCGCGTTCGCCTCGCCCGCGGGCGCGAGCAGGCCGGTCGTGGGATCGATCTTGGCCGTCACGATGTCCTCGGTAGGCGTAAAGTCTTCCGCCGGTTTGTTCGCCAGGGCCTGCCGCATCACGCCGATCCAGACCGGCAGCGCAACGCGCGCACCTGTCTCGCGGTCCCCCAGCGATGCCCCGGGATTGTCGTAGCCCACCCAGACGCCGGTGACGATCGACGGTGCGTAGCCGAGGAACCAGGCGTCCGCGAAATTGTTCGTGGTGCCGGTCTTGCCCGCAAGCGGCTTCCCGAGCACCTGGGCCCCCCGTCCCGTGCCTTCCTTGACGACGCCCTCGAGCAGGCTCGTGACGAGGTAGGCCGTGGTCGGGTCGATCGCCTGTTCGGGCTGGGAATCGTAGCTCTCGAGCACCTTCCCGGTCCCGTCCACGACGCTCGTGATGAGGATCGGCGGGGTGTGCACCCCCGACGAGGCAAAGGTCGCATAGGCCGAGGTGAGCTCGAGCGGCGTGACCGCGGACGACCCGAGGGCCGTAGTGTAGTCGTAGTTGATCGGGCTCGTGATCCCGGCCTTGCGCGCAAAATCGATGGCCTTGTTCAGGCCGATCTTTTCGAGCAGCGAGACGGTCGCGGCGTTCCGCGAGAGCGCGAGGGCCACGCGCAGCCGCAAGGGACCCAGGAACCGGTTGTCGTAATTCGAAGGCTTCCAGCCCTTCTCGTCCTCGGTCGTCTTTTCGTGGATCACCGGCAGGTCCATGATGATCGAGGCCGGCGTGTAGCCGTCCTCGAGCGCTGCCCCGTACACGAAGGGTTTGAACGCCGAGCCGGGCTGGCGATGGGCCTCGGTCGCGCGATTGAAGCCGCCCTCGACGAAGTTGTACCCCCCCACCATGGCGCGGATGTATCCCGTGTAGGGCTCGATCGAGACAACGGCCCCCTCCACGAGCGGGTTCTGGTCCAGGGCGAAGGTGGCCACGTGCCGCTTCGGATCATAGGACTCCAGGCGCACCTTGATGATGTCGCCCGGCTGGATGATGTCCTGGGGCTTGCGGTACTCGTCGGGATCGTTCTTGTGCTTCTTCGGTTTGAGCAGGGCCCACTGCATGCCGTCCGGCAGGATGAAGCCCATGAGCCCGCGGCCGCGGACGGTGATGGCGTCGTCCTGAACGGCGAGCACGTGGGCGTTGAAGCGCTCGCCGGGCTTCACCCGGATGTGCAGCGAACCCCACGTGATCGCGGCGGACTTGAGCGGCTTGAACCCGACCCGGCCGCGGAATCCCTCGCGCTTGTCGACGGCCCGAAGCCCGGCGCGGAGGGACGCCTGCGCAACGCGCTGCAGATCGTAGTCGATGGTCGTATAGACCTTGAAGCCCCCCTGGTACAAGAGATCGGTACCGTACTTCTTCTCGATGTACTTCCGGACATAGTCCACCACGTAGGGGGCGATGTTCTCCTGGGCGCGGAGGTTTTCCAGGTTGATCGGCTCGTTGTAGATCTGGGTCGCCTGCACGGCCGTGATGTAGTGTTCGTCAACCATCCGGCGCAGGACCTGCCACTGCCGCATCTTCGTCAGGTCGATGTCGCTGTAGGGAGAGTACCCCATGGGCGACTGCGGCAGGCCCGCGAGCAGGGCGGCCTCCGCCTTATTGACCTGCCAGATGTCCTTGCCGAAGTAGGTCTTCGCGGCCATCTCCACACCGTAGGCCCCGTAGCCGAAGTAGACCTTGTTCAGGTACAGCTCGAGGATCTCCTTCTTGGACAGTTCTTTTTCGAGTCGACGGGCGAGGATGATCTCTTTGATCTTGCGCTTGATGCTCCGCTCCGGTGTCAGGAACACCACTTTCGTGAGCTGCTGGGTGAGCGTGCTGCCGCCCTGTTTTATCCGGACGGAGAGGATGTCCTTCAGCGCGGCCCGCAGGATGCCGCGGTAGTCGATCCCGCCGTGCTCGTAGAAGCGCGGGTCCTCGGTCGCGATCAGCGCGTTCTGCAGGAACTGGGGGATGCGCGCGAGCGGCACGTAGACGCCTTTCTCGATCCGGATCTGTCCCAGCACCCGGCCGTCCTCGGCCAGGATCGTCGTGCCGGGACTGGGCTTGTAATCCTTGAGGGCGTCGACCGTCGGCAGGCCGAACGAATATATATAAAAGAGGAACGCGAGGACCATGGCCCCGGCAAGCACCGCGCCTGCCATGAGCGCGAGCACCCGGAGCACCGTCAAGCGCTTGAGCCACGGCAGGACCAGCGAGAACCAGAAGGTCCTGAGGTGTTCCCAAGCGGAGCGGGTCGTCGTGCGGAGGGCGGTCAGGACTGTGCGCAGGAGATTCTTCATCATGCCGGTATCGGCAACCTCGGGGGAAATGATTGGTCAGAAATGGTGCCGAAAATAATAACATCGGCCCTGGGGAAAATCAAACGAAAAGTTGCGCGCAGGCAGCGGGGCGCGGTCAGGGCGGGGGAAAAACGACACGATCGTTGACCCGGATATCCGCTCCTGCTGCGGTTTCGAGCACCCAGCGGATCTTCTGCGCCGAAGGAAAGAAGGCCCGGCTGCCGGGGGCGCAGCCCGCGTAGACCTGCACCACGCGACGTTGCGGGTCCACGAAGATGATGTCCAGGGCATAGGACACGCTGCCCATCCAGAACGTCGTCTCCGTAGGCGCAGGGTAGGCGAAGACCGCGATCTCCCCGGGACCGAGCGGCCGGAATCCCTGCAGCCCCTGCTCCCGCGCCGCGGGCGAGGCAAACCATGCTGCGATCCGATAGGTCCGGGGCGCCGTACGGTCGCCGCGTGTCAGGCGCACGATCTTCGGGTGCGCCCAATCGGCCCCGGCAGCCGGCTCGCTCTGCAGGGCCGACGCCGACGCGAGCAACGCCCCGATCAGCACGAGCGCAACGCGCCGTTGTGCGAATCGGACGGATGATCCGGCACGTGCCTTCACGGCGTTCCCTCCCCTTCGTGTACCTCCTGGAGCGTTGATATGAGCCACCCTGCGGCGATCTGGCTCTTGATGATGACGGGGGTCCGGCGGCTGTCGTCGGTGAACCAGATGAAGACCTCTCCTTTGTTCAGTGCGTTCCCATCGTAGCGGGGCTGCGACCGAACCTTGAGCGTGGTAAAGGTCCCCGCCGGCGTCGTCACCCGCTCCCTGCCCAGGACGCGGACCAGATCGTCCCAGTTCTTGCCGCCGTCGAAGACGGGGACCGTGACGGTCCTGCCCGGCACCAGGTCCGGGAGGGTCCGGAGGTAATAGATCAGGGACAGGGCATCCTGCACGTGAGTGGGCACCGATACGGTCTTGGGCGGATCGTCGTTCAGGATGCTCACCACGCGA
>JBJKRX010000073.1:0-27655 GCA_046704425.1 Nitrospirota bacterium
ATTTTGCGGAGCGCCTGATCCGTTCAGCGGGCGCGACGCCTGCCTTCAAGGGGTATCGCGGCTACCCCAAGACGCTCTGCACGTCGGTGAATCAGGAAGTGATCCACGGCATTCCGTCGAAGCAGGCGGTGCTTAGCGAAGGAGATATCATCGGCATCGATGTGGGGGCCATCGTCGAGGGGTTCTACGGCGACGCCGCTGTTACGCTGCCGGTCGGCAAGATCACCCCTGCGGCGGAACGCCTCCTCCGTATCACGCGGGAATCGCTTGATGCGGGCATCGCGCAGGCGCGCGCGGGCAATCGTCTGTACGATATCTCCCATGCCGTGCAGCGCCATGTCGAGGCGCACGGATATTCGGTGGTCCGCGAGTTCGTGGGGCACGGCATCGGGCGCAATATGCACGAGGACCCCCAGATCCCGAATTTCGGTGCAGCGGGGCAGGGACCGAAGCTCAAAGCGGGGATGGTCCTTGCGGTAGAGCCCATGGTCAATGCGGGCAAGGCGGCAACAATCGTGCAGGACGACGGATGGACGGCGGTCACGGCGGACGGCAGCATTTCCGCTCATTTCGAGCATACGATCGCCGTCTTGCCGGACGGTCCGTGGGTCCTGACGGATAAGCGCGACGCGGCGACGCGTCCGTGAGACAAGGCGGAAACTGCAAACGACGATGGCGAAGGAAGATGCGATAGAGGTTCAGGGTACGGTGCTGGAAACGCTCCCGAACGCCATGTTCCGCGTGGAGATGGAGAACGGCCACAAGATCCTGGCGCACATATCGGGGAAGATGCGGATGCATTTCATCAAGATCCTGCCGGGCGACCGGGTGACCGTGGAGCTGACGCCCTATGATCTGACGCGGGGCAGGATAACCTATCGGTTCAAGTAACTCGGTACGCCGAGAGAAGCGGCAGACCGCGATAATACTCAAGAACGGAACGGAATCGCGACCATGAAAGTACGCTCATCAGTACGGAAAATCTGTCCGAAGTGTTCGATCATCCGGCGCAAAGGGATCGTCCGGGTGATCTGCACCAATGCGCGCCACAAGCAGCGCCAAGGCTAAATGCCCTGCGCGGCGGGTGGATGCCGTGATCCGATCGGCTTATGCCTGATCGGGTTGGCGCCGGTGATGCAATGCCGGCAGCAGTGTAAGGAGGAGACGTGGCACGTATTGCCGGTGTAGAATTGCCCAAAGACAAGAAAATCGAGATCGCGCTTACCTATATCTACGGCATCGGGCTCGCATCAGCCAGAAAGATCCTGGCCGCCGCGGGCGTGGATGCGATGACACGAAGCAGCGATCTGACCGAGTCGGACATCGTCAAGATCCGAACGATCCTGGACCGTGACTATTCGGTCGAGGGCGATCTGCGCAGGGATACGACGATGCATATCAAGCGGCTGATGGACATCGGCAGCTACCGCGGCCTGCGGCACCGGAAAGGACTGCCGGCACGGGGGCAGCGCACAAAAACGAACGCGCGGACGCGTAAGGGCCCGAAAAAGTCCTCTATCTCCGGCCGCGGGAAGAAGAAGGGCATGGCGAAGAAATAGCGGCGACACCCGTCCGGCACATCGTCCGGAGAAAGTAGTCGGCGCAGAACCCGGAGTGGAGAATCCATGGCAAAAAAAGGAAAAGAAAAAAAGAACGTGGCGAACGGCGTAGCCCATATCCACGCCTCCTTCAACAACACGATCGTGACGATCACCGATCCGTCCGGCAACGTCATTACGTGGTCCAGCTCCGGGAATAAAGGATTCAAGGGTTCGCGGAAGAGCACGCCTTTTGCCTCGCAGCTGGCCGCGGAGACGGCAGCCAAGAAGGCGATGGAGCACGGGATGCGGCAGGTCGAGGTGTTCGTGAAGGGGCCGGGGACGGGACGGGAGTCGGCCATTCGAGCCATCCAGGCCGCCGGTCTCGAGATCGTCGCCATCAAGGACGTGACGCCGATACCCCATAACGGGTGCAGGCCGCCGAAACGGAGACGGGTGTAATCGACTGCGAGAGCGCAGTATCAGGAGGAATTACGTGGCACGGTATATCGGATCGGTGTGCAAGCTCTGCAGGCGGGAAGGTACGAAGCTCTTCCTGAAGTCGGAGCGTTGCTATACGGATAAATGCGGAGTCTCGCGGCGGTCCTACCCGCCCGGCGAACACGGCCAGGGCAGGATCAAACAATCGGAATACAGCCTGCAGCTCCGGGAGAAGCAGAAGATCAGGCGGATCTACGGCGTTCTCGAACGGCAGTTCCGCGGATACTTCGAAAAGGCGGATCGGATGAAGGGCGTGACCGGCGACAGCCTGCTGCAGCTTCTCGAACGGCGGCTGGACAATGTGGTCCAACGCATGGGCTTCGCCGGTTCCAAGAAAGAGGCGCGGCAGTTCGTGCGACACGGCCATCTCTTGGTGAACGGAAAACGTGTGAATATTCCCTCCTACTTGCTCAAGGCCGGCGATGTCGTCGAGCTGAAGGAAAAAAGCAGGGGAATTCCTCAGATTCAGCAGACCCTGGCGGCCGTTGAAAGACGCGGGTTTCCCGCGTGGCTGGAGATCGATAAGGCGCAGTTCCGCGGGAAGGTGCTGACCTTGCCGTCCCGGGATGAGTGCACCGTGCCGACGGTGAAAGAGCAGCTGGTCGTCGAGCTCTACTCGAAGTAGTCCGTCGCCGAACCGGGTTCCGGCCAACAGCGCGCGTGCAGATGCGGAGGCGTGCGCGGAAGACCGGCCCCATGACTCCCTGGTCTTATACTCCGTTCTGGAGGCCCCATGCTGAAAAAAGCCAAAGATTTCCAGATGCCGAAAAAACTGCACTATGATCAGAAAAAGATAACCGATACCTACGGGAAGTTCACGGCCGAGCCGCTCGAACGCGGCTTTGGAACGACCCTGGGAAATTCGCTGCGCCGGGTGCTGCTCTCCTCGCTCGAAGGCTCCGCGATCACCTCGTTGAAGATCAGCGGCGTGCAGCATGAATTCTCAAGCATCCCCGGTGTGGTCGAGGATACCACGGACCTCATCCTCAACCTCAAAGAGGTGCGGCTGAAGCTGCACACCGACAAGCCGAAAACGCTTGCCCTGAAGGCAAAGGGGCCGGGGTCGGTCACGGCGAACGACATCGAGGCGGACCCCGAGGTGGAGATCCTGAACCCCGACCTGCACCTCGCCACGGTCGACAAGAACGGCAAGCTCGAGGTCGAGATGCGCGCGCGGCGCGGAAGGGGATACGTCTCTTCGGACAAGAACAAAGAGGCGGGACAGCCGATCGGCGTCATCCCCATCGATTCCATCTTTTCGCCGATCCGGAAGGTGAACTTCAAGGTTGAGAATGCGCGCGTCGGTCAGGAAACCGATTACGACAAGCTTGTCCTGGAGGTCTGGACTGACGGCAGCATCCGACCGGACGATGCCGTGGCGCACGCAGCAAAGCTGCTGAAGGATCATCTCTCGATATTCATCCACCTCCCGGAGGAGGAAGAGGCAATTCCGGCAATGGAGGAGGAGATCAAGAAATCTCCCTCGTTCAACGAAAATCTGCTGCGCAGCGTCAATGAGCTGGAGCTTTCGGTGCGCGCGGCGAATTGCCTCAAGAACGCGGGGATCGAAACGATCGCGGAGATGGTGCAGCGGACGGAAAGTGAAATGCTGAAGACCAAAAACTTCGGCCGGAAATCGTTGAACGAGATCAAGGAGATCCTCGCGGAAATGGGGCTCTCGCTCGGGATGAAGGTCGACGATAAGATCGTGACCGAGGCCAGGCGGTTGCTGGCGGAAAAGCCGAGCGAGGGATAATCTCACTGAAGGGGACGGCAGGGATATCGCTATGAGACACGGATGTGCAGGCAGACAGTTCGGGCGCAACTCGGGACACCGCAAGGCATTGCTGCGGATGCTCGTCACCTCGCTCCTGAAAAATGAAAAAATCGAGACCACGGTCGCGAAGGCCAAGGAGATCCGGCCGCTGGCCGAGAAGATGATCACCCTCGCCAAGCGCGGCGATCTGCACGCACGGCGGCAGGCGCTCAGCTTCATGCAGGACGAAGCGGTGGTGGGCGGGCTGTTCACGCGCATTGCGCCGCGTTTCGCCTCGCGCAACGGCGGATACACGCGGATCGTGCCGACACGGACCCGGAGCGGGGATGCCGCTCCGCTGGCGGTGATCGAGCTGGTGGAGCGCGAGAAGGCGGAGACGGAGCAGACGAAGACGAAGACCGGCGCGAAGGCATCCTGATTTATCAGGAAGACCGCATCCTGTGCGCACCAGCCCTGGCTGACAGCTGCGGTCGCACGCTCGGCACGTTGAACCCCCAATACGTCACAGGCAAGAGCAAGCGCTCTTGCCTTTTTTTCTTCGTGCGTTGCAGCGCGGCGTGAAGAGGCCGGCCGGGAGGGAAGCACTGCCATGGCAGGAGAAAAGATCCTTGTCGTCGACGACGAGGAGATGATCAGGGACCTGTGTCTGCACGTCCTGGCGGCGGAGGGGTACCAGGTGCGGACGGCAGCCAACGGCAACGCAGCGCTCGAAGAGCTTGGGCGCGGCTCCGCGGACCTGCTGATCACCGATCTGAAGATGCCGGGGATCAGCGGGATCGATCTGTTCGAGCGGGTCAAGGATCGCTTCCCCGATATCGTCACGATCTTCATCACGGGGCACGGAACGATCGATACCGCGATCGAGTCGCTCATGCGCGGCGTGGACGGCTTCATCCTGAAGCCCTTTACCCGCGAGGAACTCCTCGGCACCGTGGACCGGGCCATCAGCCGCAGCAGACTGAAGAAAGAAAACATCCGACTCAAGGCGCTGATCCCGCTGTTCGAGATCAGCAAACTGCTGGTGACCGAGATCGATCTCGCGCATCTGTTCAAGATCATCACCGAGGTCCTCGTCCAGGAGTTTGCCGCGGACCGCGTTTCCCTGATGCTGATGGACGAGGCGAGCGAAACACTGATGATCCGGGCCTCGCACGGACTTCCGACCGATGTGGCGCTCACGGCCCGCAGGAAGATCGGCGAGGGCGTCTCGGGACTGGTCCTGCAGCGGCGGACGCCCCTGATCATCGCCGACGGGAAGCACCCCGACCCCTCCGTTATGGCGGCCATGTACCGCGATAACATGCCGACAACCTCCCTCTCGTCGCCCCTCATCGGCATGAACAAGGTGTTCGGCGTCCTGAACGTGGGGAAATTCTCCGGCCAGCCCTTTACCGCGAGCGACCTCCAGGTCGTTACGATCCTGTCCAGCCAGGTCGTCACGGCCATGGAGAACGCCTCGCTCTACGAGAATCTCCGGGAAAATTATTTTCGGACCGTTCAGGCCCTGGTCGCAGCCGTCGAGGCCAAGGACCCCTATACGCGCTGGCATTCCACGAACGTGGCAAAATACGCAGTGGCCATCGGGCGGGACCTGGGCCTGAGTCCCGCGCAGCTCGAGGAGATCCATATCGCCGCGATCCTGCACGATGTGGGAAAGATCGGGATCAGCGAACAGATCATCACGAAGCCGGGCCGCCTGAGCAGCGAGGAATTCGATCTGATGAAAGACCACCCGGCCCACGGCCTCCGGATTCTGGAACCGATCGGTTTCTCGTCCGAGATCGTCAACGCCATCTACCAGCACCACGAACGCTACGACGGGACGGGCTACCCGCAGGGGCTCGCGGGCGAAGAGATCACCGAGGCAGCCCGTATCCTGAACGTAGCGGACTCGATCGATGCGATGATCTCGGAGCGGCCCTATCGGGGAACGATCACGCGCCAGGACGTTCTCCAAGAGCTGGAACGGGAAACGGGAAGTCAGTTCGACCCCCGGGTTGCCGCCGCAGCGACCCGCATGATCGAGAAGGGGCTCCTGAAGCTCGGTCTGCAGTCCCCCGTGCGGGACGACGACGGAGAACAGCCCGGGGGGGGATGATCGGGCATCGGCGTGACGAAACGGCGGAGCCGGAGGAAAAAGAAAAGACCTCGGCGCCGCTGAGCCTCTGTCTACGAGCCTGAGAGCGCCCGTCCGTTCCGGCGTTCATCATTGCGGATACCCGGTGGTTTCCTCCCCTCTAGACGCCCAATTGCCTCTGCTGCGCGAGGCCCTGCAAAAGGTCCCCGCGGTCGTGCTGCATGCGCCCCCCGGAGCGGGGAAGACGACGCGGGTCCCCCTCGCGTTGCTCGATCTGCTCCCCGGAGACGCGGGTCGCATCATCATGCTCGAACCCCGCCGCATCGCGGCGGTGTCCGCAGCGCGGTGGATGGCGCAAACGCTCGGCGAGGAAGCCGGCGAGACCGTCGGCTACACCATCCGGTTCGAGACGCGCCGATCGGCCAAGACCAGGATCGAGGTCGTTACCGAGGGCGTGCTGACCCGCCGCATCCAGTCCGATCCCTCTCTTGCCGGTGTGGGGCTGGTGATCTTCGATGAATTCCACGAGCGCAGCGTCCATGCCGACCTGGCGCTTGCGCTCTGCCTGGACGCGCGCAAGGCGCTGCGCGCGGATCTGAAGCTCCTCGTCATGTCCGCCACCCTGGACTGTGGACCGATCGCGTCACTCCTCGGGAACGCGCGGATCATCACGTCCGGCGGCGCCGCCTTCCCCGTCGTCATACGGTATCGCGGGGATTCCTCCGAGCCGCTCTCTGTCCAGGTCGTTGCCGCGGTCCGGACCGCGCTTCGGGACGCGACCGGGGATGTGCTCGTCTTTCTGCCGGGTGCGCGTGAAATTCATAGCGCCGCGCGGGCGCTGCGGGAAGCATCGGACCTGAGCGACGAACGCATCGAGATCCATTCCCTTTTCGGGGCCCTTCCCTTTGCGGAACAGGAGCGGGCCATCCTGCCGTCTCCGCAGTTCCGGAAGATCGTCCTTGCCACGAACATCGCCGAAACGAGCCTGACCATCGAGGGGGTCCGGGTCGTGATCGACAGCGGCCTGACCCGCGACCTCCGCTCCGATCCCGCAACGGGGATGAACCGGCTCGTGACCACGTCCGTGTCGCGGTCCTCCGCGGCACAGCGGACCGGCAGGGCCGGACGCCTGGGCCCCGGTCTCTGTTACCGTCTCTATTCCGAACAATCCTATCGGGGATTTCCGTCCTTTCCTCGGCCCGAGATCCTGTCCTCGGACCTGGCGCAGTTCGCCCTTGAGCTGGCCTTGTGGGGCGTCTCGGACCCGCATGCGCTCTCATGGCTCGACGCCCCGCCTCCCGGCGCATGGGCAGAGGCGCGACGGCTCCTGGCCGATCTGGGGGCGCTGGACCCCGCTGGTCACAGCACCCCCCTGGGCCGGTCCATGGCCCGTCTTCCCCTCCATCCGCGGCTCAGCCGTCTTCTGCTGCAGGCGCAGGAGCAAGGACTGGTGCGCACGGGCGCGGACCTCGCTGCCATCCTGTCGGAACGAGACCTTTTTCGCGAAGATGCAGGAAATGCGCGTCGAACCGACCCGGATATCGTCGCGCGGTTGATGACGCTCAAGCAGTGGCGGCTCTCCGGGAATCCCGGTCTCGCTGACCCGGCGGCATTACGGACAATTGAACGGACCGCAGCGCAGCTTTGCCGGCTGCTCAATGCTCCTCCGGCCTCTTTGCAGGAAGACGCGGACGATCGTGCGGTCTCCCGGCTGCTGATCACTGCATTTCCGGACCGGATCTGTAAACGGCGGAGTGAAGGGAACGGACGATTCCGGCACCTCCAGGGGCGCGGGGTGCGGCTGGCGCCGGACAGTCACCTGGCCGCGAGCCCGTACCTTATTGCCCTGAGCGTTGACGCCGGGGAAGCGAGCGAGGGCAAGGTGCACATTGCAGCGGCGATCTCAGAGGAAATGCTCCGTGATGCCTCGGGGGACCGAATCGAGAGCATCAGGCAGGTCGTCTGGAACCGACAGGAGGGCAGGGTCACTGCATCCGTGAAAGAGCTGCTGGGGGTCTTGACCCTTCGGGAGAGAACGTTCACGCCGGAGGATGAAGAAAGCGTATCTGTACTCTGCGATGCAATACGCAACGAACCGGACCTGATCCGTTTTGGAACCGAGGCGAGACAGCTGCAAGGCCGGGTCGCGCTGCTGCGAACAGCCTTTCCGGAAGAACCCTGGCCCGACCTTTCCGAAACACGGCTCCTGGCCAAACCCGAAGAATGGCTCCTGCCCCGGCTCGCAGGCATCCGGAGCGCAGCAGCGCTCGCCCGGGTAAACGTGGCACCCGCCCTGAAAACGCTCCTGACGCACCGGCAGCAGCGCTTATTGCAGGAAAGGACACCGACGTCGATCACGGTACCGAGCGGCAGCAGTGTGAAACTCGACTACGCATCGGGCGAAGTCCCTGTCCTTGCCGTCAAGCTGCAGGAGTTGTTCGGACTTGCCGATACGCCGACGATCGCGGAAGGGAGGGTATCGCTGCTCTTACACCTGCTCTCGCCCGCACGCAGACCGGTGCAGATCACGCAGGATTTACAGGGATTCTGGAATACGACCTACCAGGAGGTGAAGCGCGACCTCCGCGGACGGTATCCCAAGCATCCCTGGCCCGACGACCCCTGGAACGCCGTCCCTACGGGCCGTGCGAAATCAAGGCGTTGATCTCTGCCCGCAGGAAAATATATAATAAATTTAATTGGATAGATCGTAATTCGGGGTATCGTCCGCTCCGCCGAAGCCGGCATGTTCCCTTCAGAGGTTTGTTATCATCCCCGTGCATCTTGACTCTCCCTTTGCAGCTCTCTATACTTTACTCTATCGAATATCTGTATTGAAAGCCGATCCCGGTTTCCTGCGGCTTTGTGCAGGCAGATGACGGTCTTGACCCAGCGCCGCTTCCGCGGATTCTGTTCGGCAAAACAGACCGATGCGGAGGGCATGTCCGGAGGAGGTATCGTATGAACCCGAGTCCTGCATATCGTTCCGTACTGCTGTTCGTCACCGTAGCGCTCCTCTCATCGACCGTGCTTGATGCATGCAAGGGAAAGAGCGGAGGGGGAGCTCCCCCGCTCCAGAAGGTTACGATGCCCGGCACCCAACCCAAAGAAGCGGGGACCTTTCAGGAGGTGGCGTTTTGCCAGAACTGCCATCAATTCCCTGACGGCCCGAACGGGACCGTGCAGGACGGCATCGACGAGAGCCCCTATGACACCTGGAAAGGCACGATGATGGCGAACGCGGCGCGCGACCCGCTGTTCTGGGCCCTTCTGGCTGTGGAGAACAAGACCTTTGCAAACAAGGGCGTCGCGATCGGCGATTTCTGCCTGCGGTGCCACGCTCCCCGGGGTTGGTTGGAAGGGAGGTCGGATCCGGCTGACGGCTCCGCCCTGCAGGCCGAGGACCTGAACAGCGTTCTGTGCGACGTGTGCCATCGCATGGTCGATCCCCTCTCTGCGGAAGGAACCGGCCTGACGGACCCGGATGTGACATTTTACGGGAACGCGCAACTCGTGGTCGCGCCGACCGGCACGCCCAAGGACACCAAACGGGGGCCCTACGCTATCTCACCGCCGCCCAATGCCCACTACGTTCAACAGTCGCCCTATTTTCTGACCTCCGAGTTTTGCGCAAATTGCCACGAGATCGACAACCCCTATTACGACAACGCCGTTGCCATCGAAAAGACCTACAGCGAATGGAAGAATTCCGCGTACCCTGCGGAGAATGTTCAGTGCCAGACCTGCCATATGCCGCAGGTGACCGGGTATGCGGCTTCGGGCGGACCGGAGCGGACCGACATCGCGCTCCATCGCTTTGTGGGGGGCAATGCCTGGGCGCCCCTGGCGATCGAGCAGTTCGACACGAGCCTGAGCAGCGACGACCTGGCTCACCTGGAGCAGACCAGGGCCCTGGCGGTCCAGCAGCTCCAATCCGCGGCGACGCTTACCGCGATCTCCGCGGGCGGCACGCTCAGCGTGACCGTAACGAATCTTACGGGTCACAAGCTTCCGACCGGATATACCGAAGGCAGACGCATGTGGCTGAACGTGCGGTTTTACAACGGGACCACGCTGGTATCGGAATCCGGGGCCTATGACGCCGGTACGGGCGTATTGACCGACGACGCAGAACTGAAGGTGTACGAGGCGCGGCCCGGTCTCTCCGGCGTGGACGGCTACCCGGATGGAGAAAGTTATCATTTCGCGCTGAATAACCACATGTTCAAGGACAATCGCATCCCGCCGCGGGGCTTTACGAACACTGCCTTCAATGCCGCGGGCGCTCCCGTGGTCGGCGCAACCTATGCGGACGGCCAGTACTGGGACACGACGGCCTATCCCGTGCCTGCCGGAGCGACCAGCGCTGTCATAACGCTCGAGTACCAGACAACGACCAAAGAGTTCGTCGAGTTCCTGCGTGATGAGAACGTCGGCAATCCCTATGATATCAAGGGCGCCGGTCAGAAGCTGTATGATATCTGGACGAACACCGGCCGGTCAACGCCCGTCAGCATGGCGACGGTCACGGTATCGTCGTTCTAGATCTCAGGGTCGTCGCACGCGCGGGCGGCAGGCAACCGGGGGGCTCTCCCCGGCGAAAGGCAGATTCCGCTCGGTCCTCGCAGCCATCCGCATCCGGGAAGGCCTTGTGCGGACGGCGGAGAAAGGTGTATAGTATCGATGGCAGCGAGATACCAAGATCCATTGTTGGAAAAGGAGAGCAATCATGAAAGAACAGGTTGAAGAAGCGCTGAAAAAGGTCCGGCCCATGCTGCAGCGGGACGGCGGCGATATCGAACTCGTGGGCGTCGAGGAGGGCGGCGTCGTGAAGGTGCGGCTGCGCGGCGCCTGCGGTGCATGCCCCATGTCCACGATGACGCTCAAGATGGGCGTCGAGAAACTGCTGAAACAGGAAATTCCCTCCATTACGGAAGTCGTCCAGGTCGCCTGAGACCTTTTTCGTCCTTTCCCCCTGCGATCGCGGGTCCTCGTTCGCGCGAGGACCCTTTTCCTTTGTCTCCCGCGTTGCCCCGCAGCACGGATGTTCCCCTCGCGGGCTGCGCGTGTGCGCGGACGGCACAGGCGCGGGGAGAAGCAGGGAATCCCGGGGATTGCCCCCTTCGCGGGAAAAATTCGCTTGACACATCGGTATCATTCTGTTATAAACGGTGCGGCTTTTCAAGGCACTTCCCGGGTCCACGTTCACTACCAATCCTATTTTCCTAATGCATGATGGCAGGTGAGACTGATGGAAGCCACGACCCTAAAAGCACATGACACGTTCAGCGGAGGCATTCATCCCTCCGGGAACAAGCACCTCACAGCACACAAGCCCATCGTAGCCGCAACCATCCCGCAGAGAGCGATCATCCCCCTCAGCCAGCACATCGGAGCCCCGACGAAGCCGCTCGTGGTCATCGGGCAGGAAGTGAAGAAAGGCGAGAAGATCGGCGAGCCCGCGGGATTTGTCTCCGCGCCGGTCCACGCCTCGATCTCGGGCAAGGTCGTCGCCCTCGGCAACATCCCGCACGTGCTCGGCATGGAGATGCCGGGAGTTGTCATCGAGAGCGACGGGAAGGACGAGTGGGTTGCCGGTCTCAAGGAGAATCCCGACTATCTTCAGCTGAGCCCCGAGGAGCTCAAGAAGCTGGTGAGCGAGGCAGGCATCGTCGGCATGGGCGGCGCCACGTTCCCCACGCACGTCAAGCTCTCCCCTCCCAAGGAAAAACCGATCGACGTCGTGATCCTGAACGGCGCGGAGTGCGAACCCTACCTCACGTCGGACCACCGGCTGATGATCGAAAAGTCAGCCGAGATCGTCGAGGGGCTCAAGATCCTCATGCGCATCGTGAACGTGAGCAAGGGCGTCATCGGGATCGAGGCGAACAAGCCCGACGCCGTCGCGGCGATGACCAAGGCGGTCGCCGGGTCGCCGGGCATCACCGTGCTGCCCGTCAAGGTGAAGTACCCGCAGGGTGCGGAGAAGATGCTTATCAAGGCAGTCACCCGCCGGACCGTTCCCGCAGGCGGCCTGCCCATGGACGTGGGCGTGGTGGTGCAGAACGTGGGCACGGCCGACGCGATCTACAACGCAGTCCGGTACGGGCGACCGCTTATCGAGCGCGTCGTCACGGTAACGGGACGGGGCGTCCGGGAGCCGAAGAACCTCCTGGCCCGGATCGGCACCCCCTTCTCCCAGCTCATTGCAGAGGCGGGCGGAATGACCGAAGAGGCCGCCAAGGTGATCGCCGGCGGACCGATGATGGGCATCAGCCAGCACACGCTCGACGTGTCCGTGATCAAGGGGACATCGGGGATCACCGTGCTCCCGCGGTCCGAGGTCAGCACGCTGTCGTACGGCCCCTGCATCCGTTGTAGCCGCTGCATCGATGTCTGCCCCATGAAGCTCCAGCCTTCCGTGATCGGCCTCTTCATCGAAAAAGGGCATTACGAGGACGCGAAGGACTATAATCTGATGGACTGCTTCGAGTGCGGCAGCTGCACCTATGTCTGCCCGGCCAACCGCCCGATCGTGCAGTGGGTCAAGAAGGCCAAGAAGGAACTGGCGAAAAAGAAAAAGTAACGGCATGCGCCGATCACCGGACGGCGCATCCGCATCTATCGCAGAGGAGTCACGGGGATGGAAGCACCTGCAAAAGAACCGCCGAAGGAACCGAAAAAGCTGATCGTCTCGATCGGCCCGCATGTGCACGACGTGGAGAGCACGGCGAAGATCATGTGGACCGTGAGCGGCGCGCTCCTCCCGGCGACGCTCATGTCGGTGTACTATTTCGGGATGCCCGCCATCTGGGTCATCCTCGTCTGTCTGGTCACCTCGCTCGCCGCGGAAGCGGGCATGCAGCTCCTGCTGCAGAAGCCCGTGACGCTTTCCGACGGCAGCGCGTTCCTGACGGGCCTGCTGCTCGCCCTGAACCTCCCCGCGAACGCGCCGCTCTACGTCCCGTTCGTGGGGTCCATTGTCGCCATCATGATCGCCAAGCAGCTTTTCGGCGGCCTGGGATACAACATCTTCAACCCCGCGCTCATCGGCCGCGCCTTCGTCCTCATCAGCTTCGCCAAGATCATGACGACCTTTGTCGCGCCGACCACGACGTTCCTGCACGTGGACGCACGGACCACGGCCACGCCCCTCGTCCTCTTGAAGGAAGAGGGCATGGCGCGGCTGCTCGAGGTCTACCATACCAAGGCCGCCCTCTACTGGGACCTCTTCCTCGGGAACCGGGCCGGGTCCATGGGCGAGACCTCGGTCGTCGCACTCCTCCTGGGTGCGGCCTTCCTCATGATCAAGCGGTACATCACCTGGCACATCCCGATCTCCTTCATCGCCACGGTCGGCATCCTGACCTGGATCTTCGGCGGGAAGAGCGGCCTCATGACCGGCGACCCGCTCCTGCACATGATGTCCGGGGGGCTGATCCTCGGCGCCTTCTTCATGGCGACCGACTACGTGACCGGTCCCTCGGTGCGGAGCGCCCAGGTCGTCTTCGGCGTCTGCGCCGGAATCCTGACGACGCTCATCCGTTTGAAAGGCGGCTATCCCGAGGGGGTCATGTTTGCGATCCTCCTCATGAACTGTTTCGCACCGTTGCTCGACCGCGGCATGCGGAGCCGCGTCTTCGGCAAGGCTGAGGCAAAGGTGGTGAAGCGATGAAGGACATCCTGAAGATCACCCTGCCGCTCGTCGCGATCTTTGTCGTCGCCGGTGCCATCATGGCCGGGACGTACCACTATACCAACCCGGTCCGCGTCCAGGCCGAGAAGCGCGAAAAGGAAGCGGCCCTGAAAGAGATGGCCCCCAACGCCACGGACCCCATCAAGGCCGCGGGAACGTGGATCTCGGGCGACAACAAGCCCCATGAGTACTATGTGGCGACGGCCAAGGGGCGGCCGGTAAACCTGATCGCCGAAACGGCCCATAAAGGCTACTCCAGCTATATCAAGATGCTCGTGTCGCTCGATCCCTCGCTCACGATCCAGGACGTCAAGATCCTGGACATGAACGAGACACCCGGCCTCGGCGACCAGGTCCTGGCCCGGAGCTTCCTCGACCAGTTCAAGGGGAAGACCCTCGCGCAGATCGTCCTGGTCAAGGGGGAGACCAAGGAGAACATTCAGGGCGTGTCGGGCGCCACCTATTCGAGCCGCGGCGTGGTCAACGGCGTGCATGACGCCGTCCAGATGCTCGTCGATAAGTACGGCGCCGGCATCAAGGCCGCGGTGCAGAAGCAGAAACAGAAGGGGGGCGCGAAGTGAGCAACGACATCAGTCTGCTGAAGCTCTTCAAGAACGGCATCTTCGGCGAGAACCCGGTGTTCCGGCTTGCCCTGTCGCTCTGCCCGGCCGTGGCCGTGACGAACGGGGTCAAGAACGGCTTCCTGATGGGTGTCGCCGTCCTCTTCGTCATGACCATGACGAACGTGACCGTCTCCCTCCTGCGGAAGTTCATCCACGCCAAGGTCAGGATCCCGTCGTACGTGTTCATCACCGCGACCTGGGTCACGGTGACCGACCAGGTCATGTCGGCCTACGAGCGCGCGGTCTACAAGGAGATGGGGTTGTACATCATGCTCATCGTCGCCTTCGCCATTATCCTGTCGCGGGCGGAGATGTTCGCGAGCAAGAACAAGCTCCTGCCGTCGTTCGTCGACGGGGTCGGCATGGGTATGGGGTTCCTGATCGCCCTCGTCATGCTCGGCATCTTCCGGGAGTTTTTGGGCAGGGGGTCGCTCTGGGGTTTCCCCATCATTCACAGCAAGCCGCTCCTCATCATGATCATGCCGACGGGCGGGTTCTTCGCCATGGGGCTCATGATGGGCTGGCTCAACTGGATCGACCGGAAGTTCTTCGGCGGCACGGGCGGGGGCGGCGGCGGGCACCATTAATGAGTTGATCCCGGGTCCGTATCTCGGTTGTTCGTGTGGAGGGGTTCCATGTGGAAGAATGTTCTGCTCATCTTTATCGCGTCCGCGCTCATCAATAACTTCGTCTTCTCGCGCTACCTCGGTCTGTGCATCTTCTTCGGCGTCACCAAGAAGATGGAGACGGCGATCGGGATGAGCTTCACCTTCACGGCAGTGATGCTCATCCAGGCGGTCCTCAACTGGCTCATCTATACCTATGTCCTGGTCCCCTTCAGCCTCGGCTTTCTCAAGATCGTCATCTTCATCGGAACGGTCGCGGCCTTCGTCCAGGCGGCGGACACGATCATGAAGAAGGTCGCGCCGGCCCTGTACTATAAGCTCGGCATCTACCTTGCCATCATCGTGACGAACTGCATCATCCTTGCCGTCCCGCTCATCAACGTGGACGAGCACTACAACCTCTTCGAGAGCATGGCGCTCGGGCTCGGCTCCGGGCTGGGCTTCAGCCTGGCACTCATCATCATGGCGAGCATCCGCGAGAAGCTGGAGCTTGCCGACGTGCCGAAGTCGTTCCAGGGGCTGCCGATCTCGTTCGTGCTGACGGGCCTGATCGCGCTGGCCTTCATGGGCTTTTCGGGAATGATCACGCTGTAAGGACCGGAGACACCATCTCGCTGCGCAGGTGTGCATCACTGGATTTCGGTTGCTGCCATGCAGTCTGTGCGGCCTACACAAGGGAATTGCCATGGATGGACATTTGACCCACCTGTTGCTCCAGACGCTGGGACACGTGCTCACCGCCGTTACGCACTCTCTCCACCTGTTGGTGGAGGCGGGAGCTGCAGGAGAGGAGACCGGAGCCGTTCCCGCGTCCACCTTTTGGCATTCCCTGATCGTACTCGCGGCTCTCGGGACGGTCTTCGGCGTGGCCCTGGCGCTGATCGCCGCCCGGTTCGTCGTGAAGGTAGATCCGCGCGTTGAGCAGGTGCGGGACGTCCTGCCGGGTGCGAACTGCGGGGCCTGCGGTTTCGGGGGCTGCATGGGCTACGCCGAGGCGGTGGTCGGCAACCCCGACGTGGCCGTCAACATGTGTGCGCCCGGAAAGGCGACGGTCGCCGAAAAGATCGCCGTGATCACGGGCAAGCAGGCAGAGGCGATGGAGCCCAAGATCGCCCGGGTCTTCTGTCAGGGAGGAGCGTCGCTCAGTCAGCGCAAGTTTCACTACCACGGCGTACCGGACTGTACTGCTGCGGTCCTGGCAGCGGGCGGAGACAAATCCTGCGAATTCGGGTGCCTGGGCTACGGCACCTGTATGCGTGCCTGCACTTTCGGCGCGATCACGATGAGCGCGGACAATCTGCCGCAGATCAATCCGGAGAAGTGCACGGCCTGCGGGCAATGCGTTGCGGCCTGTCCCAAACAGGTGATCGAGCTGGCCGCGGCTGCCAAGGCGGTGGTGATCTCCTGTCACAGTCGGGACAAGGGCGCGGACACCAAAAAGAAGTGTCAGGTGGGCTGCATCGCCTGCGGCATCTGCGTCCGTACCTGCCCCGTGGACGCCATCGCGATCGAAAACAACCTGGCGCGGATCGACCACGCAAAGTGCGTCGTCTGCGGGCTCTGCGTCAAGAAGTGTCCCACCAAGGCCATCTTCGATTATATCCCCTCGCGACCCAAGGCATTCATCGATCCCGCAAAGTGCGCCGGGATCGACATGTGTGAAAAGGTCTGCCCGGTGAACGCCATTTCCGGTGAAGTGCGGGCCCTCCACGTGGTCGATCAGGAGAAGTGCATCGGATGCCGGATGTGCGAGTCGCGCTGCCCGAAACAGGCCATTACCATGGTCCCGGCAGGCGCTCCGGCAGCCAAGAAGGCGGCAGAGGCGCAGGTCCCGGTTACCGCCTGACCCGGCAGCGCATACGGAATCGTCCGGGACGGGGATGCGATATACTGCATCCCCGTTCTCATTTGGTGCGGTTCCGGACCCCCCGCCCTTTTTCCCTTGACAAACGAGGGGGCATCGGCTAAATACAAAAAGTCACCAGCGAATCGCTCATCCTCCGGAGGTGCTGCATGAATCCCGATGACATCAAATATCACAGAGATCACGCCTGGGTGCGGGCCGAGGGGAAGCGTGCTACGATCGGGATCACCGACTATGCACAGGAGCAACTGGGCGATATCGTCTATGTCGATCTGCCGGAAAACGATACGGAGGTCGATGCGGATTCCGAGCTGTCCGAGATCGAGTCCACGAAGGCGACCTCGCCGGTGGTCAGCCCGGTGTCCGGGACCGTGGCCGAGGTGAACGAAGACCTCGCCGACTCGCCGGAGATCATCAACGAAGATCCCTACGGCAACGGCTGGCTCGTGGTGCTGGAGATGACGGACCCCACGGAACTGAACGACCTCATGAGCAAGGCGGAGTATGAAAAGTTCCTGAAGGACGAAGAGGCGAAATAGACCGCGTCCCGGGCGTACGGTGCAGCGAACAGCAGGGAAAAGGGAGAGGCCACTCTCCCTTTTCGTGTTTTCAGCCCGGGGAGGCGACAAATGCGGGGAAGGGGCAGGAGGCGACGGTGTCGGTGAAGCTCACGATCATAGGAGCGGGGCCGGGCGGATACGTGGCGGCGATCCATGCCGCGCGCAAGGGCGCGCAGGTGACGGTGGTCGAGAGCGAGGAGGTCGGCGGGACCTGCCTGCATCGCGGCTGCATCCCCACCAAGACCCTGATCGCCTCCGCAGAGGCGCTCCGCACCGTGCACCATGCCGCGGAGTTCGGCATTACGGTGGCCGGAACGCCCGCCATCGATCTCGGACGGATCCGGGCGCGCAGGGACGCGGTCGTTGCGCTCCAGGTCAAAGGCATCCGGGGGCTGCTCAAGAGCTGGGGGGTGAACCTGATCGCGGGACACGGATCGCTGTTCGGGCCCGATGAGGTGCGCGTCACGCAGCAGGACGGCACGACCCTCAAGATCAAGTCCGAACGGGTCATCCTGGCGACCGGTTCGCGTCCCACGCGCCTGCCGGGGTTCCCCTTCGACGGCAAGCGCGTGATCACGAGCGACGAGGCGGTCCGTCTTGACCGCATCCCCGCGAGCATCCTCATCGTCGGCGCCGGCGTGATCGGATCGGAGTTCGCCTTCCTCTATCGCTCCTTCGGCAGCGAGGTGACCGTGGCCGAGCTGATGCCGCGGGCGCTCGCGACCGAGGACGAAAGCGTTTCGGAGTTCATCGCCCGGGAGTTCAAGAAGCACAAGATCAAACTGCTGACGAACGTCGGCGTCGAGGGCGTGCGCGCGTCCGAAGGCGGCCTGCTCACCGCGACCCTGAGCAAGGGCCGGGAGGTCGCGGCCGAGATGATCCTCGTCTCGATCGGGCGCAGCATGAACATCGACGGGCTCGGTCTGGAGAGCGCCGGGGTCGCGACCGGCAGGCGGGGAGAGATCACGGTCAACGAACGGATGGAGACGAGCGCGCCCGGCATCTACGCGATCGGCGACGTGACCGGCACGGTCATGCTCGCCCACGTTGCGTCGCGCCAGGGACTGGTGGCGGTCGAGAACGCCCTGGGCGGCACCGCAACCATGGACTACGCCGCGGTCCCCTCGGGCATCTTCACCATGCCCGAGATCGGCAGCGTGGGGCTGCGGGAGCACCAGGCCGCGGCCCAGGGGATGCGCTACCGCGTCGGAACCTTCCCGCTGCGCTCGCTCGGCAAGGCCCATGCCATGGGCGAGATCGCGGGGATGGTGAAGATCATCGCGGAGGAGGAGACGGACCGGGTCGTGGGCATGCATATCTGCGGCGCCCACGCAACGGACCTGATCCACGAAGGCGCCCTGGCCGTCACCCAAGGGATAACGGCCAGACAGCTCGGCGGGGTGATCCATGCCCACCCCACGCTCGCCGAGGCGATCATGGAGGCCGCCGAAGACGTGCACGGAAACGCGGTCCATCTGCCCAAACCCGGGAAATAAGGGTCAGCCAGACTGGGGACGCTCACGCTGCAATGCCGCGTCTGTTCTCCTACCGGGGCTCCTCCAGCCGGGCGAATGCCTTGAGCACCACCTCGGAGAGCGCGGGGTGGATGTGCAGTCCCTTGGCTACGGTCCAGAGGTTGCCGTCAGCGGCCATGGCGTTCACCACCTCCTGGATCAGGACGGACGCCTGGGGCCCGATGAGGTGATAGCCCAGGATCTTTCCGGTCTTGCGATGCACCACCGCCTTGGCGAAGGCCTCGGGCTCCTGCATCGCCTCGCCGCGCGCCACATCGCTATACCGCGCGGTCCCCACCAGGATCTGTTCCTTCCCTACAAGCCGTACCGCCTGTTCCTCGGTCAGGCCGACCGCGGCGATCTCGGGCCACGAAAAGACCGCGTGCGGCACGGTCAGGAAGTTCATCCGCGCCTTCTTCCCGTGCATCGCGTTGTGCCAGGCAAGCTCGGCCTCGTGATTTGCCGCGTGGCGAAACATGGTCCTCCCGATGGCGTCGCCGAAGGCCCAGACGCCTTTCCGCGAGGTCTCGAAGTACTCATCCACGACGATGTAGCCCTTTTCGTCGGTCCGGATCCCCGCCTTTTCGACCTGGAGCCGGTCGGCGTTCGATTTCCGTCCCGCCGCGATGAGGAGGGCATCCGCCGCGACGTCGAAGGTCCTGTTGTTCGCCCGTTCCCGCGCCGTGACCGTTACTGCCGTGCCGTTGGCGCGTATGGCGATCGCCTCGGTGTTCACATGGATCGTCATACGGCGAGCGAGGGACTCGCGGAGCAGTTCCGAAACTGCCGGCTCTTCTTCCGGGACGAGGCGCGGGTTCCGCTGGATGATCGTGACCGCGGCGCCCATGGCATCGAAGAAGTGGGCAAACTCCGCGGCGATGTATCCGCCCCCGATGACGACCAGGCGCTCCGGCAGCGTTGTCAATGCAAGGGCGCTCTCGTTCGTGAGATAGGAAGTCCCTTCCAGTCCTGCGATCGGGGGGATGAGCGGCCGGGCGCCCGAGGCCAGGAAGATCGTCTTGCCGCGGATGGCCGTATCCGCGACGGCCAGGGTGTCGGGACCCGTAAAGCGCGCCTCGCCGTCGTAGAAATCGAAGTCCTCGGCCCGCCGGAGCGCCTGCGCGATGCGGTCGCTGCTCTCCTCGACGTAGCTCCGCATGCGCGCCATGATCGCGCCGAAATCGACGTGCGAAACGGTCGCCTCGATACCGAGCTTCTTCGCCTCCCGGATCTCCATGATCCGGTCCGCGGGGAATACAATGAGCTTCGTGGGGATGCAGCCCACATTGAGACAGGTGCCGCCCGCGGGCCCCTTGTCCACGAGCGCCACGGTCTTGCGGTGGGCCAGGGCATCCTCGATGAGGTTGGCTCCGCTGCCGGAACCGACGATGACCACATCGTACTCTTTCATGTACGCCTCCTCTCGGAATTGTAGCACGAAACCCCGGAGCGGGCCACGTTGCGGTTGACAAGCTCCGGCCGGGAGCCTATGATGCAGCCGGGAGAGGCGCCATGGACAGGCAGATCGAAAAATATACGCAGAAGCTCCTGCGCGACAGGACCGCAATGCCGGAGAGTATCCGCTTCTACCGGCTCGACGACCGGGTCACCGCGAACCGGAACGACGCCTGGCTGCCGGTCTTCACCGAGGTCTTCGCGGGCCTGAACGTAACGGCGATCCTCTTCGCGAAGCCGGTCCTGCCCTTTGCGGACCTCTTGGTGGAGCGGGCGGAGGCGTCCGCGGAGCGGCTGGTCCCGAAGGACAGCGAGACCCGCGGCTTCCTGCACGACATCCCCTTTATCCGCACAGCGGCCTGGCAGGGGCGGCCGGAGAAAGCGCTCGCCCCGCTCCTTGTCGATCGGTTGCGGGAACGGAAGGCGGTCGTCATCCAGGGGCTCGGCATGGTCGCGACCGGCAGCGTGACCGTGGAGCAGGCGTTCATCGGCTTCTCGACCCTCTTCCATACGACCTTCGTCAAATACCTGCTCGACCTCCTGGCCGAAGGATTCCGGCTGCCGCGGGAAGCGGAAGCGCTGGCCGCGTTTCGCACGTCCCTGCCGCAGCGTCCTGATCCGGGAACGCTCGCCTTCCGGGACGGTCCTCTGGGCACGGAGGAGGAGGGGGAAAAGACGATCCTGGACGAGCTGTACCGGGTGGGCAGATACACCGTCGAGCTCGGCTACGTCGATTCCTTCTTCGGGAACATCAGCTACTTCGACGGAAAGACGATTTTCATCAGCCAGACCGCCTCGTCGCTCGACGAGCTCGAGGGTCACATCGATCCCGTACCGCTCGACGGTTCGTCTACGGCGGGACTTTCCGCATCGTCGGAACTGCCCGCGCACCGGGGGATCTATCGTGCAACGGGATACCATGCCGTCTTGCACGGCCATCCGAAATTCAGCGTCATCCTGTCCATGCACTGCGAGGAGGAAGGGTGCACGATCGCTGATTGCAACCGCCTGTGCGACCGGCCGCGCTCCGTCTGCGGCGTTCCGATCATCGCCGGAGAGACCGGCGCGGGCGGACTGGAGCGGACCGTGCCGAAGGCGATCGCCGCGGCAGGGGCCTGCCTCGTGTACGGTCATGGGATATTCAGTGCAGGGGAGCAGGATTTCCGCGAGGCCTTCAGGAGGATGGCGGAGACCGAGAACCGATGCCGGGACGCCTACTTCGCGCTCCTGGACGCCAGGACCGGCGCGGTGTCCGCCTTGCGCAGGTAAAGGTAGCGCCGCCTGAACCTCCCCGATGATCCGGAGAGGTCCAGGCAAGCGCCGGGGGAGGCGTTACTGCTGGATGGTGAGGTAGGCCGAGGCCCCATCGCGATAGATCAGGAGCAGGACCGTGTCGTGCTTCTTGATCTTGGCGGCAGCCTGGTCGTAATCCGCGGTGGTCCGGATATCATGGCGGTTCACCTGCTGGATCACGTCGTTCGGCTGCAGGAAGCCCTGGGCCGGGCTGTCCGGCGCGATGACGGTGACGACCACGCCCGTAAGCGATTCCGGCAGGTTCAGCTTGTCCCGCTCGGAGGGCGTCAGCTCTTCCACGGTCACGCCCTTCAGCATATTGTCGTAGGTCGTTTTTGCGATCTCCTGCTTGGCATGGTACTCGCCGAGCGTAACGGTGAGGTCCTGGTGCTTGCCGTTCCGCAGCACGGTGAGCGTGATCTTGGTCCCGGGCGAGGTCGACGCGACCCGGTTCCGCAAGGATGTGGCGTCATCGATCGTCCTGCCGTTCATGGCCGTGATCAGGTCGCCGCGCTTGAGCCCGCCCTTGTCCGCCGGACTGCCCGGGTTCACGCCGGAGACCAGGGCGCCGGACGTCTGTTTGAAGCCGAGCGACTTCGCGAGCTCGTCGGTGAGGTCCTGGATGCTCACGCCCAGCCATCCGCGGATGACCTTGCCGTGTTTGATGATGCTCTCCATCACCGACTTCGCCATGTTGCTCGGGATGGCGAACCCGATGCCCATGTAGCCGCCGCTGGTCGAATAGATCGCGGTGTTGATGCCCACCAGCTCGCCGCTCGAATTCACGAGCGCGCCGCCTGAGTTCCCGGGGTTGATGGCCGCGTCGGTCTGGATGAAGTCCTCGAGATCGGCCAGCCCGATGTTCGATCGTCCCACGGCGCTCACGATCCCCATGGTGATGGTCTGGTTCAGGCCGAAGGGGTTGCCGATGGCGAGCACGATGTCGCCGGTCTTGAGCTTGCCCGAGTCGCCGATCTTGATCACCGGAAGGTCCTTGGCGTTGATCTTGACGACCGCGAGATCGGTCCGCGGGTCGGTGCCCACGACCTTGCCCGTGAACTCCCGCTTGTCGTACAACTTCACCTTGATCTCATCGGCCCCCTTGACCACGTGGTTGTTCGTCAGGATGTAGCCGTCCCGGGAGATGATCACCCCCGAGCCGAGCGCCGACGACTTGTATTTGCGCTGCCCCTGGCCGTGATCGAAGGGCCCTCCGAAGAAGTGCCGGAAAAAGGGGTCGTTGAACATGTTGCCGAAGGGATCCTCGTTCATGGTGACGGTCGTGGTCGTGGAGATGTTCACGATCGCAGGACGCGCCGCTTCGGCCACCTCGGCCAGTGCATCGCTCAGTCTGCCGAGAAACCGTGTGGATTCCGTTGACGGGGGTTTCCCCTGGGCGTTGCTGATGCCGGGGACGGCAGAGGTCAGGGCCAGTGCGCCCAGGACCGCCAGGACGGCGAAAAGGGACGTGCTTCTTTTCCGTTGTGCTGCCTGATTCATAAACCTCCTCCTTGGTAAGCTGTTGCCGATTTAGACCCGGTTTGCGGAAAAAGGTTGAATCCCGCGACGGGCAATCTCCCCGCCCCCGTCGGGGGGCGGCGCGATCACCGTACAAACTAAGTATACACGCGGAAGGGCCGGCGTGCAGCGCGACCCGACTTTTGTCCTTCCCCGCGGGACATTAGAGGGCGACGGGCGCGAGCCTGTGCGAGTCGAGGAAGAGGAGGTAGGCGCGGCAGTCTGCGATGCCGAAGATCTCCTTGGCGGCGTCGCAGTAGATGCGAAGCTGCGGCCGGTAATGGCCGATCCATTGCGCAAGCTCGTCGGCCGTCTCGATCGCGATGGCCTTGTAATCGATGACATGGAGCGCGCCGTCCTTCAGCACCACGCGGTCGATGATCCCGCTCACCACGGTGTTCTCGTGCTTGCGCAGGAAGGGCAGCTCGGACCATGCGCCGGGACCCGGCGCGAAGATCCAGCCCATGGCGGCATCCGCAGTCAGGTCGGCCACGAGCGATCGGCTCCGGCCGAGGAAGGCCTCACGCGTTGCTTCGTCGATCGCCCCGAGTTCCGGGAACTCGACGGCAACGGCCTCGGGATCGAACCCGCCGGTCTTCGTGAACAGCTCCAGGCAACGGTGCAGGAAGCTCCCGCGCGTGAGCGGTGAGACCCCCCCGGCTGCCGGCCCCATCGGCCGGTCCACGATCCATTCCCTTTCCGCATCGAGCAGGTCCGTCGCTTTCTTCCATTCCGCTGCAGCGGGAACGGCGAGCGGCCTGATCCGGTCCAGGAGCAGGCCGGCGTCGAATGGCTCCGAAGTCGTGGCCGGATCGGCGTCGAGGTGATCATTGTCGCGCCCCGCATCCCGGGGCGGAGCGGGCGAGCAAACCATCGGAGGTTCTGCCGAGGACCGCAGTGCATCCGCTGCGCCGGTGCGGCGCAGGAAATCGAGCCAGGTGTTCTTCCTCGCGCCGCGGCCTTCCTGCTCCGTGGTCCCGATCATCACGAGATGGTCGCGGGCACGGGTCATGGCCACGTAGAGGAGCCGCTGGTGTTCCCGGATGAGTTCCTGCTGCTCCTGCTCCCAAAGCTCCGCGTAGAGGGAGTTGCCGTCGCCCTTGACGGCCATGCGCACGCCCTGGCCGGACGCGATGAGCACGCGCGGCCTGCGCACGAACGAGCGGGGCGCCTGGTTCATACCGGGCAGGAAGAGGACCGGAAATTCCAGGCCCTTTGCCTTGTGCACGGTCATGATCGAGACCGCCCCGCTCTCTCCCGGCAGGTTCAGGTCCGCCGCGGCCTCGCGCTGCTCTGCTTCGCGGATGTGCCGCACCCAGTCCACGAAGTCCTGGAGCGTGGTGTAGCCCCGGCGGTCGAACTCGTGCGCCAGGTCGAGCAGCTTGTCGAGATTGAAGACGGCCTGCGAGTCGATCCTGCCGAAGCGCACCATGGCCCCCGTGCCCGCGATGATGCGCCGGATCATGCCGGCCAGGGACTCCATGCCGGCAATCCGGCCCCACCGGTCCAGCAGGCCTGCTGCGTCGGGCCGCAACGCGGCGAGTGCCGCACGGGCGTCGTCGGCGAGAAAGACCGCCGGGAGCTCCTCACCGGTCATGCCGAAGAGCGGCGACGCCAGAGCAGCGGCGAGGCTCAGCCGATCGCGGCTGTTGCCGAGAAAGAAGAGCGTGTTCAGGATCGCCTGGATCTCCGCCTCCTCGTAGAAGCCGATGCCGCCCACGACCCGGAAGGGGACCCCCTCCTGCTGCAGGGCGGACTCGTACTCCTTGAGATTCGTACGCGACTGGATCAGGATCGCGCAGTCGCCGTATCCTGCGGGGCGCTCCCGCCATCCTTCATCCCTGCGCAGGGCGATGCAGGTGCCGCGTGCGACGAAATCCCGGATCTCCCGGGCAAGAACCATCGCCTCGGACCCGTGGTGATCATCCGGGTCGAGCTCGATCAGGCGCGCGCTCCCGTGATGGGCGGTCCGGTCCGGCTCCGCCGGCTGGTATTCGTCTCCCCAGAGCGCACCGAAGACCCGGTTCACGCTCGCCACGATCTCGGGCACGGAACGATAGTTCTTGTCCAGGGTGCTGACGGCCCGCGCAGCAGGCGGGAGAAAACGCTCCATCCGTTCCCGGACCAGATCGATCAGGCGGTAGTTCGCCTCGCGGAAGCGGTAGATCGACTGTTTGCGGTCTCCCACGACGAAGAGGGTGGGGTGCATGGGTTTGTCCGCCCCCGCGCCCGCGAAGATCTCCTCGGTCAGCCGGTCGAGCACGGCCCACTGGATATCGCTCGTGTCCTGGAACTCATCCACCAGGAAGTGCAGGATCCGCCGGTCGAGGCGGTACAGGATGTCCGGCGAGGAGAGGCTCCTGAGCAGCCGGTACGCCCCGAGTTCCAGGTCGTCGAAGTCCAGAACCCCTTCGCGCAGCTTGGCCTCGCGATAGCGCTCCTCGGCCCGGAAAAAGAGCCGGAGCAACGCAACGTCCTCGCGGCAGGCGTGCAGGAGGCCCAGGGATTCGCGGAGACGGCCGAGCAGGTCCTGGATCCGATGATAGAGGTCTTCATACTCGTGCCGGTCCTTGGCCTGCCATCCCTTTTTCGGAAGGGGCGGCTTCTTCCGCAACGCGCCGAGCGCGGTGAAGTAGCTCGCCTCGAGCGTTGCGGCGATGCGCGCGGCCTCCGGCAAGTCCCGTGCGCCGGCGAGCAGGCCGTGCTCGTCTGCGCCAAGACCGTCTGCAGCGCCGTTGAGGACCGCCTGCATGCGCAGGAAGGCGCTTTGCCATTCTTCGCCTGCGATGAGCGCCCGGGCGACTGCCTCGGCCTCGTTGCATCCCCCGGTGCTTTGGAGGCTGCGCACCATCTCCTCCGGGCCGCCCGCGTCTATCTCCATGCGCAGGATCCTGCTCCGCTGCGCGAGCAGGTGGGTGAGGATCTCCACGAGGTCGTCGGCGGAGCGGCCGAGAAGCGGCGCCATGAGCGCCTCGTCGCTGTCCGAAGCCTCCAGGGCGTCCTCCACGGCACGGGCAACGCGGAAGGCCTGGTCGCGCGCGTCGAGCACGCCGAAGTCCGGAGGCAGACCGGCCTCGAGCGGGTAGCGCTTCAGGAGATTCATACAGAAAGAGTGGATCGTCGAGATGCGCAGGTCCTGGGCGCCGCGAATGACCTTCTTGAGCATCTCCTCGGGCAGGTCCGCGAGCACCCGTTCCCTGATCTCGGCCGCGGCCTTGTCCGTGAAGGTGATGGCGATCGCCTGGTCCGCATGCAGGCCGCGGGACTCGAGCGCGTTCAGGAGCGCGAGGTAGCGGTCCTTGAGCGCCCGGGTCTTGCCCGACCCCGCGGAGGCCGAGAGATGGACGGAGCGTGCGATGTCGAAACGTTCTTCCATGCTTCTCACTCCGTGATCCGGTCCGGGGCGCTGTTCGCGCAGAGCGTCCCGTTTTCGCAGTTTCTACAGGCAGCATCGTTCTGCGGCGCTGCGGGAAACACTCCGGCCCTGATCGCCTCGACTGCCGCGCGTGCCTTGTCCAGGCTTTCTTGGAGGATCGCGGCAAAGGCCGCGGCGTCCTTGGGGCTCGCCTTGGGCTTCGACGAGGGCTGGTCGTGCAGCGCCTCCTGGTCGAACAGCACCACGTCTCTCGCCGGCCCGGTTGCGCTCCCCAGGTCGTAGTAGACGAGCCCCACGGGTCTTTGGAGCATTCCGGTCCTCTGCCCTGTTCCCTTCTCCGCTCCCTGCACCATGGCTGCGTAGACCGGAAGTTGGAATATTTCCTGGTCCTTGCCCATCTTCGGGAGGGGATAGCCTCCGGTCTTGTAGTCGACGATGATGAAGTTCCCGTCCGCATCGGCGTCGATGCGGTCGATCCTGCCTGAGAGCAGGACCTCCTCGCCGTTCGCGAGCGCGAGCGGATAGTGCTCGATCGTGTGTTCGAGTGCCACGGGACGATATCCCTGTTTCCAGAACTCTTCTTCCGCGTCCAGGAACCGTTCCGTTGTCACGGAGAGGAACCGGTTCCGCTCGCGCCGGTTGCGAAAGGTATCCGCTTCTCGGCCGAAGGCAGCGTCTGCGAGCCTTTCCAGGAGCGCCCGCGCGCGGTCCCGCACCTCGCGCGTGACGGGCCCCTGCCACTGCCGGTAGAAGTCCCCCAGGATCGCGTGCACGGTACTGCCGCGGTCCGCAGGGGACAGGTCCTCGCTTACTTCCCGGAGCGGTCCCAAACCGAGCACAAAGCGGACGTAATAATCATGGGGGCAGCGGAGATAGGCGTCGAGCTCCGTGACCCGGAACTCATTTTTTCGCGGCACGGCAACGACTGTTTCCGTCCGGGGCGGAGGGGCAAGCGCCGAGGCGATCCCTGCCATGCCCTCGATGCCGGAACCCAGGACCCGATCCAGTCCCGCAGGCGGTCCGGAGATGCCGAGCGCCTTGGCGAGCTGCGAGACGCTGCGGCTGTCCTCGATCCGCAGGCTGAACTGGACGCCCGCGGTCTCTGCGCGGCCGCGATTCAGCAGCCCTGCCGCCCGGAGGGGGGCAAGCTCGTTCAGGAACGGCGAGGGCGCCATGGGCTTCTCGCCGCAGGTCTCCGGCCAGGTCAGGACGACCCGCGGGGCGGACTGCACGAGCC
>JBJKRX010000074.1:0-4065 GCA_046704425.1 Nitrospirota bacterium
TAAAATCCGTTCGCCTCGATTCGGCGCGAACCGTCGCACAAGTCCTAGACGCCAATAAGAAAATCGCTGCTGAGGTGAGCGGCGCGATCCAAGAGGCGACGCTTGTCGACAAGAACTATGCGTCCGACGGCTCCGTAACGATCACCATCGCGATGCCTATCACGGGGGCTCTGGCGGAAAGCCTGCTGCCAAAGACGAGTTTGGCTTCCGCGGCAACGGGTACTGCGACCGCATCCGGAACAGAGGTTTCTTCCGCGACGGGTACGCCGACTGCGTCGGGAACGGAATTTACTGCCGGCACGGTCACGTCGACCGGCACCGGGACCGTGTCGGGTGCGATGTCGGGGGCGCACTACACCGGATTGATCATCGATGCGCGAGGACTTGGGGCGCAGCCTGCAATGGCGCCAAGGATCCTTGCCGAAAATGGCCGAGTGCTCTACAGTGCGGCGTCTGCTAGCCGTGAACTTGCCATTCGGAGCGGGATGGTAGCCTATCAGAAGGACCCGAAAACCGCACAGGCGGACGCCCGCGTCAAGAGCACGCCGTTGCTGATCAAGGCGCTGCGGACGGAGGGGGAAGCGCGGGTGGATCTCGTGATCAGCAACGCCGACGCCTCCACGCTCCTGGGGGCACCACAGAACCGGACCCTGTTTGAAAAATGCAGGATCATCGTTCTCATTGATTGACAACATGCGGATGGCACGGGAAAAGAGAATGTCGATGGGAGCATCCCTGCGGCGTTTTTCAGTCCTGTGCACGATTTTCACCGCTACGCTGCGGTTTGCCGCTTGCAGCCCAAAAACCGCACAGACGCAAGCGATGCGGGATGCGCCGGAATACCATTCTGTACGAGGACTCAGGGCCTTTGATGCCGACCGGGAGCAGTCGCAAAACCCGAATTCGACCGTATCCCGGCGATCGCGCCGAGTGGCCCGTTGGGGTATAGTGGGGAGAGACTGGTCCTCGGGAAAGAAGGAGATTTCGATAGGCCATGGAAACCATGGGTAAGGCCGAAGACATGAAGACCAAGGGGATCGAGGTCCGTATCGGCATGATCCGACCGACCGTACGGACTCGAACTGGTTGGGCAAGTAGGATGAGAGGCAAAATATTCAGCAGGGGAACACGTGCCGTGCACATCTCCGGTGTGATAATGGCACGGATGGCAGCGGAGTGAAAAGGAGGAAAGTATGCAAAAGGTTTATGGTGTGATTCCGGCATTGGCGGTCGCCCTCGCGGTGTTTCTTACGGCGTCCTGCGCGTCAATGCCGAAGGTGCAGCGCGAGGCGGCGTCGGAGCAGATCGACCTGAGCGGGAACTGGAACGATACGGATTCACAGCTTGTGGCACAGGCGATGGTCAGTGATTCCCTCTCGCGGCCATGGTTGAACGATTACATCGCCGCCCACGGGAAAAAGCCGCGGGTGATCGTAGGCACCGTGCTGAACAAGAGCATGGAGCACATCAACACGGACACCTTTATCAGCGACCTGGAACGGGAACTGACGAATTCCGGCCGCGTAATCTTCGTCGCCTCCCGGGGGCAGCGTGAAGAAGTGCGTGCCGAACGTGCCGATCAAGCGCGGAATGCCAGCATGGCGACTGCCAAAAGCGCAGGGCAGGAAATCGGCGCGGATTTCATGCTGCAAGGACAAATCAACACCATCATGGATGAGGCAGGGGGGACGTCGCTGAAATACTACCAGGTCGATCTGGAACTCGTTAACATGGAAACCAATGAGAAGGTCTGGATCGGCCAGAAAAAAATCAAGAAGCTTGTGGAGCGCAGCCGGTATAAATTCTAATATGCTGCGGTGCAGTGTACGAACAGCCCCTGTCGCCGGAACGCCGGCGGCAGGGGTGTTTTCCCGTTAACGGTCGGATCTCTCCATGAACTTACGATTTCGGGTGAAAAGCATCGTTCCTGCTGTGCTGATGTTGTGCCTGCTTGCGTCCTGCGCCGCGAGAACGCACTACTACGGCGAACTGAACACCCTGGTGGGCCAGGGAGATTATCTCGATGCCGCAACCCTGGTGGAAAAGTCGAAACAGGACATCTACGGGGAAAAGAACGCACTGCTGTACTATCTGGATAACGGCATGCTGCTGCAACTCGCGGGAAAATACGCCGAGAGCAATGAATCCTTCGAGCGGGCGAAGCAGTTGTGGCTGGACTATTTCACGAAGAGCATCACCACCGAGGCGTCCACCTTTCTCATCAGCGATAATACCCGCCCCTACTACGGTGAAGACTTTGAACGAGCGATGATCAGCGTCCTGGAAGCGCTCAATTACGTGATGCTCGGGCAGCCGAACGACGCACTCGTCGAAGCGCGACAGGTCGATCATTTCCTCCAAACGCTCCGGGTCAATTACGGCTACAAGAACATCTACAAAGAAGACGCCTTCGCCCGTTACCTTACCGGCATGTTGTTCGAGAATCAGGGGCAGGTAAACGACGCCTATATTTCCTATCGTCAGGCGCTGGATGCCTATAGCGACGGTTTGAAGACCTATGGGGTCCCCGTTCCCCGCGCCCTTGTCGGCGACGCATTGCGTACGGCCCGCGAACTCGGTTTTGCCGACGCGGTGCAAGAGATTACGAAGACCTGGGGCGACGCGCCGGAGCCGGAAGCTGCCGCAAATTCGGGTGAACTCGTGGTGCTGGACTATGCGGGATTCGTCGCTGAGAAGATTGAACACTTCATCGACCTCTCCTTCGGATACGCCTGGGACTATGTGGGCAGTCTGTCTCCGCGCCGGGATGAGCAAGAGCAGACGGAACAGGCTGGCGCCATTGCCCGTTCCATTCTGTCGTCGGATCAGGTGCGGCTGGCATTCCCGAAATACGTTCGGGATCCGACCCGGGTCGCTTCGCTTCGGCTGCAGGACGATACCGTGGGACCTGAGGTGTCATCCGCAGTGGTGGATAATGTCAGCGCTATTGCGGAGCAATCTCTGGACGACCGCATCGCGCGCATCCGGGCGCGAACCATCGCCCGCGCGGCCATCAAGTTCGCGCTGGCATACAACATTTCCCGGCGCGTAGAGAAGGAGTCGGGAAACCCGCTTCTCGGGTGGGTCACGAAAAAGGCCCTTGCCGTGGGTTCAGCGGCCCTGGAACATGCGGATACGCGATCGTGGCGTTCCCTGCCCGATGAGATATTGATGAGCCGAATGCGGCTTTCCCCCGGTGTCCATTCGATCACGCTCCGGTGCTATGATCGGAACGGCACGGTGATTCATCAGGAAACGATCCGGAATGTGACCATTCGTCCGGGGAAAAAGACGTTCGTAATCGTTCGCACTGCTTTGTAGGACATTGGGAGGCGCTATGAAAAAGATCGTGACGGTCCTGATCCTGCTGTGCGCAATTCCAGCATTCGCTGCAAAAGCGCCTGACTGGATCAACGGCGTCAGTGCGAAATATCCATCGAAGGACTTTCTCATCGGCGTAGGCATCGGCGATACGCTTGACGGTGCCCGGTCGTCCGCCCGGGCAGAAATCGCAAAGGTCTTTCAGGCGCGGATCATCCAGTCGGCGCAGGAAACGAAAACCGAACAGACGACACAGCATGAATCTTCCTCGAGCTTTGCATCGCAACAGGATGTGGCACTCTCGACCCGTGTTTCGACGGACGAATTACTGCAGGGGGTCGAGATCGTGGAAACGTGGCAGGACGAGAAGACGCAGACCTTTTATGCCCTGGCGGTCCTGGACAAACACAAGACCAGCCGCCTGTTGACGCAGCAGATCGTCGACCTGGACGAATCGATTGCAGAGAAGATGGGCCAGGCGAAGAGCGCCGCCACGGTCATCGGCAAATTGCGCGCCCTGAACGGGGCGCTCGACGCACTCGTGAAAAAGCAGAAGCTCATCGCGCGGCGACAGGTGTTGGATCCGATGGGGATCGGCGACGTTGGAGGGGGGCCTTCGCGCGCGGATATCGAACGCCAAAAAGCGACGTTGTCCCAGAAGATCCGGTTCGTCGTCCAGACGGACGGTACTCCCAACTTGGCGTCCGCAATCACGGAAAAGCATACAGACAGCGGTTTTTCGAC
>JBJKRX010000075.1:0-2881 GCA_046704425.1 Nitrospirota bacterium
GTGGTGCTCGGCGCGAGCGACACGATCCGCTGCGGAACAACCGCAGGTGCAGCCGATGCCATGCTCCCGGGCAGGAGCACTGCAATGAGCGCGAGAACGGTCCTGAATATCGATCTTGCCTGCATCAAGACCCTCCCTACCGAAACGAAAAATCCCCGGCCTTCTGGTGAAGACCGGGGATTAACGGACGACATTAACCCACACAGGATCTTAACGCCGAAGACCGTGCGAGCGCATCTTGGCAGGTCTTCTGGCTCTCCCCCCGTTGCCTGCCTTCCCAGCCCAGGGGCCAGTGGCGTTTCGCGGCAACGGTATGGTCGCCCCGCTTTCTCTGCGGGGCCGGGGATCACAGCGGCGGGTCCGCTCCCGATTCTCACGGGATTCCCTTGTGCCCGGATGCGTATACTCTTATCGAAGCCGTTTTATAGCATACTGAGCAGAAATTGTAAAGCGATTTTCCTGTTTTGCGTCGCGCGGTTCCCGTGGTATAATCGGCGCACCAACACGATCCCAAGGAGCCCCTCATGTTGCTCGAAGATCTCAAACAGCAGCTCGACGAAGTCCACGGCAGGCTGGAGACCCTGCGGAGGCATCTTTGACGCACCCGTCAAGGAAGCACGGCTCGTTGAGCTGACCCGCCTCACCGAAACCACCGGATTCTGGGAAAATACGCAAAAGGCCAACACGGTCCTGAAGGAAAAGGCGACCATCGAGCGCTCGCTGGAGCGCTGGCAGACGCTCGCCGCGCGGCTGGCGGATTTCGACGCCATGGCCGAGCTTGCCGGGGAGGAAGGCGGGGAGTCCCTGCAGGCGGAGCTGGAGGCCGGGCTCGAGGCGATCCGCAAGGACTTTGCCGCGGCCGAGGTGGCCGCCTTGCTTTCGGGCGAGCGGGACGCCACGAACGCCATCGTCTCGATCCATCCCGGCGCGGGCGGCGTGGAGGCCCAGGACTGGGCCGAGATGCTGATGCGCATGTACCTGCGCTGGGCAGAGCAGCGCGGCTACAAGACCGAGATCCTGGACTACCAGGCAGGCGACGAAGCGGGCGTCAAGTCCGTCACCTTCACGCTCACGGGCGAGTACGCCTACGGCAGGATGAAGGCCGAGGCAGGCGTGCACCGCCTGGTGCGCATCTCCCCGTTCGACGCGAACAAACGGCGCCACACCTCTTTCGCCTCGGTCTTCGTCTATCCCGAGGTGGAGGACGACATCGACATGGCGATCGACGAGAAGGACCTGCGCATCGACACCTACCGGTCGTCGAGCGCCGGCGGCCAGCACGTGAACAAGACCGATTCGGCCGTGCGCATCACCCATCTTCCGACCGGCATCGTGGTCCAGTGCCAGAACGAGCGCTCGCAGATCAAGAACCGGAGCGTGGCCATGAAGGTGCTCAAGTCGCGGCTCTACGAGCTGCGGAAGAAAGAGCACGAGGAGAAGATGGACAAGTTCGTGGGGGAAAAGAAGGACATCGCCTGGGGCAGCCAGATCCGGTCCTACGTGTTCCAGCCCTACCAGATGGTGAAGGACCACCGCACGGGCGCAGAGGTCGGCAACGTTGCGGCCGTCATGGACGGCGACCTGGACCCGTTCATCGACGCCTATCTCGTGAGCCGGGGCGCGTCATCCGGGAGCGCTGCGGAATCAACGGTGAAGCGGGATGGATAGTTCGCGCAAGCATCAACAATGCCATGTTCTAAATTCATGTTGCAATGCCGAGCGTATTTCGCTACACTATCTTCATGATCGACATAGACGCCATCAAAACAAAACTCGTCGGCTATAAGCCCCTGCTGGCAGAACGCTATGGGGTTAAGGAAATCGGCATATTCGGGTCCTCTGTGCGCGGCGACCAGCGCGAAAAAAGCGACGTGGATGTCCTCGTCGATTTTACGTCTTCCGTAAGCCTTCTCACCTTTATCCACCTGGAACACGAACTGAGCGACCTCCTCGGAGTCAAGGTGGACCTCGTCATGCGGACCGCCCTCAAGCCGCGCATCGGCAGGCACATTCTCGAAGAGGTCGTGCTCCTATGAGCCGGGAGTATCTCGACTACGTCGAGGACATTCTCGCGGCAATGACGAAGGCACTCGCTTTTACCGCGGGCATGGATTATGAAACCTTTGCCCGAGACGATAAAACCGTCTTTGCCGTCATGCGGGCGCTGGAAATAATCGGTGAGGCAACCAAGAAAATGCCTTCCGAAGTTCGGGAGCGGTTTCCGGAAGCGCCCTGGAAGGACATCACGGGTATGCGCGACAAGCTGATCCACGAATACTTCGGCGCCGATCTTAAGACGATCTGGGATACCGTCCAAAAAGACATCCCCCTCCTCCGGCCTATCTTCGCAAGAATAGCCAAAGAAGCTTCTCCCGATCGCTAATTTTCATATGAAAGCACTGTGATCGCGGCTCTACGAGCTGCGGAAGAAAGAGCACGGGGAGAAGATGGACAAGTTCGTGGGGAAGGACATCGCCTGGGGCAGCCAGATCCGGTCCTATGTGTTCCAGCCCTATCAGATGGTGAAGGACCACCGCACCGGCGCAGAGGTCGGCAACGTTGCGGCCGTCATGGACGGCGACTTGGACCCGTTCATCGACGCCTATCTCGTGAGCCGGGGCGCGTCAGCAGGAAATGCCGCGGAAACAACGATGAAACGGGACGCGTAGATAATACGGTGTCAAAATGCTCCTACTGCGAATACTGGTCCCTACGCCGCTTTTTTTGATACCTGCACCCGCCCTATCTCACCTTCACCTATTATGTGAAGTTCCCCGTTATGTGAAGTGCTTGCATAAAATCCCACCCAATCAAGTAATCTGACAAAATCTACTCCACATAATAATACCCTTGTCCTCGATATACTCCTCATAGGAATTAA
>JBJKRX010000076.1:0-11338 GCA_046704425.1 Nitrospirota bacterium
GCAGGTGACGCTCGTGGACACCGGCGCCGAGACCATGACCGGCGGCAGGTTGAAACGCGTCGCACCCTACCTCGGCGACGGGACGTTCCTCTTCACCTACGGCGACGGGGTCGCGGACGTCGATATCGCCGCCCTCCTCGCCTATCATCGGGCGCACGGCAAGACCGCCACGGTCACGGCAACGCAGCCCTCCGGCCGCTTCGGCGCGTTGAGCATCGACGCCGCGCAACGGGTCAGCGCATTTCAGGAGAAACCGGAGGGAGACGGTTCCTGGATCAACGGAGGTTTTTTCGTGCTCGAACCGGCCGTCCTCGACCGGATCGCCGGTGACGCCGTGGTCTTCGAAAAGGAACCGCTCGAAGGCCTCGCCCGCGACCGCGAACTCGTGGCGTACAAGCATGCCGGGTTCTGGCAACCCATGGACACGCTGCGGGACAAGATGCACCTGGAGGCGCTGTGGAACAGCGGGAAGGCGCCATGGAAGATATGGGCATGATGCGGAGAGACGCGCTGGTCGACACCGATTTCTGGCGGGGCAAGCGGGTGTTCCTGACCGGCCACACCGGCTTCAAGGGATCGTGGCTCTGCCTCTGGCTCCACCGCCTCGGCGCGCAGGTCAGCGGCTATGCCCTCGACCCGCCGACCGACCCCAGCCTCTTCGCGCTCTGCGACATCGGCGCAGTCGTCCCGACCACGATCGCCGACGTGCGCGATGGAGCGGCGCTCTCGCAGGCGATGACCGCGGCGCAGCCCGAGATCGTCATCCACCTGGCGGCGCAACCGCTGGTGCGCGATTCCTACGCGATCCCCGCCGAGACCTATGCCGTCAATGTCATGGGCACGGTCAACCTCTTCGAGGCGGTGCGCGCGTGCAGGTCCGTCACGGCCGTGATCAACGTCACGACCGACAAGTGCTACGAGAACAAGGAGTGGATCTGGGGATACCGGGAGAACGAGCCCCTCGGCGGGTATGACCCCTATGCGAGCAGCAAGGCCTGCTCGGAACTGGTCACCGCGGCGTACCGCAGCTCCTTCTTCAATCCCCGGGACCATGCCGCCCACGGCGTGGCCATCGCCACGGCCCGGGCAGGCAATGTGATCGGCGGCGGCGACTGGGCAACGGACCGGCTGGTCCCCGACTGCATCCGGTCTATTCTCCAGCAGGAGAATGCGCTCATCCGGAACCCCCATGCGATCCGGCCCTGGCAGCATGTGCTGGAGCCGCTTGCAGGCTATCTCCTCCTGGCACAAAAGCTGTACGCCGAGGGCGCCCGCTACGCCGAGGCATGGAATTTCGGGCCCGACGACCAAGACGCGCGGCCCGTGGAATGGGTGGTCTCCCGGCTCTGTAAAAAATGGGGGGACGATGCCGCCTACCGCATCGACGCAGGCAAACATCCCCACGAGGCCCATTATCTGAAGCTGGACTGCGCAAAGGCGAAGACGCACCTGGGCTGGCGCCCGCGGTGGGACCTGGACACGGCCCTGGACAAGATCGTCGAATGGACGCGGGTCTATGCGGCGCGCGGCGACGTCGCCGCCGCCTGTCTGCGCCAGATCGAGGCATACACCCGCGACGGAGCGGCAACGACATGAACTGCAGGTTCTGCGGCGAACACGCGATATTCAAGTTCCTGGAGCTCGGGACCATGGCTCTGGCGAACAGCTTTCTGACCAAAGAGACGCTGGCGGCGGGCAACGAGCCCCGCTATCCCCTTGATGTCTTCTTCTGCGAGCGTTGCGGCCTCGTCCAAATCGGCCACGTGGTCCCGCCGGACGCGCTCTTCTCGGACTACATCTACTTCTCGGCCACCTCCGACCTGGTGCACCGCCACGCCGCCTATCTCGCCGAGAGCTTCCGGCAACGCTTCGGCCTGGACGGCCGCTCATTGGTCGTCGAGATCGCGAGCAACGACGGGACCGTGCTGCAGTACTTCAAGAAGACCGGCGTGAAGATCCTGGGCGTCGAGCCGGCCGCCAATATCGCCGCCGTCGCCGTACAAGCCGGGATCGCCACGGTCAACGACTTCTTCAACGAATCGACCGCCGCCCGCGTCAAAGCGGAACACGGCCCCGCGGACGTCATCCTCGGCAGGCACGTCTTCGCCCACGTGCCCGAGATCCACGGCTTCGTCAAGGGGCTCAAGGGGCTGCTCGCCCCGCGGGGCGCAGTCGCCATCGAGGCGCCCTACCTGATCGATTTCGTCGAGAAGACCGAATTCGACACGGTCTATCACGAGCATTACTCCTATCTTTCCGTCCGCGCCATGACGCGTCTCTTCGCCTCCTACGACATGGAGGTGTTCGACGCGGAACGGGTCGCGATCCACGGCGGCTCCCTCATCTACTTCATCGGGCACAAAGGCGCGCACGAAAAGGCCGGGACCGTTGCCGCGCTCGAAGAGGCGGAACGCGCCCGGGGGCTGGACCGGAAAGAAACCTACGTCGCCTTTGCCGAACGGACGCGGGCGCTCCGGGACGAGCTCCTCCGGTTCCTGCGGGACCTGAAACAATCCGGGAAGCGCATCGCTGCATACGGCGCGCCGGCCAAGGGCAATACGCTGCTCAACTACTGCGGCATCACCACGGAGCTGGTGGAGTACACGGTGGACAAGAGCCCTTACAAGCAGAACCGCTACACCCCGGGCTCGCACCTGCCGGTCTATCATCCGGACAAACTCGCACGGGACATGCCGGACTACGTCCTGCTCCTGGCATGGAACTTCGCAGACGAGATCCTCGAACAGCAGCGGGCATACCGGGAAAAGGGCGGCAAGTTCATTCTCCCCATCCCGGAAGTGCGGGTCGTCGCATGATATTCGCAGAGACCATCCTGCAGGGTGCCTACGAGGTTGCGTGCGAGCCGCTGACAGACGACCGGGGTCTCTTCGCGCGCAGTTTCTGCCGCCAGGAATTCGGCGCCCGGGGTCTCAGGACGGAGATCGCGCAGTCCAACGTCTCGTCCAACGCGCGCAAGGGGACGCTGCGCGGCATGCACTATCAGGTCGCCCCGAAGGCGGAGGCGAAGCTCGTGCGCTGCACGCGGGGCGCCATCTACGACGTGATCGTGGACCTGCGGCCGGAATCGGCCACCTATTGCAAATGGGTCGCCGTCGAGTTGACTCCGGAGAGCCTCCGGATGCTCTACATCCCGGAAGGCCTGGCCCACGGCTTCCAGACCCTCGAGGACAATACCGAGGTTTTCTACCAGATGTTCGAATCCTATTCGCCGGACCACGCGCGCGGCGTCCGCTGGGACGATCCGGCCTTCGGCATCACCTGGCCGCTGCCGGACCCGATCCTTTCCGACCGCGACCGGTCCTACGCCTTTTACGAGAGAATCGTACGATGAAGATCCTGCTGATCGGCAAGACGGGACAGCTCGGCGGCGATATCCTTCGGAACAACGTGGGCCACGAGCTCGTCGCGTTGGACCGCGCCGAGCTCGATATCCGGGACCGCGCCGCGATCGGGTCCGCGCTGGAGCGTCACCGGCCCGCAATGGTCGTCAATACCGCCGCCTTTCACGACGTGCCGCGCTGCGAGAGCGAGCCGGAGACCGCCTTCCGCGTCAACTGCGTGGCCGTGCGGGACCTGGCCGCCGCGTGCGCCCGGCTCGGCATCCGCCTCGTCACTTTCAGCTCGGACTACGTCTTCGGCGGCGAAAAGAACGCGGGCTACGCGGAAGACGATCCGCCCGCGCCGCTCCAGACCTACGGGATCACGCGGCTCGCCGGCGAATACGCGGCCCGTTCCGCGGCGCCAGACCTTGCCGTTATCATCAGGACCTGCGGGCTCTACGGCCGCTCCGGCGCGCGCTCCAAGGGCGGCAATTTCGTGGACAAACGCCTGGCCGACGCGGAGACGCAGACGGTCGTCGAGATGGGGTGCGACCAGATCGTCTCCCCCACGTCCACCGACGACCTGAGCAAGGCGGTGCTGCAGCTCATCGTCCATCCCGGCCTCGCGCCCGGGATCTACCACCTCGTGAACGAGGGGGCGTGCAGCTGGTACGAATTTACGAAGGCCATCTACGCCATGAGCGGGCTCACCGTCGCCGTGAAGCCGGTCGACCGGCAGGGACGGAGCGGCGACATGCGGCGCCCGCTCTATTCGGCGCTCACGAACCGCAAGGCCCGGGCGCTGGGGATCGTCCTGCCCCCGTGGCAAGACGCCCTGAAGCGATATGTCCGGGAGAAATATCCGACGGCTGCAGCACAGGAAAGCATACCGGGAAGAGATCAATGAATCCGATTTGGCTACGGTTTCTTCCCGGCCCGATCAGGGCGAAAATAGAAGGCCGCGGGTACCTTCAAAATGTGATGACGAACACGGGCTGGCTGTTCGTCGACAACATCATCAAAATGACGGTCGGCCTCTTCGTCGGCGTGTGGGTCGCCCGATATCTCGGCCCGAACCAGTACGGAAATCTGAGCTACGCCCTGGCGTTCGTCGCACTTTTCTCGACCTTTGCGAACCTCGGACTCAACACGATCGTTGTTCGCGACCTTGTTCGCGCGCAGTCTCAGAAAGACGAGATCCTGGGGACGACCTTCCTCCTGAAGCTCGTCGGCGGCATTCTCGCCTTCGGGCTGGCGCTCGCAACGATCACGTTTCTCCGGCCGGCCGATCGCCTCACGCGCATGCTCGTCGGCATCATCGCCGCGGGAATGGTGTTTCAGGCCGGAGACACGATCGACTACTGGTATCAATCGCAGGTCCAGGCAAAGTTCACCGTATGGGCGAAAAACTCGGCCTTTCTCATCATCAGCGGTGTGAAGATCGCCTTGATCCTGCTGCATGCCTCGCTCATTGCCTTTGCCTGGGCCGGGCTCGCCGAGATCGTCCTCGGCTCACTCGGCCTGGTCCTGACCTACACGATCGGCAAGCAGCAGATTCGGGCGTGGCACATGAGTCTGCACATGACCGGCAAACTTCTGCGGGACAGCTGGCCCTTGATCTTTTCCGGGATCGTCAGCATGATATACCTGCGCATCGACCAGGTCATGCTCGGTCAGATGGCGAGCGATGCGGAGGTGGGGATCTATTCCGCCGCAGTGCGGCTTGCCGAAGTGTGGTATTTTATCCCCATGATCACCGTTTCCTCCGTCTACCCCAGCATCGTCGAGGCGCGCGGGAAAAGTGAGACCTTGTTTTACGACCGGCTGCAACTGCTGTACAATGCCATGGCCGCGAGCGGCTACCTGATCGCCCTGCCGGTCACGTTCCTGTCGGGATGGATCGTGCACGTGGTCTTTGGCCCTGCGTACGGACGCGCCGGCGACATGCTCGCCGTGCTCATCTGGGCGGGGATCTTCGTGAATCTGGGTGTCGCCAGGAGCTCGTTCCTGACCACGATGAACTGGACCAAGGTTCATTTCATGACGGTTTTTTTCGGCAGCATCATCAACGTGGTGTTGAACATTTTACTCATCCCCCGGTGGGGCGGGATGGGCGCGGTCATCGCATCGTGCGCGGCCTACTGGTTCGCGGCGCACGGCGCCTGTTTCCTGTATAAGCCGATGCATAGGACGGGCTTCATGTTGACCAAGGCGCTCATTTTCCCGAAGGTCTGGTGATCATGTTCCGAACCAACATACAGCGCATACTGCGGATCGTAGACTTGGATTCCCTCGCCTCCCTGAAAATGAGCGGCCCCCTCAAGGACGACGGGTGGTTTCGGAGTACGAAAACCGGGCTGTCGATCGACGCCGGCGGCAATCCGCTGCCCTGGCTTACCTATCCCGCCATCGATTTCCTCAAGAGGCGGATCACCACCGCCATGTCGGTGTTCGAATTCGGCTGCGGGAACGGCACGCTCTGGTGGGCCTCCCGAACGAAGGAGGTCGTCGTCGTCGAGCACGACCGCGTGTGGTACGATGCCATGCGTCCCCGTCTTCCCAACAACGTTACCGCGGTCCAGATCGACCTGGCCCCCGGCGGTGCCTATTCCCGGAAGATTCGCGAATACGAAAACAGGTTTGATATCGTCATCATCGACGGCCGTGACCGGATCAACTGCGTATACAATACGCTCCCGGCGCTCAAACCCGCTGGCGTGATCATCTGGGACAACAGCGACCGTCCCGACTACCGGGAAGGATACGACTTCCTGCGCGCAAAGGGGTTTAAAAAGATCGAGTTCATCGGGATGTGCCCGGTGGTGAACTTGAAATCGGAAACTGCCGTCTTTTATCGGGAGAACAACGTCCTGGGGATCTAGCAATGACCGGCTACGAACTTCTTGCGCGCCTCTACCGAATGATCCGGAAGCCCCTGCGCATAGCGCTCCTCCATCTGCAGTCGAGACGACGGCCGCTTCGGCTGGTGATCGGCGCGGGTGGGGTCCCCGCCCGGGGGTGGATCGCTACCGACCAGGAGCAGCTCGATCTCCTAGACCCGAAGACCTGGGAGCGGTTCTTCCAACCCGAGTCGATCGACGCCCTGTTGGCCGAGCACGTCTGGGAGCACCTGACGCAGGACGAAGCCCATGCGGCGGCGATCCAGTGCTACCGCTATCTGAAACCCGGGGGGTATCTCCGCGTGGCGGTGCCCGATGGGTACCATAGCTCGCCGTCCTATCGCGACATCGTAAAACCGGGAGGATCGGGGTTCGGGTCCGACGACCATAAAGTGCTCTATACCCATGTCTCGCTCGCGCAGGTCTTCGAATCGGCTGGCTTCCGCGTCGAGCTGCTGGAATATTTCGACGAGCAGGGCGTTTTCCACAATAAACCCTGGGACCCTGCGGGTGGGCTTATTCGTCGGTCGAAAGAGCATGACGAGCGGAACCGCGACGGCCGGCTCCGGTATACGTCAATCATCCTGGACGCGCACAAATCCGCAAACCGGTGATCCCACGCTGCCATCCGGACGTCGTTCGCCAGGAGGAAGGAAAAAGATGTTGCCGAACGTAGTAATCATTGGCGCTCAAAAGTCTGCCTCCTCGTTCCTGCAGGCATGCCTCTCTGATCATCCCGATGTGTATTTTCCCGAGCAGGAAATCCCGTTCTTCGAGTCCCCAGACTACGAGCAGAGCACTCTAGCCCAGTTGGAGCAATTATTCGCGGGGAGACGCGAAAAATGTCTGGGGATCAAACGCCCCAGCTATATCGGGAAGCCCGAGGTGCCCGCGCGGATCGCGCGGCACCTCCCCGATGCGAAGTTGATCGCCGTGCTGCGCAATCCGGTGGACCGGGCGATCTCGGCCTACTTTCACAACATCAACTACGGCTTTGTTCCCCCGTTGGATCTGACGACCGGCATGGAGCGGCTGCTGCATGATCCGTCGTACGCATCGGCATATCCCCGGGCCCCCGAGATCATCGAATTCGGATACTACCACAAGTATTTGCGGCAATACGGTCGCTACCTGAAGGACGGCAGATTATTGGTCTTTTTCCATGAAGATATCGTCGCAGACCCGTTGGCGTCCGTGCAGCGCGCCTACCGTTTCCTGGCCGTTTCGGAGGATTTCGTCCCCTCCTCCCTGCATGCACGGCCGCAGCAGGTGTTGTACAACCTGCGACGCCTGAAAGTGCTCACCAAACGTAACCGGTTCCTGTACACATACAACGCCGACCGGACCCGCGTATTCCCGAAAAACATGACCGTGCTCGACACCCTGTGCGCCCGGACGATCACCCTGGTCGATCGGAAGGTCCTGTCTCGCGTGCTGCCGAACACGAAACCCCGTGTCGAGCCGAAGCTGCGCGCGATGCTGTACGATCTCTACGCCGACGACATCTCGGCACTGGAGAGTCTCCTCGGAAGGGACCTGTCTGCCTGGAAATCGCGCGCGACAGCAGAACGCACGGACGCAAGGATATCCCGCTCATGACGCACGCGCCGATCGCACTCTTCGTCTATAAGAGACCCCGGCACACACAGCGTACCGTCGAAGCGCTCACCAATAACGGCGGCGCCGCGGACAGCGAACTCATCGTCTTCTCGGACAGCCCCGCGAGGGAAGAAGACCTGCCCCCGGTGCGGGCCGTGCGTGACTACTGCCGGACGATCCGGGGATTCAAGAAGGTCTCGCTCGTTGAGCGCGACGAGCACCTGGGCCTGGCACGATCGCTCATCAGCGGCGTAACCGAGATCGTCGAACGGGCCGGGCGTGTCATCGTTCTGGAGGACGACATCCTCACCTCTCCCCATTTCTTACGCTACCTGAACGACGCGCTCGATTTCTATCACGATGACGAGCGGGTCATCAGCATCCACAGCTACAACTATCCTGCAGCCGGGCGGTTTCCCGAGACTTTTTTCCTGAGGGGCGCAGACTGCTGGGGCTGGGCCACCTGGAAGCGCGGGTGGGACCTCTTCGACCCCGATGGCGCCAAGCTCCTTGCCGCGCTCAGGGCGCAAAACCTCACGCGGCGGTTCGATTTCAACGGGTGCCGGGAGTTCACGAGGATGCTGGAAAACCAGGTTGCCGGCGCAAACGATTCTTGGGCGATCCGTTGGCACGCATCGGCCTACCTTCTCGGGAAACTGACCCTCTATCCGGGGAGATCCCTCGTCCGCAATATCGGCATTGACGAGAGCGGAACGCATTGCCAGACCACCGATGTCTACGATACCGAGCCAGCGCAGAAACCGGTCTTGGTGGAGCAAATCCCTGTCCGGGAAGACGAGGAGGCCTTCCAATCGATCGCACGCTATTTTTGCAGCACCAAGCCGTCATTGCGTGCGCGACTCGCACATTTCCTCAGAAAACGGGTGGCCCATGGGACCTAGATCGCGACTCGCTAAAGCGGACCTGCTTCCGCCGTTCCTGCTGCGCCTCTATCACCGGTACGTACGGAAGATCGGTTTTTTCGGGACCTACACTTCCTGGGCGGACGCGCAAAAAGCGTCCACCGGCTACGACGCCGATAACATCCTGACTGCGGTCAAAGAGGCATCGCTGAAAGTAACGCGCGGTCAAGCCGTCTACGAACGCGACTCCGTCCTCTTCGATGAGGTCCACTATTCCTGGCCGCTCCTGGCGGCCCTGCTCTGGGTCGCAACGCAGAGCAGGAACGGGCTCAGCGTGATCGATTTCGGCGGTTCTCTCGGCAGCACCTACCGCCAGAACATCGCCTTCCTCTCTCATTTGCCGGAGCTGACCTGGAGTGTCGTCGAACAGGAAAATTTCGTGCACTGCGGGAGGACGACCTTCGCCGACGAGCATCTGCGCTTCTATTGCACTATCGACGAATGCCTCGCGGAGCAGGTACCGCAGGTGATCCTTTTTTCGAGCGTCCTGCAGTACGTGGAACGCCCCTACTCGTTGCTGCAGGACGTGAAGCGAAGACGGTTCCCCTTCGTCCTCTTCGACCGCACGACGTTCATTGATGAAGGCGACGACCGCTTGACGGTGCAGCATGTCCCGTCCGCGATATACCAGGCGCGGTATCCCGCCTGGTTTTTCAACCGCCAAAAGTTCGACGAATTCTTTGCGGACACCTACGACCTCGTTGCGGAGTTCGATGCACTTGCCGGATCGATCGACCTGGGCGACAGATCTGCGCATGACAAAGGACTGATCTTTCGGCTGAGACCGTCAGGCGAGCCGCACAAGGGGAGCTCCCGATGAACATCTACGACCGCATATTACGCAGGCCGGAATTCGCCGAGCGCCCCCCCGTACTGCTCGACATCGGCGCGGCAGGCGAGATCCACCGGAAATGGCGACGCATCGCCAAGTATGCGGTCTGCATCGCCTTCGACGCAGACGACCGGCAAATGGGGTATACGCTCAAGGAAAAGAGCGGCTACCGGCGGCTCTACGTATATCATTGTATTGCCGGAGAACGGCCGGATGGCAAGGAGGACTTTTATCTGACGGCGTCGCCGCAGTGTTCCAGCCGGCTGCTGCCTGCGCAGGAAAGCCTCGACCGATGGGCGTTTGCCGAGCAGTTCCTCGTCGAGCGCACGACGAGGTTGAAGGCCGTCGACCTGCCGGGGGTCTTGGACGAACTTGGGATCGCGAAGGTCGACTGGTTTAAGACCGACTCCCAGGGCACCGATGTCCGCCTGTTCAAGAGTCTCGGCACGGAGCGCATCAAAAGAACGCTCGTCGCCGAATTCGAGCCCGGCATCATCGACGCCTATGTGGGAGAGGACAAGCTCTGGAGCCTCCTCGCGTACATGGATACGCTCCCCTTCTGGATGCAATCGTTCACCGTGCGCGGATCGCAACGCATCCACATCGAGGTCGCCAGGGCCAAGCTCACCGGGCTCGACCGGAAGTTGGTGCGGTTCCTTTTGCCGACGTCGCCCGGCTGGGGCGAGGTATCCTACTGCAACACGTTCGCTTCCGACGGCTCCTCCCTTGACAAGCGCGACTACCTCCTGGGCTGGGTCTTCGCCATGATCGAGGGCCAGTACGGGTTTGCGCTCGAGATCGCGCTCAGGGGACAACGGCTCCACGAGGATGCAGTTTTTCGCGAGATGGAAACGGTATCCCTGAAAAGGGTCAACCGAAATTACGGCATGCTGCCTGTTCGCATCCTCCGGCGCACGGCGGAAAGGATCGGCGAGCTGCTGTTGTAGGGCCACGGCATGAACTATTACTGTACGCTTTTCGACTCGCAGTATCTCACACGGGGATTGGTCATGTACCGGTCGCTGTCCGCTACGAAGGACCCCTTCACGCTCTTCATCTATTGCTTCGATGCGCCGACCTACGATATCCTTGCGGAGATGCGCCTCCCAGGCGTAACGCCGGTGCCGCTGCAGGCCTTCGAGTCAGACGCGCTGCAGGAGATCAAGCCGCACCGGTCACGGGCGGAATACTGCTGGACCTGCACCTCGCACGTCATCCGGCATGCGCTCGAGGCCAACGATCTGCCGGAGATCACCTATCTCGATGCGGACCTTTACTTTTATGAACGGCCCTCCGTCCTGCTCGACGAATTCCATCGTGCGGGCGCGTCGGTGCTGCTTACCGAGCACCGCTACACGCCGCAATACGATCACTCCGCCACGTCCGGCATCTACTGCGTTCAGTTCATCACCTTCAAGGCCGACGAGCGCGGCCTCGCGGCCCTGCGCTGGTGGTCGGAACGTTGTCTGGAATGGTGTTATGCGCGCCCGGAGGATGGGAAGTTCGGCGACCAGAAGTATCTGGACGACTGGCCGCAGCGGTTTCCCGGCGTGCACGTGCTCGAGCACCCGGGAGGGGGCGTTGCGCCTTGGAACGTGCAGCAATACCGGATTCGGGACGACGATGGAACGCTCCGGGTGGACGGGCACCAACTCGTCTTTTATCATTTTCACTACTATAAATACTTTCCCGACGGCCTGCACGACTTCAGCCATTACCGCCTGAGCACGACGGTCAAGGCCC
>JBJKRX010000077.1:0-9856 GCA_046704425.1 Nitrospirota bacterium
TTAATAAAAACGATGTATAATTTTTGTATTTTTTAATTTGGGCGGCGGGGGGGGGGGCCCGCCGGCCCCGGCCGCCGCAGGGAACGTACGGGTGCTCCCTTAGTGGATCCTGCCGTCGCTGTCCACCTGGTCGTAGCTCCCGTTGACGGCATTGCCGGCCACGTCGACGTTCGCGTTGCTGAGCGTCACGAGGACCTGATGGACGATGGCATCGTCGCCCCCCAGGACGGTCGTCTGCAGCGTAAAGTCGTTGTTCGCGTTGTTGTACGCACAGGTCGGCGATGCGCCGTAGGTCGCAGCCGTGATGGCCTCGGCAGACGGCGAGGAACCCACGCCGATCACCTGCAGATCGTTCGCGTTCGCCGTGGTGTTGCAGATCCCGTCCGGGCCCGCGTACACGGCGGTCGTCGCGGTACCCGTCCAGGTCTTGCAGCCCGTAAGCGTCGCGATGATGTCGTCGCCGGACGTGGCGACGGTGTCGAGCGTGTTGCCGGTCGTATCGGTGCCTCCCGGCGGGATGATGCAGACGCCACCGCTGCCGACCGGCATCAGGGCGCGATCGCCCGCCACTGCCGTGGTTTCCAGATAGCCGTTGGAGCCGACGCTGATGTAGGCCCGCTTGACGTTCTGGGCGTTCACGGGGCCGCTCAGGGTGAGCACGGCGGTCCAGGCCGCGCTGTCATAGCGCACCGCCGTGACCGTCAGGGTCGTCCCGGTGATGCCGCTGATGGTCCAGTTCCCGGGCACGGTGACGGCTGCCTCCCGCATCGGCTCGTTGAAGGGGATCGTGATCTGATCGTCCCCGTCCGCGATGTCCGTCAGGAAGTTGGCGGTCGTGGTAGCGCCCGTGAAGACCACCCGCGGGGCGATCACGTCGGCCGCGGTCTGGACGTTGCTGTTCGCGCTTTCCTCCGCGTCCGAATTGACCGAACGGACCATATAGTTGTACTTCAGCTGGATCTCGCTGTTCTCCACGAACGACAGGTTGGCCGGTTCGGCGTACGACGAGCCTGCGCCCGTGCCGATCTGGGTATAGGGGGCGGTCTCGGTCAGGCCGCCCGGCCATACCTGTACCGTCTGGCGGTAGACGTTGTAGGACTTCGCGCCGGACACCGGCGCCCAGTCGAGACTCGGCTGCCGGGTCCCGGGCGGGGTGACCGCGTTGATCGAGGCGCTGTTGAACAGGACGAGACTGCTGACGGCCGAGGCCGTCGGCGCGCCGTTGGTCGTAAAGCGCGTGGAGATGCTGGGCGAGCTCACCAACGTGTTCTCATAGACGTCCTTCAGCTTGCCCACCGCGCCGGACAGGTTCACGTCGTAGATGGACGACGGCGCGAGATTGGGGATGGTCACGGTCAGTGTCTTCCGGTCCGCGCTCCAGGCGAGAGAGTGGGCGATGTTCCCGGCCTTGTTGCCGAGGAAGTTCACCGCGATATCGTTGTACAGTCCCTGCGTCCCGCTCGTAAATACCTGGTTGCTGCTCAGGAGGTTGGCATAGGCATCGCTCAGCATCGCCTCGCTGAAGGAGAAAACCACGGAGGCGGTGGTGGTGCCGGACGAGTTGAGGGCCAGGTCCGTGTTCCGCTCGGGCGTCACGTCGGTCACGACCGGCGGGATATTGTCCGTGGGCACCACGAAGACGGCCGCGACCGTGAACAGGTTGGCGCTCGTCGGGCTGTTGCCGGACTGGATATTCATGGTCTTCGTCTCGCCGTCGGCCGGCGCCGTGATCGTGTACGGGCTGGAGGAGTAGAGCCCGTCGCTGCTCTGGGCGGAGACGGCGAAGGTCTGGAGCGACTCGATGTTCGCGAACTGGAAGGCACCGTTCGCGTCCGTCGTGGCCGTCATGATCACGTTGCCCGTGTTGCCGGTGCCGCTGGACGTGCCGCCGCCCGAGATGTTCGAACCCTGGGAGATGAGCTTCACCGTATAGCCCGCTCCCACCGGCTGCTTGGTGCTGTTGAAGGCCACCACGCCGTTGATATCGGCGGCCAGTTTGCCGATCGTGAAGTCCACCACCGCAACGAGCCCGGTGACCGGCGTGTCATGGTTGGTGCCGCTGCCCCCGCCGGGGTTCCCGGCATTCGTGTCGTCCAGCGAGGTGTAATTGACGGCAACCGTATCGAAATGCGCGAATTCCGCGTACCGCGGCGTGCTCGACGAGCTGGTCATGTTGATCGGGCTGGTGACCCCCCGCATATCGATCGTGGCGCGGTAGTTCCCCGTCACCGATCCGTTCAATGCGTCCGTAGTCGCCGGCACGTCCCGGATCACAAACTCGCCGGTCTCGCTCGTTACGGCGCTCCCGACGCCGATATCGACCTTGGCGCCGACGATGGGCTGCTGCGTCACGGCGTCGAAGATATGCCCCTGGATCGTCCCCGTCGGCGTCAGCGGGCCGCTGTTCGGACTCGTTACGGAGGTTGAATCGCTCGCCTTCGAGGTGCAGCCGGCCGTTCCGAAGACGGCGACGCCGGCCAGCAGGATGAACATCATGACCTTTACCATTCTGCTCATGGCTTCTTCTCCTTTCATCGATGGTGGGAAAATGGCTTCCGGATGACGATCGCGTGTCCGAGCCCTCTGTCGTCAGAGCCACCTCCTTTCAGCACGACGGTGCCGCATCGGGGAAACAGGATGCAAACACAATTTTTATGGTCTCCCGGCAGAAATTCGCATCAGGACAGGAGACAAAAATTGCGCTTTATTTCAATAAATTATATGCAATTTTCTGACCATTCATCGCGGTCAAGGATAATGCATTTGAACCTAGCAAAACTTTTTTGTTCTGTCAAGCGCCGTGACGGGGGAGGTGCGGGGGAGTACGGCTTGTCCACGGGGAGGGGATCGGAAGCGACAGGAGATGAAGGGCCGGCGGAGTGGCAAGCAACGGGTTCCGCCGGGCCGCGGCTGCGGATCAGGGGCGGCGGTGCCGGCGCGCGGCGCGCCGTTCCTCGCGCAGTTCCCGCCGGTAGCGGTTGACTGCCATCTCGTGCGACCGGTAGTCCTTCGAAAAGAAGTGGCGGCCGTCTCCCTGGGCGACGAAGTAGAGGTAATCCACATCCGCGGGGTAGAGCGCGGCGAGGAGGGAGCCGCGGCCGGGGTTGGCGATCGGGCCGGGCGGCAGGCCCCTATGCAGGTAGGTGTTGTAGGGCGAGCGCCGCCTGAGGTCTTGCGCCGTGACCTTGGTGACCCAGGCGCGCAGGCCGTACACCGCCGTGGGATCGGACTGCAGCTTCATCCCGCGCTTCAAACGATTATAGTAGACCGCGGCGATGAGCCTGCGCTCCGACTCCACCTTGGCCTCCTTCTCGATGATGGAGGCGAGCGTCACGATCTGGCGCTCGGTAAATCCCAGGTCCGCGGCGCGCTGGCGGTAGCTGTCGACGAATACCGCATTGAATCGCTGGACCATCTGCTGGGCGATCTCCTTCAGCGTGATGCCCTTCGGGAAGAAGTAGGTGTCCGGAAAGAGATAGCCCTCCAGCGTGTTCGCGTTGATGCCGAGGGAGTGGACGAACTCCTTGTTCGTAACGAGCCGGTCGAAGTCCTTGTGGTCCTGGAGGAGCGGGGTCTGCGAGAGGGTCCAGCCGATCTGGTAGAGATTGTAGCCCTCGGGGATCACGACCTCGTACTCGATGATCTTCCCCTCGCGCAGGGCATCGAGCACCGTCCACATGTTCATGTTGGTGTTCAGACCGTAGTATCCCGCGCGGACCCGCCGGCTGATGCCCTCGATCTTGCCGAGCAGTTTGAAATACCCCCCGTACCGGATGATCCCTTCCCGCTGCAGCTCCTCGGCAATGGCCTTGAAGCTCATGCCTTTGGTGACGTGGATCTCCTTCCAGGTCTTTTCCCGCGACGGCGGAACGAAGAGGACCACCGTGAAGTGCACGAGCACGATGAGCGCGAGCGTGGCGACCGTGAAGGAAGGCCAGTAGTGCCGGTTGATCCATGCCCGCACCCGGGCGATCGTCCGCCGCAGGGGATTGTGGTGTCCCTGGTTTCCCAGAAGCGACATCGTGCTGGTGTGCTCCCTCGCCGTTAGAGATGGCCCGACCGGAGGATGCCGATCAGGATCCAGAAGCCCAGGAGGGCTGCGATAACATACCCGATCAGCCCCACCACGGACAAGCCGAAAAGCATCGGCCCGTGCGCGGCATGGATGATGATGGACGACGCCACGATGATGGCCGCGGTGAGGACGCTGAAGGCGATCCGGTTGCTCGACTTGTCGATGTCCCGGATCAGGCGCTCCAGTTCCTCGTGGTGGAGCGTGACCCGGAGGTCGCCCTGCATGAGCTTCCGGAAGCCCGCCTTCATCTGGCGCGGCAGCTCGGTGACGGCGTCGGCGAGCTCGCCGGCGTTCCTGCGCAGGTCGCGCAGCGCCCGGAGCGGGTTGCGCTGCCGCGCCGCCAGCTCCGCCACGTAAGGCTTGGCGGCCTCGAAGTAGTTGAACTCCGGATCGAGCTGTTTCAGGATGCCTTCGAGGGTGATGAGCGCCTTGTCCATCAGGTAGAGGTTGGCGGGGAGCTTCAGGCGGTGGTGGAGGAGGATGCGCGTGATGCGGTCCATATAGGCGCCGAAGTCGATCTGCTGCACCTGCATGATGTAATAGGGTTCGAGCAGCTCGATGAGGTCCTCTTTCATCTCCCGTTCGAACCTTTCGCTGTCCACGCCGTGCTCGGTGAGGAACCCCATCTCGCCGTAGAGCCGGACGAGGGTGTCGTAGTCGTGGTCGGCGAGGGCGAGGAATACGGCGGCGAAGTGCTCCTGCGTCTCCTCGGTCACGCGCCCCATGATGCCGAAATCGACGAGGCCGATCCGGCCGTCCGGGAGCACGAAGATGTTGCCCGGGTGCGGATCGGCGTGGAAAAACCCGTCGTGCAGCACCATCTTGAAGAACGCCGCGCCGCCGGTGAGCGCGATCTTGCGCCGGTCGTACCCTTCCCGGTCGAGCCGGGCGTAGTCGTCGATCCGGATGCCCTCGATCGTTTCGAGGACCAGGACCCGTTTGCTCGAAAGCTCGCGATGGACCTCGGGGACGTACAGGACGTCGCTGCCCGCGAAATTCCTGCGCAGCTGGACGGCGTTCGACGCCTCGATGAAGAAATCGAGCTCCCGCCGGATCGTGCGCGCGAACTCCTCCACGATCCCGGGCGTGTCGAAGGGCGCGAGCTCCGGCACGTGCGCGTCGAGCAGGACCGCGAGCCATTGCATGATGCTGATGTCGCGTTCGATGAGCCGGTCGATGGAGGGGCGCTGGACCTTGATCATCACGCCCCTGCCGTCGGCCAGCACGGCGCGATGGACCTGGGCGATGGACGCCGCGGCGACCGGCGTGTCGTCGAAGGACGCGAACAGCTTCTCGACCGGCGCGCCGAGGTCCTCGGCGATGATCGTGCGGGCCGTGGCCGCGGGAAAGGGCGCCACGGAATCGGTCAGCTTGAGGAGTTCGCGGGAATATTCGAGGGGCAGCATGTCCGGCCGGCACGCCAGGACCTGCCCGAACTTGATGAATGTCGGACCCAGCTCCTCGAACATGAAGCGGAGCCGTTCCGGCGTGGTGAGGGGATGACCGGGGGACGGCGGCTTCTTGAAGGTCACCAAGCGCCTGCCGAGCGAAATGAACCGCTGCAGCCCGGTCTGTTCCACCAGGTGACCGAACCCGTGGCGGGAGGCGACGGCGATGATCCGGCCGATCCGCGGGATGTCCCGCAGGTGTCTTCTCCTGAATCCCAGAAGAGCCATGGACCCCCGGGGCCGCGGGCTAGGCGCCGCCCGTTCCTTCTCCGCCTTCGAGTTTCGCAAGCCGGGTCGCAAGCCCCTCGATCTTCTTCTCGAGCCGGGCGATGTCGTCGCGCGTCGGGATGTTCACTTTTTCGAGCGCCGCGGCCAGGGCGTCCTTCATCTTGTGGTCCATGTCCTTGCCGCTCTCCTCGGCCTTGGTGACCCACTCCTTCACGAGCGAGGCGCCTTCGCTCTTCGAGAGCTCCCCTGCCTTGACCAGCTCTTCGACGAACTCCTTCGCCTTCTCCTGTGCGCCCAGTCCCGCCAGCATCGCCCGCTTGATGACCTCTGCAACCATCATGGCAGCCTCCTTTGATAGGGGATCGACGACCTCTGCGTTCCTGGTTTGATTATATCACAGCAAAGCATCCGGCCGCGGCGGAAGCGCCGGCAGTGCCGGTATGCGTTACGCACTGCGTCCGACGACGTCGGCAAGCGCTGCGAGCGCCGCATCGAGCTTCGCGGGGTCCTTGCCCCCGGCCTGTGCCAGGTCGGGCTTGCCCCCGCCGGTCCCGCCCAGGATCGGCGCGAGCGCCTTGACGATGTTCCCGGCGTGGTGCGTCTTGACCAGGTCCTTCGAGACCATGACGAGGAGGCTCACCTTCCCGTCCTTGACCGACCCCAGGGCGAGCACGCCGCTGCCGAGCTTGTCGCGCAGCTTGTCGCCGAAGTCGCGCAGGTCCATCTGGTCCATGTTCTCCAGCCGCTTGGCGAGCACTTTCACGCCGCCCACCGCGCGCGCCTCGGCGATGATATCCCCTGCCTGGCCGGCCTGCATCGCGTGCTTCAGCCGCTCGATCTCCTTCTCCGCGTCCTTGAGCTGGCCGAGCAGGCGTTCGACCCTGCCCGCCATGTCGGGGTCCGACGCCTTGAGCAGGCGGCCGATCTCGCGCAGGTCCTGCTCCTCTTTCCGCGCGTGCTGGTAGGCGCGCCGGCCGGCCAGGACCTCGACCCGCCGGACCCCCGCCGCGATCCCGCTCTCGGACACGATCTTGAAGAGGCCGATGTCCCCGCTCGCCGCGGCGTGGGTGCCGCCGCAGAGCTCCCGGCTCACGTCCGCCACGGTCACGACGCGCACCCGGTCGCCGTACTTCTCGTCGAAGAGCGCCATGGCGCCGGTCGCGATCGCCTGGTCGATGTCCATCACCGCGGTGGTGACCGGATGGTTCTCGATGATCCGCTCGTTCACCAGCTCCTCGATGCGCTCCTTCTCGCGCTCGGACAGGGCGGCGTAGTGCGTGAAATCGAAGCGGCACCGGTCCGGCGCCACGAGCGAGCCCGCCTGCTTCACGTGCTCGCCCAGGACCGAGCGGAGCACGGCGTGCAGGATGTGCGTGGCCGTGTGGTGGCGCATGGTGTCCAGCCGCGCCTCGGCGTCCACCTTCGCGAGCACTGCGTCGCCGATCTGGAACCCGCCCTTCTGCACCCTGCCCCGGTGCACGAAGAGCCCCTCCACGGGCTTCACCGTGTCCAGGACCGCGAACTTCGCTGCCTCGCCCAGGAGCTCGCCGCGGTCGCCGGTCTGGCCGCCCGACTCGGCGTAAAAGGGGGTTTGGTCGAGCACGATCTCGACCTCCTCGCCCTCCCCTGCCTCGGGGACCCGCGCGCCGCCCTTGATGATGGCAAGGACCTCTGCCGCGCCTTCGAGCGTCTCGTATCCCGTGAACACGGTCGCGGCCGTGTCTTTTGCGACCTCGCGGTACACGGGCTTGACCTTCTCCTCGCCGGACCCGGCCCAGGCGGCGCGCGCCTTGTCGCGCTGCTCCTGCATGGCCCGGCGGTATCCTTCTTCGTCGAGCTCCAGGTGCTGGTCCCGGGCCATGTCGGCGACAAGGTCCAGCGGGAACCCGAAGGTGTCATAGAGCTTGAACAGCACCTCGCCCGGGATCATGGCCTGCTTCGCCGCCTTGAGCTTTGCGACCGTCTCGTTCAGGAGCGCCAAGCCCGAGTCGAGGGTCTGGCCGAAGCGCTCCTCCTCGTACAGCACGAGCTTTGCCACATGGTCGCGGGAGTCGGCGAGCTCGGGGTAGGCGTCGCGCATCTCGTCCACGATCACGCCCGTGAGCCGGTAGAGGAAGGGCTTGGTGATGCCGATCAGCTTGCCGTACCGGCTTGCCCGCCGGATGATCCGCCGGAGCACGTATCCCCTGCCCTCGTTCGCGGGCAGCACCCCGTCTGCTATCAGGAAGGTCATGGCCCGGAGGTGGTCGGCGCAGACCTGATAGGAGATGTCGGTCTGCTCGTCCTGATGGTAGGGCACTCCTGCCAGGGCCGCGATCTCGCGGATCACAGGCTGGAAGAGGTCGGTCTCGAAGTTGCTCCGCACCTGCTGCACCACGGCCGAGAGCCGCTCCAGGCCCATGCCCGTGTCGATGGAGGGCTTGGGCAGGGGCGTGAGCTTGCCGGTCGTGTCGCGGTTGTACTGCATGAAGACCAGGTTCCAGATCTCGAGGTACCGGTCGCAGTCGCAGCCCACGGCGCAGCCCGGTTTGCCGCAGGAGATCTCGGGCCCCTGGTCGATCAGGATCTCGGAGCAGGGTCCGCAGGGCCCGGTGTCGCCCATGGACCAGAAGTTGTCCTTCTCGCCCATGCGCACGATCCGGTCGGCTGCCACGCCCGCCACCTCCTGCCAGAGCGTGAAGGCCTCGTCGTCGTCCTTGTAGACCGTGACCCAGAGCTTTTCCTTGGGCAGCTTGACCTCGGTGGTCAGGAACTCCCACGCAAAGGCGATGGCCTCCTTCTTGAAGTAATCGCCGAAGGAGAAGTTGCCGAGCATCTCGAAGAAGGTGTGATGCCTGGCCGTGTGGCCCACGTTCTCCAGGTCGTTGTGCTTCCCGCCTGCGCGCACGCACTTCTGGGACGTGACCGCACGCTTGTAGTCGCGGGATTCCTCGCCGAGGAAGATGTTCTTGAACTGGACCATGCCCGCATTCGTGAAGAGCAGGGTCGGATCGTTCTTCGGGACGAGCGGCGAACTCGGCACGATCTTGTGCCCCCGCTTCTGAAAATAGTCGATAAAGAGCTTCCGCAGTTCGTTTGCTTTCACGGTAATCCTCGCAGGAACGGGAAAAGGATGAAAAGGGCACAGGGAAAATAGCAGAAACTCCCGAAAAATTCAACAGCTTTCGGGGATCGGTCCGCGCCGGGAGGCAGGCCGGGCACGGGTTATTGATAGGCCGATTTGTCGCCGATATCGTAGGCGAGGGGCATGAACACCTTGCGCAGGGTGAAGAGAACGAACAAGGCCGCGATCAGGACCAGTCCGAGGGACGCGGCCCGGCCGACGAGGAACCCGGCCGCGACCATCAGGAGATAGAGCGGCATGAGCATGGCGAGCAGATAGCCTTCGAAAAGCTTGAAGCAGAAGGCCTCCTTGGCGGTCACGAAGCCCAGGCACCCGGACAGCGGCAGGAGAAGCAGCAGGCTGTAGGGCGTCCGCGCAAGGGCGACCGCAGGAGACCACTTTCCGATCACGAGAAGCAGCACGAGGCCCCCGACGGCCAGCAGGTACAGGTACTGCAGATAGACCTTGAACTTGCCGATATAGAGATGAATGTAGAAGACGCTTATGCCCGTGGCCCCATAGAGGCAGTACACAAGGACGTCCGCAACGAGGACGTCCGATCGCTCTGCAGCAGTACGCACGGTAAGCGTCATCAGCGCGAGTGCTGCCAGGATGACCGCGGACAGGACGATGCCGCTGCGGTACAACACCACCGTGATCCGGTCCTCCCTGGTCAGGGGCTGGAATTCCTGTCGTTCACCCATTGCTCATCCTCTCCCTTGGTGAGTCGCTCCGGCCCCTGCCGCGCATCGGCGTCACTCTTTTTTCTCCCTCTTCCAGAAGGCGAGGTCGCTCATCATGAGCCGGAGCAGCTCCCGGGGGTTCATGGCCGCCGTCTCTTTGCAGCGGCAGACGTCGTCCTTGCCGGATTTCGTCTCCCTGCCGGTTTGCCCATCCGCACCCCTGCCCGGCGCTTCGGTCTTCAGATAGTGGATTCCCATCACAAACTCCCCGCAGATATTGTAACTCGGCCGTACGAAAGAGGCAAACGGGAATGCGGGC
>JBJKRX010000078.1:0-19385 GCA_046704425.1 Nitrospirota bacterium
GGCCCCGGTCGAGGTCGACAATACGCCGCCCACGGTCGCCATCACCTCGCCGTCGGCCGGGGAGGCGCTCGGGAACATCGTGGAGGTGCACGGGACCGCCAATGATCTGCACTTCGGCTCCTATACCGTCGAGGTCGGGCAGGGCGATGCGCCCGCGACGTGGACCACGGTGTCCTCGGGCGGTTCTCCGGTTGTGAACGCCGTTCTGGGCAAGTGGAACACCTTCGGGCTCGACGGGACGTGGACCGTGCGGCTTACCGCCGTCGACGCCGTCGGCAATAAGAACGCGACGAGCGTGACGATCGATCTCGGGCAGCGCGTGAGCCTGATCAAGGACCTGAGCGCCTCGCCGGGGATCTTCTCCCCGAACAACGACGGGAAGCTCGATACGACGACCGTCTCCTATGAGCTCTCCGCTGCCTGCGCGGTCAAGCTCGAATTCCTGGGCGCGAACAACGTGGTCCGGAAGACGTATGCGACGACCGCCCCGGCGTCCGGGGTCTTTACCTACGGCTGGGACGGCAAGGACGACTCGGGCCTGCTCGTCTCGGATGGGACGTACAGCGTGCGGCTGACCGCAACGGAGACCGCGGACCCTGCCGTAACCGAGACGGAATCGATAACGGTCGCCGTCGACGCCACCCCGCCCACGGTGGACATCGGGCAGCCGGCCGCCGACTCCTATATCGCGGCCGCCGATATCACCGTGAGCGGCACGATCAGCGACCCCACCCTGTCGACCTATTCGGTACAGGTGACGGGGGCGGCGGGCGCGACGCTCCTGGACCGGGCGAACCAGTCGCGGACGAACTATACTTTCGGCACGCTCAGCAGCCTGCCGGAAGGCGACTACACGCTCGCCGTGGCGGCAATCGACCGCGCGCAGAATGAAAGCGACCGGAACGTCGTCTTCACCGTCGACCGCACGCCGCCGTCGGTAAAGATCGACACCCCGGCGAACAACGAATATTACGGCGCGAACAAGAACGTCACGATCAGCGGCGCTCTCGTCGAGAAACACCTTGCCTCGTTCGCGTTACGGTACGGCGCGGGAGACGCGCCTGCCTCCTGGACGGACCTGGTTACGGGGGCCGCTGTCACGGCCTATCCGTCCCCCTATACCTGGAAGGTGGGCAAGAACGACGGGGTCCCGGACGGCAAGTACCTTCTGTCGCTCTTTGCAAAGGACAAGGCGGGGCTGACCGGGGAAGCCAAGGTGGCGGTGATCATCGACAACACGCCGCCGTCCGCCGCGATCATCTCGCTCCATGACGGCGATTACGTGAAACAGGCCGTCGCCGTGACGGGTACGGCCTTCGACCAGAACCTCGACCGGTACACGCTGGAGATCTCGGCAGGCCAGTGCGCGAGCGCCTTCCAGTGGGCGACGATCAAGACGGCGACGGCGGCGGTGCAGGACAACAGCCTCGGCACGTGGCAGGCCCTCCCGCCGGACGGCGACTACTGCCTCCGGCTTACGGTCGCCGACAAGGTCGGGCTGACCGCAAAGGCAATGGTGAACGTCAAGGTCGACACGCATCCTCCGGCTGCGCCGGTCCTGTCCGGCACGATCCAGAATATGACCGATTCCAGCCTTTCCTGGACGACGAACACCGAGCCCGACCTGGCCGGCTATAATCTGTACCGCGACGGGCAGAAGGTCAACGACGCGCTCCTGACGAGTCCGCAGTACCTCGACCAGAATCTGGCGGAGGGCGTGTATACCTATACGGTCAAGGCCGTCGACTTTGCGGGCTGGGAAAGCGACGTCTCGAACGCGGTGAAGGTGAAGGTCGATCTGACCGGTCCCGACGCGTACATCCGCTCTCCGCAGGACGCCGGACGGGTGGGCGGTCTGATCGATGTCATGGGCACGGCGTACAGCAGCGACGATTTCAAACAGTACCGTCTCTCCTTCGGGCAGGGGACGGCGCCCTCGTCCTGGACAATGCTCCGCACGTCGCCGGTCCCGATCTCCTACGGCGTGCTTGCGCAGTGGGACACCGCGGGCCTTGCCGACGGACAGCCCTATTCCCTGAAGCTGGAGGCGGAAGACCTGTCCGGCAACGTTACCACCAAGCAGATCGCCGTCACGATCGACAACGCGCCTCCGGCCGCGCCCGTCCTCCTGTCCGCGAATGCGGTCGCTTCCGATGCGACCGTGACCTGGCAGGCGAACACCGAGGCGGACCTGGCGGGCTATCTCCTGTACCGCAACGACCAGCTTGCGAACGTCACCGGCATCGTCGTGGGCGACCTCAAACCGTACCTGGTAAGCGGCACCGCGTATCTCGATAAGACGCTGCCGGACGGAACGTTCACGTACACGCTCGTCGCCATGGACCAGGCAGGGAACATGAGCGAGCCGTCCAACGCCCTTGCCGTGACGATCGACACCCATCCTCCCCATGCCGTGATCGTCGATCCCGCGGACGGCGCATCCATCGGCGGGAAGGTCCTCGTCCAGGCGCAATCGCCCGATCTGGACATCGCCGCGGTCCAGTTCCAATATCAGGCCGCTCAGGACGCCACGTGGACCGATCTCGGCGGACCGGTGACGAGCGCCACCCGTGCGACGGATCTCGATCCCGCGGCCCGGGGAATGAGCTACGGCACTTATCGTCTGCGTGCGGTCGCGACCGACCAAGGCCAGAAGACGGATCCCAACCCCGGCTCCATCACGATCACCTACCAGGATCTGACGCCCCCCGCAACACCGACGGGCCTGAGCGCGATCGTTACCGGCGATACGGCAACCCTCACCTGGACGGCGAACACGGAGAGCGATCTTGCCGGATACAACCTCTACCGCACCGCGGGGGGCGCCAAGACCCGGGTCAATACGACGCTCATCACGGCGACGGCGCAGCCCTCGTACCGGGACAGCGGCCTGGCGGACGGCGTGTATCTCTACGCCGTAACCGCAGTGGACGCAAACGGCAATGAGAGTGCGCCGTCCGGTCCGGCGAACGTCGCGATCTATGCCCCGGTGATCAGCCAGCCCTACACCCCCGTTGCCCAGAGCGCGCTTGCGGTCCAGGGGACCAACGGCGGCGCCGATGCCGCGGTAACGCTGCTCGCAAACGCCGCGTCGGGCCTTGCCTCCCTCGGCACGACGACTGCCGACGCGACGGGCGCATTCAGCCTGAACATCGGGCTCGCGCCCGGCGAGAACAGGCTCACGGCACGGGCAACGGACCAGGGCGGCAACGTGAGCAAGGACGCCGAGCCCGTGGTCGTGGTATACGATACTGCGCCCGGCGCGCCTACCGGCGTGGCGGCTTCTGTCAACGGGCAGGATGTCCGTCTTACGTGGGACCCGAACCCCGAGCCCGACGTGCTGGGATACAATGTGTACCGCGACGGCGTGAAGCAGAACAAATCAGGGCCTGTTCCGCTTTCCCAGGCGACCTTCACCGCGTCCTCTTCCTCTGATCCCTCGCTCTCTGCGCCGGAGCTGGCCGCGGATGCCTCGCTCGCGAGCTTCTGGATGCCCCAGGACGGCACGAGCGCCTCCAGTCCCGCATGGTGGGAAGCGGACCTGCCGGAGCCCGAGCTGATCAGCCATATGGAGGTCCACTGGGGTACTGAGGTCGACGGCTCGGGAAATGCGCAGCTCTACGCCGGGAAAGACTTCGCGATACAGGTCTGGTCCGGCTACGCGTGGATCACGCAGGCAACGGTGACGGCCAACAGCGTCGCGGACGACAGCTTCGACTTCAGCCCGTCGTACCGGACCGACCGGGTCCGGATCCTCATAACCGACTCGACGGACGTGAACAGCGCGAAACAGGTGCGCCTCGCCGAGGTCGATCTGACGCAGGACAACCTGCTGCCGCACGACGCCCAGCCTGCCTATGACGACCCCGGGTTGCCGAACCAGCAGTGCCGCTATACGGTTACGGCAGTGGATCAGTACGCCTTCGAGAGCCTCCCGTCGTCATCTGCGGAGGCCGTGGTCAGCGCGGCAACGCCTTCGGCGCCCGTGCTGGCCGTCACCCCCCTGCCGGCGGGCGAGGTAAGCGCAACGTGGACCTCCGTCGGAAACCCGGCGACAGGCTATAATCTGTACCGGGGCCTTACCTCCGGGGGGCCCTATGACAAGGTCAACACCGACCTCCTGGGCGAAACGAACTATCTCGATACCGGCCTCGTAAGCGGCACGCTCTACTATTACGTTGTACGGGCCGTCGACGCCGTCGGGAACGAGAGCGCGGATTCGAACGAGGCATCGGGCACTCCCCTGAGCGCAGCGGTCCCGACAAGGCCGGTCATCATGCTTCCGACCTCGGCGGCCCTCCCGATCACCCTGCAGACGCCTACGACCGAGGTGTCGGGCACCGCCGACCCGGACGCGGCCGTGGACCTTTTCCAGAACGGGGACTTCGTCGGCCGCGCCGCGGCGCAGCGCAGGGACGCGGTCCAGAGCCTGCCGGTCGACTTCGACGGCAATGCAGCGTCCCTGTCGCCCTACGGGAATACGCTCGCCTATACCCAGGACGATTCCCTCATGCTGCTCTCGCTCGTGACCGGCTCGGTGACGCAGGCGGCATCGGCGCCGGAGTGCTATATGCTTGCCTGGTCTCCCGACGGGACAAAGCTCGCCTACGATCTTACCGATGACGCGGGGAATTACCGCATCGGCATCTATGACGTAACGACGGGCACCGCCAGCCTGGTGCCGGCCGCGGACGACGAAGAGGAAGACAGCCCTTCCTGGTCGCCGGACGGCTCCCGTTTGGCATTTGCCAAAGCGGGAGGCGCGGCTCCGGGCGTCTGGATCATGGACATGACGACCGGGACCATGACCCAGGTTGTCGATTCGGACACCGCGTATACCGTAGCGTTCTCGCCCGACGGGAAATCCCTCGCCTATACCGATGCCGACGGCCTTTCGCTCTACGACCTGACGAACCAGACCGGCTCGCTCGTGGACAGCGGCGCTGATTTCTACTGGTTTATGTGGTCCTTTGACGGGCGCAATCTCGCCTTCATCCCGTACCAAAACGGCATGGGCGAGGTCCGCGTCGCGCATGCGGCAGACGGCTCGCAGATAACGATCCCGGGCTCGGGCGAAGAACCGTATTTTGTCTTCTGGTCGGCTGACGGCCAATCGGTCATTTTCGACCAATGGGACGAGGCAACCTCCCGGGAGACGTTTTGGCAAGCGGCAATCAACGGACAGCAGCAACCGACGCAGATCATGCCCGAACTGCAAAACGTCTGGGCGGCAGGCAGCATAGCGGCAGGGGAAGCCTTCTATCTTGATCAAGACGACCAGGGGGACTTTACCGCCTATATCGTGAGCGAGCAAACGGGATACTTCGCGTTCAAGGGCGTAGCGCTCGAACCGGGCGAGAACGTCTTTACCGCAGTTGCCTCCGATGCGGCGGGCGACCGCAGCGATCCTTCCGATCCCATAGCGGTTGCGTACGATACGAGCAGAACGCCCGATCTCGCCGTATCCGCGGACGATGTCTACCTCTACCCGCCGTATCCCATCGCGGGGCAGCAAATGGCCATCAATGCCGTGGTTGCCAATACGAGCCAGGTCGACGTCGCGAACGTGGCAGTGGATGTCTATGCCTGGAACGCGCTCGGGCAGGTGGATCTGCTCGCCTCGGAAACGATCCCGACCATTGCGGCCGGGTCCTCGGAGCTCGTCACGGCCACGTGGGACAGCACGGGGAAGACCGGCGCCAACCGGATTATCGTAGTCGTCGATCCGTACGATACGATCGCCGAGACGAACGAGACCAACAACATGGCGATCAAGGACTTCTATGTGGCGGACCATGTCGGAACGGCAATGAACACCGACCTGGATTCCCTGCAGTACACCAGCAGCCAGGACGCCAACATCACCGTGACGATCTGGAACACGGGACCGGCCGAGAACGGGGTGCTGAACGTCCAGATCGAAGACCCCGACGGGAACGTGGTCGCGGCATTCGACCCGCGAACCTTCGCTGTCGCCTATGGAAGTCAATCGACCCAGACCTACGCCTGGAACACGGGTTCCACCTATGCCGGCCCCTATGTGGTCCACGCGGTCCTGAAGGACGCCGGCGGAGGCGTCCTTGCGGAAAATACGACTCCCTTCACCATTCTGTCCGATGCCGCCGTCGGCCTGAGCGTGGCAACCGATAAACAGTCGTACGGACCGGGCGAAAATGTCACGACCCGTTTCTCGATCGCGAACATCGGGACAAACGGCATGCTCCCGTCGCTCCAGGCGACCGTATCGATCGCCGACGCGACGGGAGCACCGCTTGCCGCCGATGTGCAGTCCGCGTCCAGTCTCCTGCCCGGCGCATCCCTTGCCCTGACTTCCCTCTGGAATACGGGCCTCACGGCACCCGGCGAATACACGGTCACGGTCAGCGTGGCGTTCAACGGAGGTCCGCCGATCACCCAATCGGCGTCCTTTACGATCAACAAGGTGCTCGTTCTGACCGGCGCGGTCTCGGTGTCGCCGTCGATCGTTCCCGTGGGCAATACGGGACAGCTCATGTTTACGGTTTCCAACGCCGGGAATGCCGACGCCCTGGGGTATACGGCACGGGTGTCGATCATCGACCCGGATTCCCAGACCGTTGTTCTGACCCAGGATCAGCATATGGATCTCGCCGCAAACACCGGTCAAACCGGCCAGGTCGCGCTGAACACGGACGGATACAAGCTGAAGACCTACACGGCGCTCCTGCAGCTCCTCTCGCCGGATACGACGAAGAACATTGCAATCGCGTCGTTTACGATAAAGGATCTGACGCCGCCGTCGGTGACGGTTGTGCAGCCCCTGTCGAATGCCACGTTTACCTCGGGGGTGCCCCTCTCGGTCTTTGCGACCGACAATGCCTCGGGCGTCGCCACGGTCGAATACCAGATCGACAACGGGCCGTGGAGCTTGCTTCCCCTGGCGGATCAGGCCCAGAACCGGTATGCGACAACATGGAATCCGGCGCTCACGGACACCGGGAATCATATCGTGCATTTCCGGGCCACGGACAGATCGGGAAACATGAGCGCCCCGCTCTCCGTCGGGATCACGGTCCAGGCGGACATGACCCCGCCGGTGACCACCATTACCCTCGGGACGCCGCAGTATCAGGCAACGGGGAAGGTATTCATTGCCCCAACAACGAATATCACGCTGGGCGCGACGGACGATATGACCGGCGTGGCGAAAACCGAATATCGGATCGACAGCGGCGCGTGGACAGTCTATGCGCCCTTCACGATATCCGCCGAAGGCAGCCACTTGGTCGAGTACCGCAGTGTGGACGGCGGCGGGAACTACGAGACGGCGAAGAGCCTCGCGGTCATTGTGGACGCCACGCCGCCGGTCACGACGCTCACGACCGGAGATCCGAAGTATGCGGCGGCGGACGGGAAGCTGTACGCAACGAGCAGTACGACCTTCACCCTCAGTGCAACGGACAGCCTGTCCGGCGTGGCCGCGACCGAATACCGGATCGACAATGGCGCTTGGACGTCCGCTGCATCGTTCACCGTTGCAGGGGAGGGGGCGCATACGATCGACTACTACAGCAAGGATCACGTGGTGAATGCGGAGGCAGTGAAGACCCTCTCCGTGATCGTGGACACCACGCCGCCGCAGACGACGATCAGCGCATCGGACCCCTTGGCCGGCGGCGTGGTCAACACCGTTTCGCCTGCGACGTTCTTTACCCTGGCCGCATCGGACGCCTTGTCGGGGGTGCAAGCCACGACCTATCGCATCAACGACGGCGCATGGCAGACCTACACGGGCAGCTTCAATCTTGCCAGGATGCAGGCAGGCACGTACGTCATTACGTACAAATCGACGGATAACGTCCTGAACGAGGAAACAGCCGGATCCGTCACCGTGCGGCTTATTGTCATCGGGGTAACGAAGAAAATCGACACCTCCCTGAACGTCCTGGTGGGCGTCGCTCCGGAGCACGATTGTGACGACATCCTTGCCCGGGAGAAGCAGGAAGCCGGCAAGGCCAGCTCGCCTTCCTCGAAGGGGAAGCAGTCGGGAGGGAAGCAGGGGGCACCACGCTGCGTGTCGCAATCCGCCCTGGTGGGCCGGATCCTTGCCAATGCCGGCATCTCCTATACCCTTGCTGAAGACGGTGATGACTTCGCCGCCCGGTTCCGGTCCGGGAGATACAACGCCTACCTTCTCGTGGATTACGACGATGAAGACCTGAACGCCGAATTGCGCGAAACGATCAACTACGGCGACGGGGTGTTGTCCGTCCAGACGATACCCGGCAATCCGGCGCTCGACGATGTCTTCGGCATTACGTCCGCCGGATTGACCACCAACCGCGATTTCACCGTACAGCTTGCGGACAGCCCGCTCAGCAACGCAGGGACGCTTGCGATCCTCGGGAAAGACATCGTTTCGACCACGACCGCGACCACGGCCCAGATCTTCGGCACCGTCACCGATACGGATGCCGGCAGGGACGAGGGAGATATCCTGAAGGCGAAACAATGTCAGGACCATCGCGACAAGCGGGGCGCACGGTATCCTGCCATCGTCTTTAATCAGTACGGAAGGGGGAGGGCGCTGGTGTATCTCTTTGATTTGCTCGCATGCCCCGATCAGGCACAGGCGGCGGCCCTCCTCATAAACGGCCTCAACTACATACGCCCCGCCGAGCATTATGTGCGGGCACTGGACAGCGTCCCCATCACGATCACCCTCAAGAACGACACGGAGCCGGTTGCGGTAAAGGTGGTCGAGACCCTGCCGGATTATGCCACGGCCGATACGATCACGCCGCAGGCCAAGCAGAAGGACGGCGTCATTTCCTGGCTCACATCACTCCTGTCAGGGGACACCGCCGTCTTCGGATATTCCCTGGATCTGCCTGACGTGAGCGGAGCCTATACGGCAAAGACCGACCTCCTCTACAGCAACAACGGCGCCTACCGGCCGTACGGGGAGTACGCGCTGACACTCACGGTGCCGAACAGCTCCGCCGATCTTCTCCAGGACATCCTCAACGACCTGAACGGCATCACGGGATCGAGATACGAGGAACGGCAGATCAGGGACATCCGGAAAGGCCTGTGGCGGCTGGACAAGGACGCATCGCGGAGAAGGGAAATTCAGGAGAACATCAAAGACATCATCGATGCGACTGCCGGCGTGAGGAAACTTTCGATCGACACCACCGCGCTGTGTCTGAAGCTCGATGAGCTTCTGAAGATATGGGAGCAGAAGTGGTATGCGGCGGACCAAGCGGGGGGAGCGGGGACGGAGGCAGGCACTCCGCAGGCCTCCTGTCGTACAAAATAAGGAAGGCAGGTCATGCCTGCCCTGCCGTGCAGATTGAAGCCCCCAGCAGGGGTTCTCTTCGAATCCGTGGGATACTCCCACGGATTTTTTTATGCGCTGTCGTGGAGCGTCATTCGCCTCCCCGTGGCCCCGTTGCGGCGAGCGCGGCCGCGGCGATCCGGTCGTTCGGCGCGATCCGCAGCGTCTCTTCCGCCAATTTCCGCACCTTGTCCGTCTCGTGCAGGTTTTCGTAGGTCTTGAGCAATGCGTGCCGGGCGTCCAGGTGCGCAGGCGCCAGTTGCAGGGTCTTCCGGAAGTTCCAGATCGCCTCGCGGGAACGGCCATGGTCCCGGAGAAAGAGCCCGTAGAAGTAATAGCAGCTGGGATTTGTCGGATCGGCGGTGATGCCTTTTTGATAATACTGCTCCGCTTCCGCCAACCGCCCGGTTTTGTTCGCCACGATGCCCAGGTTGATGAAGAGGTAGGAGTAGTCGGGGGCGAGGCGCAGGGCGCGGATAAAGTACGATTCCGCTCCGGCATAATCGCTTTTCCCCATGAGGGCAAGGCCGTAGTTCATGAGCCCCCGCGGGTTTTTCGGGCTTTTGAGCGTCACGTCGCGCCAGAGCGATGCCTCGGTGTGCCATACCGCATTGCGCCGGACCGTGCCGTAGGCGTAGGCCGTGAGCGCCAGGACGATCACGATGACCACGGCGCGGGAGAAAAGCGGCGTTTCGGGGCGCGCGGAGCGCAGCTTGTCGAGCAGGAGGGAGAGGGCCCAGACCACGCTCATGGTCAGGCCCACGAAGGGGTAGAACATCCGATGGTCGTTCGTCACCTCGGCGAGCGGGATGATCGTGGAGGTCGGGGCCAGGGCGAGGAAGAACCAGAAGATGCCGAAGGCGATGGGAAAGTATCGCCGCTGCCGCGTCGCAACGAGGGCGGCGAGGAAAAGCAGGATGACGAAGAGCATGCCGATGAAGAACCGCACGTCCAGCACGGACGTCAGCGTCGTCCAGTCCGTGTCCGCGCTCAGGTGGAGGGGAAGGAAGAAGGTGGTGAAGTAATGCAGGAGCACGAAGGGCTGCGTGATCAAATACCGGAAGCGCGACGTGCCGCCGAAGACCCAGGTGGGGGAGTCCATGTGCCGGAGGAAGCCGAACAGCAGGGCGCAGAACAGGAACGCGACGGCGGTCGTTTTGAGGGCAAACACCGTCCGGCGCGTCCTCCCCGTCCCGGCGATCTCGGGCAGTCCCACCTGCTGTTCATAGACCAGGACGTAGGCCAGGAGCAGGGGGGCGAACATGACCGCAGTCGGCTTGGTGAGCCCCCCCAGGGCCACGGGGATCAGGTAGAGGTACTGTCTCCGGGCGCGGGCGGAGTACAGGAACAGGACGAAGGCGAGGACGACGAAGAGGGTCGAGATGGAGTCCGATTGCGCCAGGATATAGTTGATCGTTTCGGCGTTCGCGGGATGCAGCATGTACCAGCCGACCGCGACGAGCGCGACGTATCGGTTTCGTTCCTGCGGGAGCGCAAGATCGAACAGTTTGAGGTACAGAAAATACATGAGCACGCCTTGGAGCAGGAACAGGGCGAAGATCGTCGCATGAAAGCTGACGGGATAGAGGCCGTGTCCGAGCCAGTACTCGAAGGCGGTCATCGACGTGACGATGGGACGGTACGCCTGGTTGGCGGGCAGGGCGGTGGATTTCGTGGCGTCCAGGAAGAAGGAGGGAACGTTGCCGATATCCCTGATATAGATATTGTCGACGATGGTATGGAAGTCGTCGAAGTGGAAGTCGTTGGTGAAGTGATTGGCGTAGGTGAGGATGACGGCGAACGCCAGGAGCGCCGCCCAGCGGGCGAATCGTTTGTCCGTGCTCATGCCCTGCTCCCTTTGCTGCGGCGATCGCGCCGCGTTATTTGACGGCGATGATGAGGCTGTTCAGGCCGCATTGAAAGCGGCGCAGGGCCACATCCCGGAACCCGCTGAACAGCCGTGCCAGTTCCGGACGGGAAAAGTACTGCTTATGGTCCCGCACGTCCTTTTCGGATATGATCCGGAGGCGGTACGCCAGGAACTCCAGGACGGGCTTTGCCGAGGGCGCAGGCGTGGTCAGGATGCATCGTCCCCCCGGCTTCAGGACCCTGCGCATCTCTCCGAGGAACCGCTCCGGTTGCCGCAGATGCTCCAGGACCGCGAGCGCGGTCGCCACGTCGACGCTTGCATCGGGCAATGGGAGTTGGGTATCGAGATCGCCGATCAGGAAGGTGAGCGCCGGGCCGCTCTGCCCGTTGTCGATGCGGCCGTCGATGCCGATCCCGGCGGCGATGCGCCCGCGCAGGTGGCGCAGGAAGTCCCCGTCCCCGCAGCCCAGGTCCGCCACGACGCTCCCCGCGGGGATGTGCCGCACCACCTGCCGGTAGCGCAGGCGCTGGATCAGGCCGTCCAGGGCCGTCCATCTCTCCGCCAGCGAGCTCGCCATTGCCTCAGCCCTTGTTCCGGATGAAGTTGTACAGCTCGTCGAACCGCCGGTTGACGGAGTCCGCGATCACGCCGGTCATGAAGAAGAGCAGCGAGAGGACCATCGCGCCGGAGGCGAAGATGGCGAGCGGCACGTGGGTGATGAACCGCGTCTCGATGAACTCCTGGATCACGACGGAGCCGGAGAGCAGCGAGACGGCCAGGAAGAACAGCGCCATGGAGGAAAAGAAGAGAAGCGGCTTGTAGTCCTTGAAGATCATGACGATGGTCTTCAGGACCAGGAACCCGTCGTTCAGCGTGTTGAGCTTCGAGACGCTCCCTGGCGGCCGCTCGCGGTACCGGATGTCCTCTTCCTTGATGACGAAGTTGTACTTCAGCGCCTTGATGGTAAGCTCCGTTTCCACCTCGAAACCCGTGGCGGAAAGATTGATATTCTTCACGAAGGTCCGGTTCATGATCCGGAGGCCCGACATGATGTCCTGCAGCCTGGCGCCGAACAGCCGGTTGACGAGACCCCGCACCAGCTTGTTTCCGAAGGAGTGGAACGGCCGGAAGGACCGCGCGCTGTAGGCCTTCAAGCGGGTGCCGACGACCATGTCCGCTTCGTCGCGACGGACGAGGTCGATCAGTTCCGCGACCCGGGAGAGGTCGTAGGTGTCGTCGCCGTCGACCATGAGGTAGATGTCCGCGTCGATCTTCGCGAACATGGACTGCAGGACGAACCCCTTGCCCTGCCGCTTTTCCCGATGGACCTGCGCCCCGCTGCGCGCGGCGATCTCCGCGGTCCGGTCCGTGGAGTTGTTGTCGAAGACGTAGACGACGGCCTCGGGCACAACGGCCCGGATGTCGGCGATGACCTTCGCGACCGTGAGCTCTTCATTGTAGCAGGGGATGACCGCGGCCAAGCGGGAGTTCATTGCACTTGCTCCTGTATCGCACAGCGCTGAACGGTCTTTTCCGCGCCGGCGAGAACGCTCTTTTGTTCCAAAATCGCGTCAGTATACCATACGATTATTTTGGCCGTCAAGCAGGTCTGCGGCGGGTTCGGGTCATTCCTGCTGCCGGGGATCAAGGGCGTCCCGGATGCCCTCGCCGAGGAGGTTGTACCCGAGTACGGTGATCAGGATGGCGAGTCCCGGGAAGGCCGAGAGCCACCAGGCGATCGAGATGTTGTCCTTGCCCGCGGCGAGCAGGCTGCCCCAGGAGGGCGTGGGCGGCTGGACCCCGAGCCCGAGAAAGCTCAAGGCCGATTCGATCAGGATCGCCCCGCCGACGCCGAGGGTGGCCGAGACGAAGATGGGCGACAGGCCGTTCGGGAGCACGTGGCGCAGGATGATCCGAACGTCCCCGGCGCCCAGGGCCCGGGCGGCGATCACGAAATCGCGCTCCTTGAGCGAGATGAACTCGGCGCGGATGAGTCGCGCGGGCTCCATCCAACTCGTCAGGCCGATCACGATCATGATGTTGACGATGCTCGGCGCGAGCACGGCGATCACGGCGAGCACCAGGAAGATCGTGGGGATGCTCAGCATCACGTCCACGGCGCGCATGATGAGGCTGTCCACCCAGCCGCCGTAGTAGCCCGCGAGCGATCCGAGGACCACGCCGCAGAGCGTGGCGATCCCGACCGCAACGAACCCGACCTCGAGGGAGACCCTCCCTCCCCAGAGCATGCGGGTGAGCACGTCCCTCCCGAGGTCGTCGGTGCCGAGGAGGTGAGCGCGGCAGGGGCCCACGAGGATCTGCTTGATGTCGATGGCGGAGGGATCATAGGGGGCCAAAAGCGGCGCGCCGATCGAGAGGACGAAGACGAGCAGCACCAGGATGCCGCCGGCAACTGCCAGGCGGTTCCGGAACAGGGTGGCCAAGGTCCGCGAAAGATAGGATTCGCCCGCGTTGCGCATCACTATTTCCGTCTCCTTCGTGCAGTCCCGGGGCTCATTGCAGCCTGACCCGGGGGTCCGTGAACGCGTAGGCCACGTCGGCCAGGAAATTGCCGAGCATGGTCAGGGCTGCGGCGGGCGCCAGGATGCCCATGGCCACGTTGTAGTCCCGCGACAGCACCGCCTGGAACATGAGCTGGCCCATGCCGGGGATGCCGAAGACCGTCTCGAGGATCACGCTTCCGCCGATGAGGCCGGGGATCGAGAGCCCGAGGATGGTGATGACGGGCATGAGGGCGTTGCGGAGCGCGTGTTTGTACACGACCGTCCTCTCGGGGAGCCCCTTTGCACGAGCGGTCCGGATATAATCCTGACGCATGACCTCGAGCATGTTGTTCCGCATGTACCGGGACAGCCCGGCCAGACCGCCGAAGGCAGAAACGAGCACGGGCAGGACCAGGTGGGCGGACCAGTCCGAGAGCCGAACCGCAAAGGACAGGCCGGATGCATCGAGGCTCTGGACCCCGGATATGGGGAGAATGCCCCACTGGACCCCGAACAGATAGATGAGCAGGAGCGCGAGCCAGAAAGAGGGCGTGGAAAAGCCGACGAAGACGAAGATCGTGGAGAGCCGGTCGAGCAGGGAATACTGGCGCGTGGCGGACAGTATCCCGATGGGGAGGGCGATCAACAGCACGATCCCCATGGCAAGGAGGTTGATGGTGAGCGTGATCGGGAGCCGTTCGAGGATCTTGTCCTTGACCTTCCGCCCGTCGGCAAAGGCCCTGCCGAAGTCCAGGGTCACGAACTTCGTGAGCCAGGTGGCGTACTGCTTATAGAACGGCTGGTCCGCGCCGTAGAGCTGCTGGAGCCGCGCCCGCGCCTCGGCCGACACCTTGGCGGAAAAGTCCATCTGCGCCTCGGCGGGCCCGCCGGGCGCGAGCCGCATGACCCCGTACGAAAGCGCCGTGATGCCGATCAGGATGGGGATCATGAGGAACGTGCGTTTGAGGAGGTACCTGAGCATGGCGGGCGCGATCAGCCGGTGACCTTGTAGACGAGGTCGAAGGGCTTGGCGGGTTGTTCGAGCTTGATGCCGGTGAACTGACCGCGCGCGGCCTTCTCCACGGGCTTATGGTCGAATTCCATGACTGCGATCGTCTGCGCAAAGTCCGTTTCCGCGCCCTTGACGTGGATCGTGTCGCCGACGGCAAGGTCGCCGAAGTCGAGCTTTACGGCGGCAAGGGAGGTTTTCTCGAAGAACTTGATGACCGAACCGATCCGCTCTTCCATAAGAAAATATGATAGTATAAACTCCCGGGTATTTCAAGAAAAAATCGGGAGACGACTGCTCGTGAAGCGGCTTGACAAGGCAGGGAAGGGCCAGTATGATAGGACAGCCGGGCGCCCTTCGGGCCCGGCAAGCGTGGCAAAAATGTCTGCAGCGGTTGTACGGGGCGTGGCGCAGCCCGGTAGCGCGTCTGCTTTGGGAGCAGAAAGTCGGAGGTTCAAATCCTCTCGCCCCGACCATTCTTCGGACGTTCGTCTCATCTGCGCCTGTAGCTCAGTCGGATAGAGCAACAGCCTTCTAAGCTGTGGGTCAGGGGTTCGAATCCCTTCAGGCGCGCCAATAGATCTTAGCGAAGTGCACGATCAGGGCGGACGAACACAAGACAGCAGGGATGCGCAGGAGAACCCCTGACCAAGGGGTTTCAGGGGAAGGATTCCCCTGAGCTTCGGGGGAGATCCCAGAGGGGGCGGGCCCCCTCTGGGGAGCCCTTTACGGGCGACGGGCAAGCGGGTTCGAATCCCTTCAGGCGCGCCAATAAATTTTTTAGAATCGCACGATCAGACGGTGAAAAAAGCATAGAAATAAACATTCGAATCAGGTACTATACGCGACTGTAACACGACGTACGCTGTTGGCTCTTATACGGTGGGCGTAGCTCAGTTGGTAGAGCACAAGGTTGTGGCCCTTGTGGCCGCGGGTTCGAGCCCCGTCGCTCACCCCATGTTCGAACGGCCGATGGATGGAAGGGTGTCGTTTCCCGTCCATCGGTTTTTTTCTCGCGCCCGTAGCTCAGCTGGATAGAGCGGCGGACTTCGAATCCGTAGGCCGCAGGTTCGAGTCCTGCCGGGCGCGCCAGGATAAAACAAGGAAGAAGTGAGAAGGAAGAATTAAGGAAAAGAGGGGGAATGCCGCACTCGTCCTTCTTCCCTCGTTTCTCGGTCGGAAGCGCGCCCGTAGCTCAGTTGGATAGAGCGTTGGCCTCCGAAGCCAAAGGCCGCGCGTTCGAATCGCGCCGGGCGCACCATATTTTTTCAACCGAAACACGATGGACGCGGGACGATGGACGATCACGTCCGGCGGCTCAGTTTTCTGTTGCATCCTTCGGGCTGGCTCAGTATAATAAACCCTCTTCGCAGTCGGTATTTTCATTCTTTACGGGCCGTTAGCTCAGCTGGTAGAGCAGCTGACTCTTAATCAGCGGGTCGGAGGTTCGATCCCTCCACGGCTCACCATACCATAAACCGGGAGCAGTGGGTATTGGGCAGGGATCCGGAACGCGGGATGCTGCACAGCGCTCACTGCTCTCTCTGTTTTCCCCTTGGTTCCTGCCCGGTCGCGAGAGTGGCGGAACTGGCAGACGCGCCGGACTTAGAATCCGGTGGGTGACCGTGGGGGTTCAAGTCCCCCCTCTCGCACCATTCTCCGGCTGCCGGGACCACGGGAAAACACGAAGGGCATCGATCACACGGGGCAGCGCGGCACCGGTCCCGCGGCCCTATCCCTACCAGAAGGCGGTAGACCCATGAAATCGGCAGTCGAAGACATCAGTGCGGTAAAGAAAAAGCTGAGCATCGAGGTCGCTCCGGATTCCGTGACCCGCGAGCTGGACAAGGCCATCGGCGACGTCGCACGAAAGGCGAAGATCCCGGGGTTCCGGCCCGGCAAGGCGCCGAAGCACATCGTCGAGAAGCGCTACGGCGAAGAGGTGCGGAACGAGGTGCTGCAGCGGCTCGTGACCGAGCACTATCTGCTCGCGGTGCAGGAGCACAAGCTGAACCCCGTCGAGATGCCCCAGATCGACGACCTCTCGTCGCTTGCCAAGGGCTCGCCGCTCACTTTTACGGCCACGGTCGAGGTGCGGCCGGATATCCAGCTCGGGACCTACGACGGGGTCGAGGTGAAGGAAGAACCGACGACGGTCACCGAGGAAGACGTGAACCAGACCCTTGAGCGGCTGCGGGAACTCTATGCCGAGCTCGAGGTGGTGGAAGGAAGGCCGCTGCAGACGAACGACACGGCGATCATCGATTTCGAGGGCTTTCGCGAGGACAAGCCGATCGCGGGCGCAAAGGCGACGGACTATATGCTCTCGCTGGGCGCGAACACCCTCATCCCCGGTTTCGAGGAGCAGATCACCGGCATGAACCGCGGCGAGACCCGGCAGATCAACCTCGTGTTCCCGGCGGACTACGAGAACACGGAGCTGGCGGGAAAGGATGCGTCGTTTACGGTCACCCTGAAGGAGATCAAGAAGAAGGTGCTCCCGGAGCTGAACGACGACTTCGCCAAGAACATCGGCAACGACAAGACCTTGGACGAACTGAAGCAGGGGATCACGAAGGACATCGAGATCCGAAAGAAGAACGAGCAGGCGTCCGCGCAGCGCGAGGAGCTCTTGTCCACGCTGGTCGACGCCCATACCTTCGCCGTGCCGCCGGGCATGGTGGAGCGCGAGATCCAGTCTATGGCGCGCTCGCACCTGACGCGTCTCGCCCGCGGCGGCACGGACGTGTCCTCGTTCGACCTCAAGGCGTTCCGGACCGAGAACGCCCCCCTTGCGGAGAAGCGCGTCAAGGGGATGCTGCTGCTCGACGCGATCGCGGAAAAAGAGAAGGTGGAAGTGCCCGACGCCGAGCTCAACAGCACGATCGCTTCCCTGGCGCGCAGCGCGGGACAGACGCCGGATGCGGTGCGGAAGCACTACGAGTCGCAGGAGGGCGGTCTGGAAGGCCTGCGGGCGTCCCTGGAGCGGGAAAAGACCCTGTCGCTCTTGCTAACGCGCGCGAAGAAGAGGTATAATTGAATCGAAGAGAACCCTTTTAAGGAGCCATCATGTCTCTCATCCCGATCGTAGTGGAACAAACGAGCCGCGGCGAACGCGCCTATGACATCTATTCGCGGCTGCTCAAGGACCGGATCATTTTTCTCGGCACCGCCATCGACGACATCGTTGCGAATACGGTCATTGCGCAGCTCCTGTTCCTGGACGCCGAGGACCCCGACAAGGACATCTACCTGTATCTGAACTCGCCCGGCGGCATCGTGACGGCGGGACTCGCCATCTACGACACGATGAACTATCTCAAATCGCCGGTCTCGACCATCTGCATCGGCCAGGCCGCGAGCATGGGCGCCCTGCTTTTGGCCTCGGGCACGAAGGGGAAGCGGTTTTCGCTGCCCCATTCGCGGATCATGATCCACCAGCCCATCGGGGGCTTTCAGGGCCAGGCCACGGACATCGAGATCCACGCCAAGGAAATCCTGAAGATGAAGGACACGCTGAACGATATCCTTGCACGCCATACCGGACAGCCGCTCGAAAAGATCGCGGCGGACACGGAGCGCGATTTCTTCATGTCCGGCGGCGACGCGAAGGCATACGGGCTCATCGACGAGGTGATCACCAAGGTGCGCAGCGCCAAGGAGAAGTAGCGCCATGACGGAGAAAGAGAAAAAAGAAGAGCAGCCCCCCCTCAAGTGCTCGTTCTGCGGCAAGGGCCAGGATGAGGTCAAGAAGCTCATCGCCGGACCGTCGGTCTTCATCTGCAACGAGTGCGTGGACCTGTGCAACGAGATCATCGCCGAGGAGTGGGAAGAGGCCAAGGAGGCGAAGATCCCCCGCCTGCCGAAACCGTCGGAGATCAAGCGATCCCTGGACGACTACGTCATCGGCCAGGACCGGGCCAAGAAGATCCTTTCCGTGGCCGTGCACAACCACTACAAGCGCATCGGCGTGCAACAGGAACTGGGCGACGAGGTGGAGCTCCAGAAAAGCAACATCCTCCTGATCGGCCCGACGGGCACGGGCAAGACCCTGCTCGCCCAGACGCTGGCGCGGATCCTGGATGTGCCGTTCACGATCGCCGACGCCACGACCCTGACGGAAGCGGGATACGTGGGCGAGGACGTGGAGAACATCATCCTCAAGCTGCTCCAGAACGCGAACTACGACGTGGAGCGCGCCCAGCGCGGGATCGTGTATATCGACGAGATCGACAAGATCAGCCGCAAGCTGGAAAGCCCGTCGATCACCCGGGACGTCTCGGGCGAGGGCGTGCAGCAGGCGCTCCTGAAGCTGATGGAGGGTACGGTGGCGAGCGTGCCCCCGCAGGGGGGACGCAAGCACCCGCACCAGGAATTCATCCAGGTGGACACCAAGAACATCCTGTTCATCTGCGGCGGCGCCTTCGTGGGCCTGGAATCCATCATCGAACAGCGCATCGGCACGAAGACCCTCGGTTTCGGCGCCGAGGTCCGCAGCAAACACGAGCGCAAACTGTCGGAAACGTTCCTCAGCCTGCAGCCGGGCGATCTGCTCAAATACGGGCTCATCCCCGAGTTCATCGGCCGCATGCCCGTTACGGCCACCCTCGACGAGCTGGACGAGGCCGCGCTCATCGATATCCTAACGCGTCCGCGGAACGCCCTCATCAAGCAGTACCAGAA